>NZ_PIPF01000001.1:0-449867 GCF_004025845.1 Janibacter hoylei PVAS-1
GCGCTTGGATCTTCAGCAGTGGCCCACCGTAGCAGTCTCGCTGCTCGGCTCCAAGTCCACCTCCCTGACCATGACGGCCAAGTCCGATGGACCAAGATTCACTGGGCTGTCAGCCTGCGGGACCGGCCTGCCTGAGGCGACTACGAGAGCCACCACTTGGTGTCCGTTCCTCCCTCTCGGGCTGACATCGAGAACACTAGATCAACCCCGCCACAGAAACCAAATCGACGCCCGCTCCCCCCATTTTTCGGGGGCGCAGGCGTCGATCGGTGGGCGTGGCGAGGTCACACGAGACGCGCCGCCGCCAGGTTCTTGCGGCCCCGGCGCAGGATCGCGACGCGACCGTGGAGGTAGTCCCCCGGACCCAGGGTGACGGCGTCGTCGCCCAGCTTGGCCCCGTTGACCGAGACGGCCCCCTCGGCGATGGCCCGCCGGGCGGCCTTCTTCGAGTCCACCAGACCGGTGGCGACGAGCGCATCCAGCACACCGGTGCCGACCGGGATATCGGCACCCGGCAGCTCGGCTGTCGCGTCGATCAGGGTCGACTCGTCGAGGGCGGACAGGTCGCCCTTGCCGAAGAGCGCCTCCGAGGCCGCCTGCACCGACGCGGTCGCCTCGGCTCCGTGGACGAGCGTGGTCATGTCTGCGGCCAGGGCGCGTTGCGCCGCCCGGCGGAAGGGCTCCTCGTCCACGAGTCGCTCGAGCTCGGCGATCTCCTCCTGCGAACGGTCGGTGAAGACCTTGAGCAGCTTGACGACCGAGGCGTCCTCGACGTTGAGGAAGTACTGGTAGAAGGCGTACGGGCTCGTCATGTCGGCCGACAGCCAGATGGCATTGCCCTCGGACTTGCCGTACTTCACCCCGTGCGAGTCGGTGAGCAGCGGAGAGGTCAGCGCGTGGACCGAGGCGCCCTCGGCGCGATGGATCAGGTCGACACCGGCGGTGAGGTTGCCCCACTGGTCCGACCCTCCGAGCTGCAACGTGCAGCCGTGGGCGCGGTAGAGCTCCAGGTAGTCGAGCGCTTGGAGCAGCTGGTAGCTGAACTCCGTGTAGGAGATGCCCTCCTGGCTCTCCAGCCGGGCGGAGATCGCGTCCTTGCGGATCATCTGGTTGACGCGGAAGTGCTTGCCGACGTCCCGCAGGAAGTCGAGCGCACTCATGGGCGCCGTCCAGTCGAGGTTGTCGACGAGGATCGCGGGGTGGTCGACGCCGGAGCTGCCGTCGAAGTCGAGGAAGGGCTGGACCAGCTCCTTGATGCGAGCGACGTTCTGCGCCGTGTGCTCCTTGGTCCGCAGCTGCCGCTCGCTCGTCGGCTTCGGGTCCCCGATGAGGCCCGTCGACCCGCCGACGAGGCAGATGACGCGGTGCCCCGCCCGCTGCAGTCTCCGCAGGGCGACGAGCTGGACGAAGTTGCCGAAGTGGAGCGAGGGCGCCGTCGGGTCGAAGCCGCAATACACCGTGATCGGTCCGTCGGCGAGGGCCTGTCGCAGGGCGGCCTCATCGGTGGTCTGCGCCACCGCTCCGCGCCACTGCAGCTCGTCGAGGATGTCGGTCACGGTCGTCTCGGTCCTTCCGGGAGGTGCCGGGCGCGCGATCGCGCGCCCCGCCCCAGCCTGCCATGCGCTCCCCCGCAGGCCGGCAGCCACTCCGGTCCCGGCATGTGGAACACCCGGTGCGGAAGCCTCCCTTCGTCCGGTTAAGGTATGCCTCACCTCATTGATTCGAAGGGAGGGGTCTCGTGATCATCTGCCACTGCGCCGTCGTCGGTGACCGCGCGATAGCCGACGCTGCCACTGCGGGCGCCACGACCCTCTCCCGGGTGTGTGCAGCAACCGGTGCCGGTCGCGATTGCGGGGCCTGTGTCTTCTCAGTGCGACGGATCCTCTGCGAGCATGTGGGGAGTGAGGCCGATCACGGTCTCTCCACCACGTCCGCGGAGGTAGACCGTGCAGCCAGCTGACCCCAGGATCGTCACCCTCCTCAACGAGGCCCTCACGCTCGAGCTGAGCGTCGTCAACGGCTACTTCCTCCACGCGCGGATGCTCGACAACTGGGGCTTCCCGCGGCTGGGCAAGGTCTTCTACGACCTGTCGATCGGCGAGATGAAGGACGCCGACGAGCTCATCGAGCGGATCCTCATGTTCGACGGCCACCCCAACGTGCAGAAGCTCAACAACATCCCCATCGGCGAGGACGCGCGGGAGATGCTCGACCTGGCTCTCGCGAGCGAGATCACGGCCGTCGCCCAGTTCAACGCGGCAGCGAAGGAGTGCCACGACCTCGGCGACCACGCGACCGCATCGGTCTTCGAGGAGATGGCCCGCGACGAGGAGCGGCACGCCGACTGGTTCGAGGCCCAGCTGGACGCGATCACCCGCATCGGCCTGGAAAACTACCTGGCCCAGCAGGTCGACGTCGGGGTCAACCCCGCCTGACCCGCGGTCGGCCGGGACGGTACGGCGACACCGATGGCTCGTCCGCCAGCCAGTACCGCCACGGGTACCGCTCACCGTCGCCGCCGGGGCCGGAGACGCCCACCCGGGGTCCGGTCCTGATCCGCTCGGCGGCGACCGGCTCGGCCGGCGCGCGCAGCACGAAGGGGGCACCGCGCCCCACGACGGCCGCACCGTCGTCCTCACCGACGATCCCCAGCGCCCGGGTCAGCCTGCCCGGGCCACGGGCCAGGTCCCGCCGTCGCACCCCGGGACGCCGCTGCTCGACGACGCCGTACCCGGCCACGACCTCACCGGCACGCAGGAGGACGGCGGCGCACTCCCCCTTCGCCCCGCACACGATGTTGGCGCACCAGTGCACCCCGTAGGACCGGTAGACGTACAACCGGCCCGCGGGACCGAACATGACCTCGGTCCGCGGCGTCATGCCCCGGTAGCCGTGCGAGCCGGGGTCGTCGACGCCCCAGTACGCCTCCACCTCGGTCAGGCGCAGGGCGACCGGACCGGCGACGAGGTGGCATCCGAGGAGGGAACGCGCGACGGTCAGGGGGTCGCCGGCCAGGTCTCCCCCGGTCAGACGACGCCCCTGACCGGACACGTCAGCGAGCCTCGATCCGGCTGGCGGCGAAGGCCTCCAGCTCGGCGAGTCGCGCCGCCGCGTCGTCGAGCTGCTCGGCGACACGGGCCGGGGCGGTCCCGCCCTTCGCGTCCCGCGAGGCGAGGGAGCCGTCGACCGACAGCACCTCGCGCACGTCGGGCGTGAGGTGCTGGCTGATGCCCGCGAGGTCCTCGTCGGAGAGGTCCCACAGCTCGATGCCGCGCTCCTCGCAGACTCGCACGCAGGCCCCGGCCACCTCGTGGGCGATGCGGAAGGGGACCCCCTGGCGCACCAGCCACTCGGCGATGTCGGTCGCGAGGGAGAAGCCCTGGGGGGCGAGGGAGGCCATCCGCTCCCCGTGGTACGTCATCGTCGCCATCATCCCCGCGAAGGCCGGGAGCAGGACCTCGAGCGTGTCGACCGCGTCGAAGACCGGCTCCTTGTCCTCCTGCAGGTCGCGGTTGTAGGCGAGCGGCAGCGCCTTGAGCGTCGTCATGAGGCCGGCGAGATCACCGACGAGGCGGCCCGCCTTGCCCCGGGCCAGCTCGGCGACATCGGGGTTCTTCTTCTGCGGCATGATGCTCGAGCCCGTGGAGAAGGCGTCGTCGAGGGTGACGAAGGAGAACTCCTTGGTGGCCCAGAGGATGACCTCCTCGGCCAGGCGGGAGACGTCGACCGCCGTCATCGCCGCGACGAAGCAGAACTCCGCGACGAAGTCGCGCGAAGCGGTCCCGTCGATCGAGTTGTCGACGGACCCCGCGAAGCCGAGGTCCGCCGCCACGGCCTCGGGGTCCAGCCCGAGGGAGGAACCGGCGAGGGCTCCTGAGCCGTAGGGGCTCAGGGAGGTCCGCTCGTCCCAGTCGACGAAGCGCTGCACGTCGCGCAGCAGCGGCCACACGTGCGCGAGCAGGTGGTGGCTCAACAGGACCGGCTGGGCGTGCTGGAGGTGGGTGCGCCCGGGCATGGCGACGTCGATGTTGGCCCGCGCCTGGTCGATGAGCGCCCGCGCCACGTCGAGGACGAGCCCGGAGACGATCCGGGCGTGGTCGCGCAGGTACATGCGGAAGAGCGTGGCGACCTGGTCGTTGCGCGAGCGGCCGGCGCGCAGCCGCCCACCGACGTCGGCCCCCGCCCGCTCGATGAGACCGCGCTCGAGCGCGGTGTGCACGTCCTCGTCGTCGAGTGCCGGGGCGAAGGCCCCCGACTCCACGTCCGCCGCCAGCTGTGCGAGTGCCTGAAGCATCGCGTCGAGCGTCGCGTCGTCGAGCAGACCGGCTCCGTGGAGGACCCGGGCGTGGGCGCGGGAGCCGGCGATGTCGTACGGGGCAAGCCGCCAGTCGAAGTGCGTCGACTTGCTGAGCGCGGCGAGCGCATCGCTCGGTCCGCCGGCAAATCGCCCGCCCCACAGGCTGACCCGCTCACCGGTCGTCACGGTCTCGTCCTGGGTCACGGTGCCTCCTGGCTGTCGGTGGTCTGGGCCAGGCCCAGCAGCTGTGCGGTGACGGCGGCTCCCTCGTCGGGGCCACCGGTGATGATCATGATCGTGTCATCCCCCGCGATCGTCCCCAGCACTCCGGTCAGGCGGGCATGGTCGATCGCCGAGGCGAGGTAGTTGGCCGCTCCCGGCGGGGTGCGGACGACGACGAGCTGGGCACTCGCCCGGGCCGTGACGAGGAGCTCCTCGCACAGGCGGCGCAGCCGGTCGTCGTACTCGGCCGGGTCGACGGCCGCACGCGGGGTGCGGTCTCCCCCTTCGCCCGGGATGGCGTAGACGAGGTCACGCCCGACGCGGACCTTTTCCGCACGCAGCTCGAGCAGGTCGCGCGAGAGGGTCGCCTGGGTGACCTCGATGCCGTCGTCGGCGAGCAGGGCGAGCAGCTCCGGCTGGCTGCGGACGGCGTGCTCGCGCAGCAGCTCGGTGATGCGGGAGTGCCGCCCCGGCCGCGTCGTCACGGTCACGACGACGAGCGCAGGAGGAAGGTGAGCAGCGCCTTTTGCACATGGAGCCTGTTTTCGGCCTCGTCCCACACGACCGACTGCGGGCCGTCGATGACGTCGGCGGCGATCTCGAGGCCCCGGTAGGCGGGCAGGCAGTGCAGGACAATGGCCTCGGCTGCGGCGCCGGCGAGCAGCTCACCCGTGACGGCGAAGGGGGCGAAGGGGCTCGCCTCGCCGGTGCGGTCGCCCTTTTCCCCTTCCATGCCCATCGACACCCACGTGTCGGTGGCGACGACGTCGGCTCCCTCGACGGCCGTGGCCGGGTCGTCGGTGACGAGCACCGAGCCGCCCTGCTCGGCCGCGATGCGCTCGGCGCGGGCGAGGACGTCGGCGGACGGCTGGTGGCTCGCAGGAGTGCCGATGCGCACGTGCATGCCGGCGAGGGTGCAGGCGAGCAGGTAGGAGTGGGCCATGTTGTTCGCCCCGTCACCGACGTAGGCGAGGGTCAGCCCGCGCGTGCTGCCCTTGTGCTCACGGACGGTCAGCAGGTCGGCGAGCAGCTGGCAGGGGTGGTACTCGTCGGTCAGCGCGTTGACCACCGGCACGTCGACGTGGTCGGCCATCTCCTGGAGGCGGTCCTGCCCGTGGGTGCGCCAGACGATGGCGCTCACCTGACGGCCGACGACCCGGGCGACGTCGGCGACGGACTCACGGGTGCCGATCTGGGCGAGGTTGCCGTCGACGACCATCGGGTACCCGCCGAGCTCGGCGACACCGGTCGTGAAGGACAGCTGGGTGCGCAGCGTCGGCTTATCGAAGATGATCGCGACGGCCTGCGGGCCGGCGAGCGGCTGCTCCGCGTGCCGGTCGGCCTTGAGCGCAGCAGCGAGGTCGAGGACCTCGGCCTGCTCGACGGCGGTCAGGTCGTCGTCGGCGAGGAGGTGGCGGACGGTCATGCGGACTCCTTGGCGGCCTCGTCGAGGATCGCTAGGAGGGCGTCGACGAAGGACGAGAGCTGGTCGGTGGTGATGGTCAGGGGCGGCGCGAGTCGCAGCGCATCGGGCGCCACGGGGTTGACGATGACGCCGTGCCGGCGGGCGACGAGAGCAGCGGCCGGGGCGATCGGACGGGCGAGCCCGATCGCGCGCAGCAGACCGGCCCCGCGGACCTGCGTGACGAGCGGGTGCTGGAGCGCCTCGACGGCCGCGACGAGGTGCTCGCCGGCCGCGACGGCGTGCTCGATCAGGCCCTCCTCCTCGATCGTCGCGATCACCGCGAGGGCCGCGCTGCAGGCCAGCGGGTTGCCCCCGAAGGTCGAGCCGTGCTGGCCGGCGGTGAGCAGACCGGTCACCTCGGCCCCGAAGGTCACGAGGCCACCGATGGGGACCCCGCCGCCGAGGCCCTTGGCGACGGTGATGGCGTCGGGGACGACGCCCTCGAGCTGGTGGGCGAACCAGGCCCCGGTCCGACCGATGCCGGTCTGGATCTCGTCGAGCACGAGCAGCGCGCCCGCCTCCCGGGTGATCTCCCGGGCTGCCGCGAGGTACCCGGCAGGCGGGGTGACGACCCCGGCCTCGCCCTGGATGGGCTCGAGGAGGACCATCGCCGTGTCGGGACCGACGGCGGCCCGCAGCGCGTCGACGTCGCCGGGGGCCACGTGCGTCACGCCCGGCAGCAGCGGCTCGAAGGGCGCCCGGTAGGCCTCCTTGTGGGTGAGGCTCACCGCGCCGGTGGTGCGGCCGTGGAAGGCGCCCCCGACGGCGACGATGCCGGTGCGACCCGTGCGTCGCGAGAGCTTGATCGCCGTCTCGACGGCCTCGGAGCCGCTGTTGCAGAAGAAGACCCCGGACCCGTGCGGTGCCCGGGCGACGCGCAGCAGCGCCTCGGCGGCCTCGATCTGGGCGGGGGTGGTGAAGAAGTTGCTGACGTGGACGAGCTCGCCGGCCTGCTTCGAGATCGCGGCGACGAGCTCGGGGTGACCGTGACCGAGCGCGTTGACCGCGATGCCGCCGAGGAGGTCGAGGTAGCGCGTGCCGTCGACGTCCCACACGTAGGCACCCTCACCGCGGGTGAGGACGAGGCCGGGCAGACCGAAGACGCCGATGTGGCTCGCGCGGTAACGCTCGAGCAGGGCCTGGTGGGCAGCGGAGACATCGGTCACGACGGGCTCCCTTCGCTCTCGTCGCGCGTGGACTCGTCGGGCAGGATCATCGTGCCGAAGCCTTCGTTGGTGAAGAGCTCGAGGAGCATCGAGTGCGGCTGGCGGCCGTCGACGACGTGCGCCTGGGGCACACCCTGCTCGACGGCACGGATGCAGGCCTCGAGCTTGGGGATCATCCCGGAGTCGACCCGGCCGAGGAGGTCGCGCGCTCCGGAGGCGGTGAGGTGGGACAGGAGCGAGTCGCGGTCCGGCCAGTCGGCGTAGACCCCGTCGACGTCGGTGAGGACGACGAGCTTGTGCGCCCGCAGGGCGACGGCCAATGCCGCGGCGGCGGTGTCGGCGTTGACGTTGAGCACCTGGCCATCGACGTCGAGATCGGGCGCGATCGTCGAGACCACCGGGATGCGACCGGCGTCGAGGATGTCGAGGACGGCTGCCGGGTCCACGGACTCGACGTCCCCGACGAGCCCGATGTCGACCGGCTCACCGTCGACGACGACACCCTTGCGGCGGCCGCCGAAGAGGCTCGCGTCCTCGCCGGAGAGCCCCACTGCGACGGGGCCGTGCTGGTTGAGCAGGCCCACGAGCTCGCGGCCGACCTGGCCGGTGAGCACCATGCGCACGACCTCCATGACCTCGGGGGTCGTCACCCTCAGGCCACCCTTGAACTCGCTCTCCAGACCGAGGCGATCGAGCATCGCCTGGATCTGCGGGCCGCCACCGTGGACGACGACCGGCCGCAGGCCTGCGTAGCGCAGGAAGACGATGTCTTCGGCGAAGGCCGCCTTGAGGGCATCATCGGTCATCGCGTTGCCGCCGTACTTGATGACGACCAGGGCACCGCGGAAGCGCTCGAGCCAGGGCAGGGCCTCGACGAGGGTGGTCGCCTTGGACTGGGCGACCCGCAGTGCGGCGGCGTCGATCGCGCCGCGCAGGGTGGATTCAGCAGACATGCTCGTCGGTCCGATCAGGTGGAGTACGCAGAGTTTTCGTGGACGTAGTCGTGGGTGAGGTCGTTGGTCCACACCGTCACCTCGTCGCTGCCGGCGTGGAGGTCGACCTCGACGCGGACCTCGCGCTGCTCGAGGTCGACGAGCGTGCGGTCCTCGCCCACTCCCCCGGCGCGACAGACCTGCACGCCGTTGATCGAGACGTCCAGCTGCGCGGGCTCGAAGGCCGCCCCGGTCGTGCCGACAGCCGCGAGCACGCGGCCCCAGTTGGGGTCCTTGCCGAAGATCGCGCACTTGAAGAGGTTGTTGCGGGCGATGCTGCGAGCGACCTCGAGCCCGTCGGCCTCGCTCGCCGCCTGGTGGACGACGATCTCGATGTCGTGGGCCGCGCCCTCGGCGTCGCCGATGAGCTGGCGGGCCAGGTCGGCGCACACCTCGCGGATCGCCTCGGTGAGATCGGAAGGGGAGACCGCGGTACCCGACGCCCCGGAGGCCATGGCGACGACGGTGTCGTTGGTCGACATGCACCCGTCGGAGTCGATGCGGTCGAAGGTGGTCCGCGTCGCCTCGCGCAGCGCGGCGTCGAGGTCCTCCGCGGAGGTCACCGCATCGGTCGTGACGACGACAAGCATCGTGGCGAGTGCGGGGGCGAGCATGCCAGCCCCCTTCGCCATGCCACCGACGCTCCACCCGTCGCGGGCGGCGGCCGCGGTCTTGCTCACGGTGTCGGTCGTCATGATCGCCTCGGCGGCGGACGCGCCGCCGTCGGTCGCGAGGGCGGCGCCGGCAGCGGTGACCCCGGCGACGAGCTTGTCCATCGGGAGCAGCTCACCGATGAGACCGGTGCTGCACACGACGACGTCGCCGGCGGAGACGCCGAGCACCTCGGCGGTGTGCTCGGCGGTGGCATGGGTGTCCTGGAAACCCTGCGCACCCGTGCAGGCATTGGCGCCGCCCGAGTTGAGGACGACCGCGTCGGCCCGGCCGTCGGCGAGCGTCTGGCGCGACCACGTCACCGGTGCCGCCTCGACCCGGTTGGTCGTGAAGACCGCAGCGGCGTGGTGGTCGGGCCCGTCGTTGACGACGAGCGCGACGTCGGGGCGTCCGCTCGGCTTGAGGCCTGCGGTCACACCGGCGGCGCGAAATCCTGCGGGGGTCGTCGTGCTCACGGGGCCACTCCTGTCGTGGGAAGTCCGGTGGTCTCGGGCAGGCCGAGGGCCAGGTTCATCGACTGGACGGCCGCGCCGGCCGTCCCCTTCGTCAGGTTGTCCTCGGCGGCCACGGCGACGACACGGCCGCTGCGCTCGTCGAGGGCGACCTGGACGTGGACGAGGTTGGAGCCGACGACGCTGCCGGTGTGCGGCCACTGGCCCTGCGGCAGGAGGTGGACGAAGGGCTCGTCGGCGTAGGCCTGCTCCCAGGCGGCGCGCACCGTCTCGGCCGTCGCGCCGGCGGCAGCGCGGGCCGTCGTCGTCGCGAGGATCCCGCGGGGCATCGGCGCGAGGGTGGGGGTGAAGGATACGCGGGCCGCGCGCCCCGCGGCGCGGGCGAGATTGCGCTCGATCTCGGGGGTGTGCCGGTGGACCCCGCCCACGCCGTAGGGGCTCATCGCCCCCATGACCTCCGAGCCGATGAGGTGCGCCTTGGTCGACCGGCCGGCGCCCGAGGTCCCCGAGGCGGCGACGATGACGACGTCGTCGGGCTCGACGACACCGGCTGCCAGACCAGGGGCCAGGGCGAGGCTCGCGGCGGTCGGGTAGCACCCGGGGACGGCGATCCGACGAGCCCCCGCGAGGTCGCCCCGGTGCTTGGTGCCGTCGGCCTTGACGAGCTCGGGCATCCCGTAGGGCCAGGTGCCGGCGAAGGGGGTGTCGTAGTAGTCGTCCCAGTCCTGCTCGTCGTCGAGACGGAAGTCGGCACCGCAGTCGACGATGACGACCTCGTCGGGCAGCTGCTGCGCGATGGCCGCAGAGTGGCCGTGGGGCAGAGCGAGGAAGACGACGTCGTGGTCGGCGAGCACCTCGGCGGTCGTCGGCTCGAGCACGCGGTCGGCAAGTGGCTGCAGGTGCGGCGCGAGGTCACCGAGGCGGGTGCCCGCATTGCCCGATGCCGTGAGGGCACCGATCTCGACCTCGGGATGGCCGAGCAGGAGCCGAGCGATCTCGGCCCCTGCGTAGCCGCTGGCTCCGGCGATGGCTGCGGTGATCACCTGCATGACCATACGCAGGCACGCTGTTTTATGCAAACGCGTGTCGGCGACGGTCTCCTGCTCAGCGCTGCTGGGCCCCCGTGGCGGAGGCCGCGGAGGCGACCGCCTTGTCACGCAGGGCGGAGACCTCGTCGGTCTTCAGCGTCCGGCCGGCCCGGAAGGTCAGGCGATAGGCGAGGGACTTGCGCCCCTGCCCCACCTGGTCGCCCCGGTAGACGTCGAAGAGGGTGAGCGACTCGAGGTCGTCTCCGGCACCAGATCGCAGTGCTGCGGCGACAGCCGCCGCCGGCACGCCCTCGTCGACGACGAGCGCGACGTCCGTGTTGGCGACCGGCTGGGTGGACAGCTGGCCGGGCTTCACCGGCTCGCCGGAGGCGGCAACGATCGCGTCCAGGTCGAGCTCCGCTGCGACGGTGCGCTCGGGCAGCTCCAGTCGCGAGCAGACCTTGGGGTGCAGCTCGCCCGCGTGGCCGACGACCTCGCCACCGGGCACGGAGATCGCCACGCAGCGCCCGGGGTGGAAGGGCTCGCGCTGGGCGGCCTCGACACCCAGCTCGACACCGATCGAGTCACCGATCGCCCGCACCCAGCCGACGACGTCGGTGGCCTCGACGGGCCGCGCCGGACCGTGCGGCCCCGCGGGCAGTGCGGCCCCCGACGCGGCGATGGCGACGTGCCGCGGCTGGGCCGGGACCCCGCCGGTGATGCGCGCCAGGGTCTCCGCGTCGGGCTCGACCCCACCCGGAGGCAGGGGTAGCGGCGTGATGCCGCCGGCCGTGACGAGCCCGATCTCGTAGAGCGCGACATCGCGGTGGCCCCGGGAGACGTTGCGTCGCAGCGTGTCGAGCAATGTGTCGAGGATCGAGGTCCGCATGAGCGGGGCCTCGTCCTGCAGCGGGTTGGCCAGGCGCACCGTCGTGCGTCGGGCGTCGTCCGCGGCGTAGCCGAGGGCGTCGTGGCGCTCCTCGGAGGTGAAGGGGTAGGACAGCACCTCGACCAGGCCGGTGGCCGCGAGCGTGCGGGCGACCGTGCGGCGGGCCCGCTGGCTGTGCGTCAGGCCGCGGCCGGCGCTGGCCCGGGGCACGACCGACGGGATCTGGTCGTAGCCACGCACGCGGGCAACCTCCTCGACGAGGTCGGGGCCGTCGACGAGGTCGGGTCGCCAGGTCGGCGGGGTGACCCGCAGGAGCTGGCCCTCGTCAGCCACGTCGCAACCGATCGCGGTGAGGGTCGCGACGACCTCCTCGCGGGGGTAGTCGAGCCCGATGTACCGGCTCGGCAGGCTCGGGTCCAGGGCGATCGTCGCCGGCTCTGCGGGGCTCCCGACGTCGGTCGCCGTCGGGTCAGCCGTGCCTCCGCCGTGCTCGACGAGGAGGTCGACGGCGAGCTGGGCGGCCGCCGCGGTGACCGCGGGGTCGACGCCGCGCTCGAAGCGCTTGGACGCCTCGGTCGCCAGCCGGTGACGCCGCGCGGAGCGCGCCACGGTGACGGAGTCGAAGTGCGCGGCCTCGACGAGCACGTCGGTCGTGGTGTCGTCGACCTCGCTCGTCGCGCCGCCCATCACGCCGGCGATCGCGAGCGGGGTGGTGCCGCCGTCGGTGATCAGCAGGTCCTCGGGCACCAGGGTCCGCTCGACGTCGTCGAGGGTCGTGAGCGTCTCACCCGCGCGCGCCCGGCGCACCTCGATGGCCCCGGAGAGCTTGGCGAGGTCGTAGGCGTGCAGCGGCTGGCCGAGCAGCATCATCACGTAGTTGGTGACGTCGACCGCGAGGGAGATGGGGCGCATGCCGACCTCGGTGAGCCGGCGCTGCATCCACTCCGGTGAGGTCGCCGTCGCGTCGATGCCGCGCACGACCCGCGCGACGAAGCGGTCGCACCCGGGCACGCCGTCGACCGGTGCGTCGTCGGCGAGACGCACCTCGTGGCCCGGCCCGGTGGGCTCGGCCACCGGCAGGTCCGCCGGGTCGACGAAGGGGGTCCCCTCCGACAGCGCGTACTCGCGGGCGATGCCGCGCATGGAGAGGCAGTACCCGCGGTCGGGCGTGACGTTGACCTCCACCGTCTCGGCGTCGAGGCCGAGGACGGGGATGAGGTCGTCGCCCGGCGCCAGGCCCGCGACGACGTCGGCCGGCAGGTGCTGGGTGAGCACGATGATGCCGTCGTGGTCCTCGCCGAGACCGAGCTCCATCGCGGAGCAGATCATGCCGGCGCTCACGTGCCCGTAGGTCTTGCGGGCGGAGATCTCGAAGTTCCCCGGCAGGACGCCACCGGGCAGGATCACCGCGACGAGGTCGCCCACGTCGAAGTTGTGTGCGCCGCACACGATGCCCTGCGGCTCGCCGGTCCCGTTGGCAGCGCCCACGTCGACCTGGCACCAGTTGATCGTCTTGCCGTTCTTCTGCTCCTCGGGCGTGCGCTCGAGAACCTTGCCGACGACGAGGGGGCCGGTGACCTCGCCACCGATGATGCCCTCCTCCTCGAGGCCCACGCGCACGAGCGTGGCGGCGACGTCGGCCCCCTTCGCCTGCGGGTCGACCTCGGTCAGCTCACGGAGCCACTCGATGGGTGCCCGCATCAGATCTCCATCCCGAACGCCGCCGAGAAGCGGACGTCTCCCTCGATGATGTCGCGCATGTCGGCGACGCCGTGGCGCAGCATGAGCGAGCGCTCGATGCCCAGGCCGAAGGCGAAGCCGGTGTACTCGTCGGGGTCGATGCCGGCGGCGGCGAGCACGCGACGGTTGACCATGCCGGAGCCCCCGAGCTCGATCCAGCCGGTGCCGCCGCAGGTGCGGCAGCCGGTGTCGGCGCCGCGGCACACCCAGCACTGGCAGTCGATCTCGGCACTCGGCTCGGTGAAGGGGAAGTAGTTGGGGCGCAGTCGCGTGACGATGCCCTCGCCGAAGAGGCCCTGCACGAAGGCGTCGAGCGCCCCGCGCAGGTGGGACATCGTGATGCCCTTGTCGACGACGAGCCCCTCGAACTGGTGGAAGACCGGGGTGTGCGTCGCGTCGAGGTCGTCGGTGCGGAAGACCTTGCCCGGGCACAGGACGTAGATGGGCGGCTCGCGGTCGAGCATCGTGCGGATCTGCACGGGCGAGGTGTGGGTGCGCAGCACGACGCCGGCATCGCTCGGCTCGACGAAGAAGGTGTCCTGCTCACCGCGCGCGGGATGGTCGGGACCGATGTTGAGCGCGTCGAAGGTCAGCCACTCTGACTCGATCTCGGGACCCTCGGCGATCTCCCAGCCCATGCCGACGAAGATGTCCTCGACCCGCTCGGTGACGAGGCTGATCGGGTGCCGCGCCCCGAGCCGCTGGTAGGGGCTCGGCACGGTGAGATCGAGGGTCTCCTCGACGAGGATCCGCTCGTCACGCTCGGACTCGAGCTCGGCCTGACGGGCCGAGAAGGCCTGCCCGACACGGCCCCTCGCCTGCCCGACGCGCTTGCCGGCCTCGGCCTTGGCGCTCGGCGGCAGTGCGCCGATCTCTCGGTTGGCGAGCGCGAGCGGGCTCTTGTCGCCCTGGTGCGCACCGCGGATCCGCTTGAGCTCGTCGAGGGTGGTCGCGCCCGCGGCGGCGTCGAGCGCGGCCTGCACGGCGTCGTCGATCACCTGCGGGTCGAGGGCGGCGACCTCGACCGGGTCGTAGTTCGTGTTGGGTCCAGACACGAGGCCCGAGTCTACGTGGGGACGAAGGGGGCCCGCCCCCGGGTTTCGAGGTCGATCACTTCCTCAGGTCGTGGACGGTGAGGCGGTCCCGCGGGTCGGTGTCGCCGACAACTCGGTCGACGATGAAGTCCGGCCCGGGGTTGTCGTCGTACTTGTCGGCCCCGGACTCGTAGAGCTGGTAGAGGCGGCCGTCCACGACCACCGACCCCTCGGCCATGTTGGGGATCTTCTGGGAGCGCCCGTTGTCCTGGGTCCAGCCGCCGTCCCGGGCGAAGTCCTCCGCCGAGACCCGGGTGAGCGTCGACTCGTTGTTGCGCCCGTAGCTCGAGGAGTAGTAGGCGTTGCCGGCCTCGTCGAAGGAGACCCCCTGGGTCTGGGGCGGCACCTGGTATGTCTTCGGGTCACCGGTCGGGCTGCCGTCCGCCCCGATCTCGTACGCGTACATGGTGCCCGGGTCGTCGTGGTCCTTGGTGAACTGCGTGACGTACAGCTTGTCGTCGTGCACGGTGACCGTGGAGTGCGCCTTGGTGTCGACGGTGTCGATGGGCTCCGCCGTGTGCACGACGTCCGTCATCGGGTCCCCGCCCCAGGCGGCCCCGGGGTTCGGGATCGTCGTCGTCTCGGGGTTGCGCAGGTCCTCGGTGCGGTACACCTGTGTGTTACCACCCCCGGAGACGTAGGTGTACTCACCGTTGACCGTGACCCCGCCGTAGTGGTCGAGCCCCTCCAGCGGGACCCGCGAGGTGACCTCGCCGGTCTCCCGGTCGACGAAGACGATCTCGCCGTCGGTGTCGTCGTCCTCGTCGTAGAAGGTGTAGACGAGCTCGTCGTCCGCCTCGTTGTACCCGAGCCCCTGCGGGATCTGGCCCTTGTCCCTGAAGGGGATCTCCGGTCCGTCCTCGTAGTCGTCGGGCAGGTCGAGGGAGTCCGAGGGCGGACGACCGGGGTTCCCGCCCACCGCCGCGGCGCCCAGCCCGCGCCCCGCGCCGAGGTCGAAGGGGGAACCCGTCCCCCCTTCGCCGCTGGCGGACCGCTGGTCCGCAGCCTGCTCCTTGGCCCGCTGACCGACCGCCCGCAGCAGCTGGGCAGCCAACGCCAGCTGCTGCTGCGCCCCCTGCCAGTCCCCCACGAAGCCCTCGAGATCAGGACCCGACCACGCACCCACCAGGACCGCGATTCCCGAGGTGCCCGAGCCGAGCACCTCTTCGACCCGGTCCCCCTCGGCACGCAGCGCGTCACCGATCGCGTCGAGCCGGTCGGGGTCGTTGCCGTGGGTCACTGCCATGAGCGGTCAAGGTAGTCCGTGTCCGCGCCGCCGGCGATGGGGAGCGCTCCCCCGGCCCGGTCGTTATCTTGACTGATTCAAGTCTTGGTGGGACTCTGGTGGCGATGAGCACGATGATCGAGACCGAGGCTGCCGCCGACCTGCTGCGCACCCACGCGCTGCGCGTGACCGCCCCACGCGTCGCCGTCCTGCGCGAGCTGTCCGCGATCCCCCACGCCGACGTCGACACCATCGCCCGAGCCACCCGCGAGCGACTCGGGTCCGTGAGCACCCAGGCGGTCTACGACATCCTCGGCGCGCTGTCCGCGCACGGCCTCGTCCGCAAGTTCGAGCCGGCCGGCCACCCGGCCCGCTTCGAGCTGGAGCTCGGCGACAACCACCACCACCTCGTCTGCCGCGCCTGCGGCACGATGATCGACGTCGAGTGCGCGCCCGGCAAGGCACCGTGCCTCGATGCCGCCGACGACCACGGCTTCGCCATCGACGAGGCCGAGGTCATCTACTGGGGCACCTGCCCCGCGTGCGCGACCGCTGCGGTCACCACCCCCTGACCAGCACTGCACCCCACCCCACAGAGAAAGAGGAGCAGCAGATGTCATCCACCCCTTCCACACCGGAGCCCCGCTCGGACGCCCGAGGGACGCTCGACGTCTCCGGGCCGTCGACCCAGCTGGGCGGCGCGCCCACCGTGAGCGACCGCAACAGCCTCTCGGTCGGCAGCAACGGGCCCCTGCTCCTGCACGACACGCACCTCGTCGACATGCTCGCCCACTTCAACCGGGAAAACATCCCCGAGCGCAAGCCGCACGCCAAGGGCTCCGGCGCCTTCGGCCGCTTCGAGACGACCGCCGACGTCTCGCAGTACACCAAGGCCGCGGTCTTCCAGCCGGGCACGACGACGCGCATGCTCGCCCGCTTCTCCACGGTGGCTGGCGAGCTCGGCTCCCCCGACACCTGGCGCGACGTGCGCGGCTTCGCGCTGCGCTTCTACACGAGCGAGGGCAACCTCGACCTCGTCGGCAACAACACCCCGGTCTTCTTCCTGCGCGACCCGCTGAAGTTCCCCAACTTCATCCGCAGCCAGAAGCGGCTGCCCGACAGCGGGCTGCGCGACAACACCATGCAGTGGGACTTCTGGACCAACAACCCCGAGTCGGCCCACCAGGTCACCTACCTCATGGGTGACCGCGGCCTGCCCCGCTCGTGGCGCCACATGAACGGCTACGGCAGTCACACCTACATGTGGGTCAACGGCTCCGGCGACAAGTTCTGGGTCAAGTACCACTTCCACACGCAGCAGGGAGTGCAGGGCCTCACTGGTGACGCCGCCGACCGGATCGCCGGTCAGGACGCGGAGTTCCACCGCCGCGACCTCTTCGAGGCGATCGCGCGCGGGGAGGCCCCGCAGTGGAAGCTGTCGGTCCAGGTCATGCCCTACGAGGACGCGAAGAACTACCGCTTCAACCCCTTCGACCTGACCAAGACCTGGCCGCACGCCGACTACCCGCTCATCGAGGTCGGCACGATGACCCTCGACGAGAACCCGGTGAACTTCTTCGCGCAGATCGACCAGGCGGCCTTCGCCCCGAGCAACACCGTGCCGGGCGTGGGCTTCTCCCCGGACAAGATGCTGCTCGGCCGGGTCTTCGCCTATGCCGACGCCCACCGCGCCCGCATCGGCCCGAACTTCCACCAGCTGCCGGTCAACCGCCCGGCCGTCGAGCGGGAGAACCACTACTCCTTCGACGGGCCGATGCGCTACGAGCACTCGGGCGCCGCGCCGACCTACCACCCCAACAGCTTCGGTCGCCCGGTCGCGGACTTCGAGGGGCCGGTCGACGACGGGTGGGAGGCCGACGGCGCCATCGTCCGCTCGGCCTACCAGCTGCACGCCGAGGACGACGACTTCGGCCAGCCGGGCACGCTCGTGCGCGAGGTCTTCGACGACGCCCAGCGCGACCGGCTCGTCGACACGGTCGTCGGCTCCCTGGCCGGGGTCGAGGACCCGGTGCTCTCGAGGGTCTTCGAGTACTGGACCAACATCGACGCGACGATCGGGCAGCGCATCCGTGACGGCAAGGCCGCCGCGGACGAGTCCCCGGTCGACCCGGGTGAGGTCCTCGGCGGGCAGGAGACGCACGCCGCCCAGGGCTGACGCCGGCACGACGAAGGGCGCCGCCCCCGAGATCATCGGGGGCGGCGCCCTTCGTCGTCAGGCCCGCTGCTGCCGGGCCGAGGCGTAGAGGCAGATGGTGCTCGCCATCGCGAGGTTGAGCGACTCGGCGTGCCCGTGGATCGGGACGCGCACCACCTCGTCGCAGACGCGCAGCGTCGCCTCCTCCAGGCCCCACGCCTCGTTGCCCATGACCCAGGCGTGCGGGCCCGTGAGGTCGGCGTCGTCAGTCGTGACGCTTCCCGCACCGTCGGCAGCCAGCCGCGTGATGCCGGCCTCGCCGAGCCTCGCGAGGGTCGGCTCGATGTCGAGCCCCGTGACGACGGGCAGGTGGAAGATCGACCCGGCCGTCGACCGGATGACCTTGGGCGAGGTGACGTCGACGGACGCCGCGCTGACGAGCACCGCGTCGGCGCCCGCGGCGTCGGCGCCACGGATCACGGTGCCGAGGTTGCCGGGGTCGCGCACGTGGGTGAGCAGGACGAGCAGGCGCGGACCCGCCGCGAGGACCGGCGCGAGGTCCGTGGGTGTCCACTCGACGACGGCGGCGGTGCCCTGCGGCGTGTCCGCATCGCACATCGCGGCAAGGACCTCGTCGCTCGTGCGGTGGACGAAGACACCGGCCTCGCGGGCCGGGTCGATGAAGTCCGCGTACCGCTGCGCCGCCTCGTCCGTGACGTAGAGGTCGACGATCCGCTCGGGCGCGAAGCGCACGGCCTCGCGCACCCCCTGCGGACCCTCGACGAGGATCCGACCGGTGCGTCGACGCGCAGGACGCCGGGAGAGCCCGCGCACCGACTTCACCCGCTCAGCAGCGGGATTGGTCAGTGGTGGGCGCTCCCGGCGTCCGGAGTGGTCGCTCAGGCCTCGACCTTGGCGTCGGTGGCCGCCGGCACGTTGGCCTTGGCGATCTCGACGAGCGCGGCGAAGGCCGCCTCGTCGTTGACGGCGAGCTCGGCGAGCATGCGACGGTCGACCTCGATCTCCGCGGCGCGCAGGCCCTGGATGAACCGGTTGTAGGTCATGCCGTTGGCGCGGGCGCCGGCGTTGATGCGCTGGATCCACAGGCGACGGAAGTCGCCCTTCTTGGCGCGACGGTCACGGTAGCTGTAGACCGCGCTGTGGGTGACCTGCTCCTTGGCCTTGCGGTACAGGCGGGACCGCTGGCCCCGGTAGCCGCTGGCGCGCTCGAGGACGACCCGACGCTTCTTGTGGGCGTTGACCGCCCGCTTCACGCGTGCCACGTGATGACTCCTTCAGTGTGTGGGGACAAGAGGCTCAGGTCAGCGACCGAGCAGCTTCTTGATCTTCTTCTCGTCGGCCTTGGAGACCAGGACGTCGTTCGCGAGACGACGCGCGTGCTGCGGGGTCTTCTCGTGGAACTTGTGGACGTGGTTGGCGCGCTCGCGCATGATCTTGCCCGAGCCGGTGACCCGGAATCGCTTCTTGGCACCGGAGTGCGTCTTGTTCTTCGGCATGGCGCCGATCTCCTTCTCGTTGCTTGCTGGTCTGTTGCCGGCTCAGGACTCGGCCGGGGCCTCGGCGGTCTCGGCGGGGGCCGACTCCTCCGCGGCGGCAGCCGGGGCCGCCTTCTGCTCGTCCTTCTTGCGTCGGGCCTCGGCACGCGCCTCGGACTTCCGCTTGGTCGGGGCGAGCACCATGATCATGTTGCGCCCGTCCTGCTTGGGCGCGGACTCCACGGTGCCCAGCTCCACGACGTCCTCGGCCAGGCGCTGCAGCAGCCGGAAGCCCAGCTCGGGGCGCGACTGCTCGCGACCGCGGAACATGATCGTCACCTTGACCTTGTCGCCAGCGCCGAGGAAGCGCTCGACGTGGCCCTTCTTGGTGCCGTAGTCGTGGCTGTCGATCTTCGGGCGGAGCTTGATCTCCTTGATGACCGTGTTGACCTGGTTCTTGCGGGCTTCCCGGGCCTTCATGGCGGCTTCGTACTTGTACTTGCCGAAGTCCATGAGCTTGGCGACGGGAGGCTTGGCCATGGGGGCGACCTCGACGAGGTCCAGGTCAGCCTCTGCCGCGAGTCGGAGGGCATCCTCCACCCGCACGATGCCGACCTGCTCCCCGTTGGGGCCGACCAACCGCACCTCGGGAACGCGGATTCGGTCGTTGATGCGAGGCTCGCTGATGTGCTGCTCCTTAGCTCGGTGTGTCACTCCCGCTACCGACGAAGAAAGGCTCCTCGCCGATCGCGAGGAGCCTCCACCAGAGCACGACACGGACGACGGGCTGGACACCTGGGGTGTCCGGCGACGTGCGTCGCGTCGAGACCTGAGACCCGGCAACCTGTGAGTCCGAGGACTCCGGTCGACGCGGGTGGGAAGCGAGGCTCCTCTTGCGTCACCGCCACGAGGACGGTGACCGGTCGTTGCGGACCACGATAGCAGTGGCCGGACCGGACCCGAAATCGGCTCGCGCGTCGGGCCCGCTGAGGGGTGGCCGTGGGTCAGACGACGGCGAAGGAGAGGCCGTCGACCCGAGCCCGCAGCTCACCGTCGGTGGCCAGCTGCTCCGCGACCGCGGTCACCAGGGCCTGGACCTCCTCGACCTGCAGGCCCGGTACGAGGGTCAGGCGCACCTGGAGCACACCCTGCCCATCGGGGATGCCTTCGACGAGCTCGGTCCCCGTGATCTCCGGGTGCTCGGCGCAGGCCCGCTCCACGGACTGCTCGACGAAGGGGTCCTCGTGCGCGGGCAGCCACGGACGCTGCTGCGCCAGGGCCCACACCATCGAGGCGCGGATCTCGAAGGCCTGCTCGCTCGCGCAGTCGAGCACCATGAGGTCGGCCGACTCGCTGACGGCGGCCTGCGCAGCGCGGGCCGCCTCGACCGGCACCGGTCGCACGGACGCGTCGAAGGCCGCCAGCGACTCCATCGAGGTGAAGACCGGCAGGGCGGTCCGCCCGTCGGGGTGCTCGAGGAGCAGGACGGCCATGTCGGCCTCCTTGTCGGAGGTCTGCCCGTGCCCGTCCTCCGTGGTCTCCGTGGCGACGGCGGTGACCGGCACGAGGAGCCGAGCGGCCGCGAGGTGCTCGAGCACCTCGGCCTCGCCGCCCGTCGTCAGCGCCCGCATCAGGCCTGCGTCAGCTGCGCCGTCGTCGCCCTCGAAGCCTCCGGTCGGCAGCGACCGTCCCTGCCAGGGGACGCCCGCGGAGTCGGTCGGGTCCACGCCGCTCACGGCCGGCCCGCCGCGTCGAGGGCGTCGGAGAGGGTCACAGTGCCCTTGTACAGGGCCGAGCCGATGATCGCCCCCTCGACACCGACCGGGACCAGCTCGCGCAGGGCGACGACGTCCTCGCGGGTCGTCACCCCACCGCTCGCCACGACGGCGGCATCGGTCGCCGCGCACACGTCCCGGAGCAGCTGCAGGTTGGGGCCGGCCAGCATGCCGTCCTTCGCGACGTCGGTGACGACGTAGCGGGAGCAGCCCTCCGCGTCGAGCCGCGCGAGCGTCTCCCACAGGTCGCCGCCCTCCTTGGTCCAGCCGCGGGCGGCGAGGGTCGTCCCCCGGACGTCGAGCCCCACGGCGATCCGGTCGCCGTACTCGGCGATGGCCCGGGCCGTCCACTCCGGGTCCTCGAGGGCAGCGGTGCCGAGGTTGACCCGGGTGCAGCCGGACTCGAGCGCCGCCACGAGGGAGTCCTGGTCGCGGATCCCGCCGCTCAGCTCGACCTTGAGGTCGAGCTGCCCGACGATGCCGGCGAGGAGGTCACGGTTGCTCCCTTCGCCGAAGGCCGCGTCGAGGTCGACGAGGTGGATCCACTCGGCCCCCTGCTCCTGCCAGGCCTGCGCCGCCTGCAGCGGGTCGCCGAAGTCCCAGCCGGAGTCGGCCACGCCCTGCTGCAGCTGGACCGCGCGCCCTCCCCGCACGTCGACGGCGGGCAGGAGCTCCAGGCGGGGGCTCTCGGTCGTGGTCACAGTGACATCACCCAGTTCTTCAGGAGGTGCAGTCCCGCGTCCCCGGACTTCTCGGGGTGGAACTGCGTGGCGGACAACGGGCCGTTTTCGACGGCCGCGACGAAGGGGGACCCGTGCTCGCTCCACGTGACGCGGGGCGAGGCGGCGGACAGTGCGCCGGGTGCCGTCGGCAGGTCCCAGGACCCGACGGCGTAGGAGTGGACGAAGTAGAAGCGCTCGGACTCGACCTCGGCGAAGAGCCGGGTGCCCTCGGGGGCCTGCACCGGCGACCAGCCCATGTGCGGGACGACGGGCGCGGTGAGCCGCTCGACGGTGCCGGGCCACTGGTGCAGCCCGTCCTGCTCGGGCTGGGTGCCGTGGGGCTCGGCCGAGCCGTCGAACATCACCTGCATCCCGACGCACACCCCGAGCACCGGACGCCCGCCGGCCAGTCGTGTGTCGACGAGCGAGGGCCCGTCGACCGCCCGCAGACCGGCCATGCACGCGTGGAAGTTGCCGACACCGGGCACGAGCAGGCCGTCAGCGCCGAGCACGGCAGCGCGGTCCGCGGTCAGCTCGACCTGCGCCCCGACATGGCTGAGCGCGCGCACGGCGGAGTGGACGTTGCCGGAGCCGTGGTCCAGCACGACGACACGAGGAGAGCTCATGGGTGGACATCCTTGACGACGGACTCGAAGGCGGAGACGGACCGCGCATCGGGGCGGATCACGGGGCCGAGATCGGTGTCGGCTCCGCCGATGATGCGGGCGCCGGGCAGGCCGAGGACCGTGGTGACCTCGACCAACCACTCGGCGTGGGTCAGGTCGGTGCGACCCCACAGGGAGCGCACCTGGCTGATGGGGACCTGTCGCGCCGCGGGGTGGCTGGACAGGGTCCGGTGCAGGTCCTCCGGCGACAAGGGCGGCAGCTGGGGCCCGCGGACCACCTCTCGGTCGGCCGCGCGCAGCGCCCAGCGGATCGGGGCCCGGCCCGGTGCCCGAGCGGTCACGACCGCCGCGTCACCGATCTCGAAGAGCCCGATGGACGGCGCCATCGGCGACGGGACGTGACGCGAGGCGAGCACGGTGAGCGCGTCGTCGTAGGGCTGCGCGGCGGCACTCGTCGCCGAGGCCGTCACGACGATCGACCACGCGCTGTGCTCGACGACGTGGCACGGCACGACGCCGCGCCGCACCCACTCCACGGCCCTCGCGGACGACGCGGAGAGGAGCACCACTCCCCTGCCCGGCTGGCTCATCGCACGCTCTACAGCGCGCCCTTGGCACTCGGGATGCCGGTGACGCGCGGGTCGGGCTCGACGGCGGACCGCAGAGCTCGGGCCAGGGCCTTGAACTGTGCCTCGACGACGTGGTGCGGGTCGCGGCCGGCGAGCACGCGCACGTGCAGCGCGATGCCGGCGTTGTACGCGAAGGACTCCATGACGTGCCGGGTCAGCGAGCCGACGAAGTTGCCGCCGATGATGACGTGCTCCTGGCCGGCCGGCTCACCGGTGTGCACGACGTAGGGGCGCCCGGCGACGTCGACGACGGCGTGGGCGAGGGCCTCGTCGAGGGGGACGGTGGCGTCGCCGAAGCGGCTGATGCCCCGCTTGTCGCCGAGGGCCTCGCGCACGGCCTGCCCGAGCACGATGGCCACGTCCTCGACGGTGTGGTGGGCGTCGACGTCGACGTCGCCCTCGGCCCGCACCGTGAGGTCGATGAGGCTGTGCTTGGCGAGCGACAGCAGCATGTGGTCGTAGAAGCGCACGCCGGTGGAGACCTCACCGACGCCGGTGCCGTCGAGGTCGACGGTCACCTCGACCCGGCTCTCGGAGGTGCCGCGCGTGACCGTCGCGGTGCGGTGGGTGGTGGTGCTCACGGGGTCTCCTTGCTCAGGGCGTGGGTGGGGACGATCTGCGCCATGGCCTCGAGGAACCGGCCGGTCTCCTCGGGGGTCCCGGCGGTGACCCGCAGGTGGTGCGGGATGCCGACGTCGCGAACGAGGACGCCCCGGTCGAGCAGAGCCTGCCACGTGGCCGCCGCGTCGGCGAGACCGCCGAAGAGGACGAAGTTGGCATCGCTCGGCACCGGCGACAGCCCGAGAGCGGAGAGCTCGGTGACGAGCCGGTCGCGCTGCCGCTTGATCGCGTCGACCGTCTCGAGCAGCCGATCGGCGTGCTCGAGCGAGACCCTCGCGATCGTCTGCGTCGGCGACGACAGGTGGTAGGGCAGCCGGACGAGACGCAGGGCGTCGACGACCTGCGGGTCGGCGGCGAGGTACCCCAGTCGCCCCCCGGCGAGGGCGAAGGCCTTGCTCATCGTGCGGGTCACGACGAGGCGCGGGTGCCGGTCGAGCAGGGTGAGCGCGCTCGGCGTCCCCGGCCGGGCGAACTCGGCGTAGGCCTCGTCGACGACGACGACGGCCCGCGGAGCGGCCTCGAGCATCGCCTCGACGACCTCGAAGGGCAGGGCCGTGCCGGTGGGGTTGTTGGGCGAGCACAGGAAGACGAGGTGGGGATCGGTTGCCGTGGCCTGCTCGACGGCAGAGTCGACGGTCAGGTCGAAGGTGCCCGCGTCGCGCTGCCCGTCGACCCACGTCGTCCCGAGCGTCTCGCTGATGATCGGGTGCATCGAGTACGCCGGGGTGAAGCCGAGGGCGGTCCGCCCGGGGCCGCCGAAGGCCTGGACGAGGTGCGAGAGGACTTCGTTGGACCCGTTGCCGGCCCACACCTGCTCCGGGCGAAGGGAGACCCCGCTGCGGTCCTCGAGGTAGGTGACCAGCGCCTTGCGCAGGTCGGTGAACTCCCGGTCGGGGTAGCGGTTGAGCCCACCGAGCTGCTCCGCGAGCTCGGCGACGACGGCCGAGACGACCTCCTCGGGGACGGGGTAGGAGGACTCGTTGGTGTTCAGCTGCACGGCGACGTCCAGCTGGGGGGCGCCGTAGGGGCTGCGGCCACGCAGCTCGGGGCGCAGCAGCTGCTCGATCTCGCTCATCGGGTCACCTCGCCGACCCGGGCGGTGACGGCCTCGCCGTGCGCGGGCAGGTCCTCGGCCTCGGACAGGGCGAGCACGTGCGGTGCCACCTCGGCCAGGGCGTCGGCCGAGTACTCGATGACGTGGATGCCGCGGAGGAAGGACTGGACGGACAGGCCGCTGCTGTGCGCGGCGCTGCCGCCCGTGGGCAGCACGTGGTTGGACCCGGCGACGTAGTCACCCAGGCTCACCGGCGAGTGCGGCCCGACGAAGATCGCCCCGGCACTGCGCACCCGGGCAGCGACGGCGGACGCGTCGGCGGTGATGACCTCGAGGTGCTCGGCCGCGTAGGCGTCGACGACCCGCAGACCGGCGTCGAGGTCGTCGACGAGGACGATCGCGGACTGCCGCCCACCGAGGGCCTCGGCGACCCGCTCGCTGTGCTTGGTGGCGGCGGCACGGCGCTCGACGGCCACGCGCACGGCGTCGGCGAGGTCGGTGGAGTCGGTGACGAGCACCGACCCGGCGAGCGGGTCGTGCTCGGCCTGGCTGATGAGGTCGGCGGCGACGTACTCGGGGTCCGCGCTCGCGTCGGCGAGGACCGCGATCTCGGTCGGGCCGGCCTCCGCGTCGATGCCGATGAGCCCCTTGAGCAGCCGCTTGGCAGCGGCGACGTAGATGTTGCCCGGGCCGGTGACGAGGCTGACCGGTGCGCAGGCGACGGTCTCGCCGGACGACGTGTCCTCGAAGCCGTGGGCGAAGCCGGCGACCGCCTGGGCGCCGCCCATGGCCCACACCTCGTCGACGCCGAGCAGGGCGCAGGCGGCGAGGATCGTCGGGTGTGGGTAGCCGGCGAGGTCACCGACGTTGTCCCGCTGCGGCGGGCTGGCGACGGCGATCGAGCCGACGCCGGCGAGCTGGGCGGGCACGACGTTCATGACGACCGAGCTCGGGTACACCGCGCGTCCGCCGGGCACGTAGAGCCCGACGCGCTCGACCGGCACCCAGCGCTCGGTGACGGTGCCCCCGGGGTGCAGCCGGGTCGTCGTGTCGACGCGCCGCTGGTCGGCGTGCACGGCCCGCGCGCGCTCGATCGAGATCTCGAGTGCGGCGCGGACACCGTCGTCGAGGGTGTCGAGAGCGGCCTCGAGCACGTGCGGCGGGACGCGCAGGGAGGTCGGTCGCACCCCGTCGAAGCGCTCGGCGTACTCGTAGAGGGCCTGGGCCCCGCGGTCGTGCACGTCGTCGCAGATCGGCCGGACGGCATCGAGGGCGGCCTCGACGTCGTACTCCGCACGGGGCAGGGCGGCGCGCAGCTCCCGGGCCCCGAGGGGTCGCGAGCGCAGATCGATCGTGGCGAGCATGGCCCCCAGTCTAGGTTCGCTGCCGGCGCTGCCTGACCGGCGTCTCACCGCTGCTGCTCGTCCTCGCCGTAGAAGATGCGGTCGACGACCTGACGGGCGCGTCGCGCCGTGCGGCGGTAGGACTCGGCGAGCGCGAGGCCGGACTGCGGCTCCATCCCGACGATCCGGCCGACCCCGTCGGCCTCGCGCAGGTTGGACGGCACCGAGTCGACCGGGCGGCCGCGGAAGAGCATGCCGGCATTGCGCAGCAGCGAGGCCATCGACCAGGCCTCCCGCAGGACGGTCGCGTCGTGGCCGTCCACGAGGCCGAGGTCGACGGCGGCGGCGAGCGCCGGCAGGGTCCGCGTGGTGCGCAGGCCCTCGTGCTCGTGGGCGTGCTCCATCTGCAGCAGCTGGATGGTCCACTCGACGTCGGAGAGACCACCCATGCCGAGCTTGAAGTGCGCCTTGCGGTCGGCCCCCCGCGGGAGTCGCTCGGCCTCCATCCGTGCCTTGAGTCGGCGGACCTCACGGACCTGCCGCGCGTCGAGCCCCTGGGGCGACCACCGCAGGGGGTCGATGAGCTGCGTGAAGCGCTCACCGAGACCCGGGTCACCGGCCACCGGCCGGGCGCGCAACAGGGCCTGCGCCTCCCACGTCTCGGACCAGCGCTCGTAGTAGCTGGCGTAGGAGGCCAGCGACCGCACCAGGGGGCCGCTCTTGCCCTCCGGCCGCAGGTCGGCGTCGAGACCGAGCGGCGGGTCGGACCCCGCAGCGCCGATGAGTCGACGCAGCTCGGTGACGACGGCCAGGGCCGCCTCCTGGGCCGCCTGGTCGTCGGCGCCGGGACGCGGGTCGTGGACGTAGAGGACGTCGGCGTCGGAGGAGTAGCCGACCTCGCGACCACCCAGCCGGCCCATGCCGACGATGAGCAGGTCGGTGCCGAGGTCCGCGCCCCGCTCGGCCTCGACCTTGTGCACGACGACCTCGAGTGCGGCCTGGATCGTCGCCTCGGAGACATCGGTGAGCGCCTCCCCCACCTCGTCGAGCGTCAGCCGGTCCTGCAGGTCGGCGACGCCGACGCGGAAGATCTCGGCCCGGCGGATCGCCCGGATCGCGGCGACGGCGGCCTCGGGGTCCTCTCGGCGACCGGCTGCCGACCGCATCCGGCGCAGCAGCTCGTCGCGGGTGCGCGGGCGCAGCCCGTCGGCCTCACCGAGGTACTGGACCGCCTCCGGGCTCGCGAGCAACAGATCCCCGGCGAAGCGGCTCGCGCCGAGGGTGTGCGCGAGGATCTGGGCTGCCTCGCCCTCGTCGCGCAGCAGGCGCAGGTACCAGTGGGTGGTGCCGAGCTCCTCGCTGACCTTGCGGAAGGCGAGCAGCCCGGCGTCCGGGTCGGCCATCTCGGCAAACCACTCGAGCATGACGGGGAGCAGCTGCCGCTGGATCGACGCCGCACGGCTCATCCCTTCGGTGAGCACCTCCAGGTGGCGCAGCGCTCCGGCCGGGTCTCGGTAGCCGAGGGCACTCAGGCGCTCGCGGGCCGCGTCGGGACTGAGCGAGGCCTCGTCGGGGCTCAGGCGGGCGACGGCCGACAGCAGGGGCCGGTAGAAGAGGCGCTGGTGCAGCCGACGCACCTCGCGTGAGTGCCCGGTGCGCAGCGCGACGACCTCGTGGGCGGGCTGGTCCCAGAGCCGCATGGCCCGGCCGAGCCGCCGCAGGTCGTCGTCGGAGGTCGGCATGAGGTGGGTGCGCCGCAACCGGTGCAGCTGGATGCGGTGCTCGAGCGTGCGCAGCACCCGGTAGGCCTCGCCGAGGACGGCGGCATCGGCCCGACCGATGTACCCACCCCTGGACAGGGCGGCCAGTGCGTCGAGGGTGGTGCCGGAGTGGAGGGTCTCGTCGGTGCGCCCGTGGACGAGCTGGAGCAGCTGCACGGAGAACTCGACGTCACGCAGCCCGCCCGGCCCGAGCTTGAGCTGGCGGGCGGCCTCGGCACTGGGGATGTGCTCCTCGACCCGGCGCCGCATGGCCTGGACGTCGTCGACGAAGTCCTCGCGGGAGGCGGCCTCCCACACGAGGGGCCGCACCGCCTCGAGGTACTCGGCACCGAGGGTGGCGTCGCCGGCGAGGTGACGCGCCTTGAGCAGCGCTTGGAACTCCCAGGTCTTGGCCCACCGCTCGTAGTAGGCGCGGTGGCTGGCGACCGTCCGCACGAGCGGGCCCTGCTTGCCCTCGGGGCGCAGCGCGGCGTCGACGGGCCACAGGCTGCCGTGCGACGTCGCGTCGGCACAGGCGTGCATCATGCGGCTGGCGACGCGGGTCGCGACCTCGAGTGCCGCGGCCTCGTCGACCCCGTCGACGGGCTCGGCGACGAAGATGACGTCGACGTCGGAGATGTAGTTGAGCTCGCGGCCGCCGGCCTTGCCCATGCCGATGACGGCGAAGCGGCAGGACTGCCCCTCCTCCCCCAGCTCGTCGATGGCGATGCGCACCGCGCCCTCGAGCGCCGACCCGGCCAGGTCGGCGAGCGCGCGGGCGATGTCCGGCAGGTCGGCGACGGCGTCGTCGGAGGTGACGTCACGCGCGACGATGCCGAGCAGCTGGCGCCGGTAGCCCACCCGCAGCGCGTCCTGCGGCTCGAGGTCACCGTGGTCGGCGATCTCGGCGAGCAGGGCCTCGGTTCGCTCCTCCGGCGTCATCTCGACCGCGTCGACCGCGTCGCGCCACTGGTCCGGGTGCGCCACGAGGTGGTCGACGAGCGCCGAGGAGATGCCGAGCACGCCGATGAGCCGGTCCCGGGCCGCCGCGTCGCCGGTGAGGGCTCGCACGAGTGCCTCGTCGTCGCTGGCCTCGAGCACCCGGACGAGACCGAGCAGCGCCTGGTCGGGGTCGGCCACCCGGGCGATCGCGCGCAGGAGCGGCTCGTGGTGCTGACCGAGCGGCTCGAGAGCCGCGTCGGCGAGGAGGGCCTCGGCGCGACGCGTGTCGCTGAAGCCGCGCCGGGCCAGGGTGGGGACGGGCCGGGAGGGTGGGGTCACGCTGTCCTCACAGGCGCGGCAGCAGCCGCTCGAGCTCGAAGGGGGTCACCTGGTTGCGGTAGTCCGCCCACTCCTGCTGCTTGTTGCGCAGGAAGAAGTCGAAGACGTGCTCACCGAGCGTCTCGGCGACCAGCTCGCTCTCCTCCATGGCCTCGATCGCCTCGATGAGGCTGGAGGGCAACGGCTTGATGCCCATGGCCCGGCGCTCGCGGTCGGTGAGGCCCCACACGTCGTCCTCGGTCTCGGGGGGCAGCTCGTAACCCTCCTCGATGCCCTTGAGCCCGGCGGCGAGCATGACGGCGAAGGCCAGGTAGGGATTGCACGCGGCGTCGAGGCTGCGCAGCTCGACCCGGCTGGAGTTGCCCTTGTTGGGCTTGTACATCGGCACGCGGACCATCGCCGAGCGGTTGTTGTGACCCCACGTCAGGTGCGCGGGTGCCTCGCCACCGCCCCACAGCCGCTTGTAGCTGTTGACCCACTGGTTGGTGACGGCCGCGTACTCGCGCCCGTGGTGCAGGAGGCCGGCGATGAACTGCCGCCCGACCTTGCTCAGCTGGTACGGGGCGCCCGGCTCGTAGAAGGCATTGGTGTCACCCTCGAAGAGCGACATGTGGGTGTGCATCCCGCTGCCCGGGTACTCGGCGAAGACCTTCGGCATGAAGGTGGCGTACACCCCCTGCTCGAGGGCGACCTCCTTGATGACCGTCCGGAAGGTCATGATGTTGTCCGCCGTCGACAGGGCGTCGGCGTAGCGCAGGTCGATCTCGTTCTGCCCCGGAGCCCCCTCGTGGTGGCTGAACTCCACGGAGATGCCGACCGACTCGAGCATGGTGATGGCTGCCCGACGGAAGTCGTGGGCCTCCCCCTTCGGCACGTGGTCGAAGTACCCGCCGTCGTCGACGGGGACCGGACGCTCACCGGGGGTCGTGCCCTGCTTGAGCAGGAAGAACTCGATCTCGGGGTGGGTGTAGAAGCTGAAGCCCATGTCCGCCGCCTTGTCGAGCGTGCGGCGCAGGACGTAGCGGGCATCGGCCAGTGCGGGGCTGCCGTCGGGCAGCTGGATGTCGCAGAACATCCGGGCGGTGCCCGGGTGCTCGCCCCGCCACGGCAGGACCTGGAAGGTCGAGGGGTCGGGGCGCGCCAGCATGTCCGCCTCGTAGACCCGGGTGAACCCCTCGATCGCCGAGCCGTCGAAGCCGATGCCCTCGGTGAAGGCACCCTCGAGCTCGGCCGGGGCGATGGCCACGGACTTCAACGTCCCGAGCACATCGGTGAACCACAACCGGACGAACCGGATGTCGCGCTCCTCGATGGTGCGGAGGACGAACTCCTGCTGACGATCCATGTGCCCATCCTGCCCTAGCCGGAGGGGTCGCAACGCAACGGACACCGGGCCCGCTCCGTCCGGTGGACGGGGCGGGCCCGGTGTCGGGTGCCGTGCTCAGGTGGGTGCGATCAGCGCCCGGCCTCGATGCGCAGCTTCATCTCGTCCTTCTTCTCCTTGAGGACGGTGATCTTCGTGCCGGACCCGGCGACCTTCGTCGAGCTCCACGGGTTCTCCGCCGACCAGTAGCGGTCGGGGTCGGAGTCGTCGAAGGTGCGGATGCCCTTGCTCGACGGGACCGTCTGCGGGATGCCCGCGTTGTGGAAGGTCACCTCGTCGGTGCGCTGGGTGCCGAAGGTGGCGTCGAAGGGCTGACGGCGGTTGCCGAGCAGCTTGCCGTTGGAGAACTTCACCGGCGCCGGACGGGCGTCCACGGGCAGGACCTGGCCGTAGCCGGGGTGCGTGCTCGTGTTGTTGTCCGAGTAGGCGTTGTTGATGTACCAGACGAGCAGGCCGTCCTGGTACGGGAAGCGCTCGACCCAGTCGGGACGCTCGGGGTCACCGAAGTTGTACGGGCCGGTCTTGAGGTTCTCGTCGTAGCCCGAGTACACGCGGTTCTCGGCGAGGTAGTAGCTCTGGACCTTTTCGGAGGTCGAGCCCGACATCCGGGTGAAGCCGTCGGCGGTCCAGCCGTTGTCGCCGGACTCGACGTCGTCGGTGAGGACCGCGGTGCCGTCGACGGTGATCGTGATGTCGTCGATGAAGGCACCGGCCATGGAGACACCGCCGTCGGACTGGTAGCGCCAGCGGAACTGGACCTTCTGGCCCGCATAGGCGCTCAGGTCGGTCGTGACCTCGCCCCAGGTGAGGTCACCGCCGTCGGTGGCGGCCAGCTCCTCCCACGTCGACCCACCGTCGGTGCTGACCTCCGTGTACAGGAAGTCGTAGCCGGCCTCGATCTCGGTGGCCAGCTGGGCGGAGACGGACGCAGAGCTCGCCCCGGTGAGGTCGATCTCACGGGTCAGCGTGTTGTTGAGGTCGTCCGCGGAGCCGGACCACCACTCGAACTCACCCGAGTGCGGCGTGTTGTAGTCGGTCGTCACCGTCTCCTCGGGCAGGAGGACGGCGGCAGCCTGCGGCAGGGCCTTGTGGTCACGGTCGGCGGGACCGAGGTCGAGGTTGACCTTCTGGCCCTGCTTGACCGTCTCGACGTCGAGCCAGCCCAGCTGGAGCTTTTCCCAGGCACCCATGTAGCCCGGGCTGGAGCCGATGTCCTCGGTGCCGTCGTTGAGCCACGAGCCGCCGGACATCAGGGTCCAGAAGCCGGTGCCGTTGTCACCGCCGGCGGTGTCGTAGAGGTCCGGCAGACCGAGGTCGTGACCGAACTCGTGGGTGAAGACACCCAGGCCACCGTTCTCCGGCTCGGTCGTGTAGTCACCGATCCAGATGCCGGAGTCGCCGAGCGGCACGCCACCGAGCTTGTTCTGCGCCGGCCCGTCCTTGCCCATGTTGTTGGAGAAGGCGTACCACCGGTGGCTCCAGATGGCGTCCTCGCCCTGCTCGCCGCCGCCGGCCTCCTCCCCTTCGCCGGCGTGGATCGCCTGGAAGTGGTCGATGTAGCCGTCGGGCTCGTTGAAGTCGCCGTCACCGTCGAAGTCGTAGCGGTCCCAGACGTCGAACTGGGCGAGGTACTCCTTGATCTCGGCCTCGCTCTTGCCCTGCGCGACCTGGTCCTCGTACCAGGCGGTCGCGGTGTCCGCGATGTAGTTCCAGTAGCCCTCGGCCTCGGACGTGCCGTCGCCCGCGACCGGGTTGTGGCCGTAGCGAGCCTCGTTGTAGGGGACGGTCACCCAGTCGCTGACGTCACCCTTGGTGAGGAAGCGGCCCTGGGACTGCTTGAGGTAGAAGTCACGGAAGGACTGCTGGTCCTTCTTCTTCCCCTTCCCCTTGCCCTTGCCCTTGCCCTTGTCCGCGTCATCGGCACCGAACATCAGCTCGGTGTAGTGGTCGCGGCTGAAGTCCTCGTCCCAGATCGTCGAGTTGTTGACCGAGCGGTCCGGCTCGGGGATCTCGTTGTGCACCGGGCCGGCCTCGCCGCCCTGGGCAGGCTTGGTCTTGTCGCCGAAGTCGGTGAGGATCGTGAAGATGCTCGCCTCGCGGTCGACGTCGTACTGGACGTACTTGGTGCGCGGCTTGCCCTTCCCCTTGCCCTTCCCCTTGCCCGCAGACGTCTTGTCCTGGTGGCCCTTGGCCTTGGCGTGGGTCTCGGCGGCATCGTCGCTGGTGATCTCGATGACCTGCGTGCCGTTCTTGGTGACGACGCGGGCTTCGCCGCGCATCAGCTTGTCGACGGCGTCCTCGCGCAGCTCGCGCTGGGCGTCACCCAGAGGGTTGGGCAGGTCGTCGTGCCGGGCCGTCGAAGCGGCCTTGTCCTCGGGGGGCATCGCAGCGCTCGTCCCCGCGGTCGCCGACATCGGCGCGAGGGTCAGGACGAGGGCGGAAGCCGCGAGGCCGGACACGACATGGGTGTGGCGTCTCTTCACGGGTCCTCCAAAAAATGTTGTGGCTCGTGCCACAGGGGTGAGCGCACTCAACCAAGATTTGCCGGCGACCGGGAGACAACACAGGATTTCCTGAAGGAATCCTTACTCTTCGGGGTGACCCCGTGCGGGTTTTCCCTCTATCCACCACTCGTGGCGTGCCCCAGGGCCCCTCCCCCTACGCTGGACCCATGACCACCCCTGCGCCCGACGCCACCCCCACCGACGGCTCCGCGCCGGAGGGCACCGCCCCCTACGGCAACGGCCCCGCCGCGGCGGCTGCCCCGCCCAAGCGGGTGCGCATCCCCCACCTGCAGGCGATGAAGGAGCGGGGCGAGCGCTGGGCGATGCTCACCGCCTACGACATGTATGCCGCGCAGGTCTTCGACGGCGCCGGGATCCCGGTGCTCCTCGTCGGCGACTCCGCCGGCAACAACGTCTACGGCTACGAGACCACCGTCCCCGTGACCCTCGACGAGATGATCCCGCTGACCCGGGCCGTCGCCGGCGCCGCGGCGAGCGCACTCGTCGTGGCCGACCTCCCCTTCGGCACCTACCAAGCCTCTCCCGAGCAGGGCTACCTCTCCGCGGCCCGCCTGATGAAGGAGGGCCTGGCGCACGCCGTCAAGCTCGAGGGCGGCGCCGAGATGGCCCCGACCATCGAGCGGATGACGCAGGGGGGCATCCCCGTCATGGCACACATCGGCTTCACCCCGCAGAGCGAGCACACCCTCGGCGGCTACCGCGTCCAGGGGCGCGGCGAGGCCGCCGCGAAGCTGCTCGAGGACGCCCGCGCAGTCCAGGCGGCCGGCGCCTTCGCCGTCGTCATGGAGATGGTGCCGGCCGCGTCCGCCGCCGAGGTCACCCGCGAGCTGCGCATCCCGACCATCGGCATCGGTGCCGGTCCGGACTGCGACGCCCAGGTCCTCGTCTGGCAGGACATGGCCGGCCTGCGCACCGGCCGGGCACCGCGCTTCGTCAAGCGGTACGCCGACCTGAGCACCGTCCTCGGTGACGCGGCCCGGGCCTACGCCGCCGACGTCGCGGCCGGCACCTTCCCTGCCGCCGAGCACTCCTTCGAGAGCTGACGATGTCGCCTGCCGCCGAGCTCCCCGAGATCCGCACCCGGTGGTCGGAGGTGTCCGGGGGCATCGACGCCGCGCACGCGTACCAGCAGCGCTTCGACGCGCTCGCCGAGCAGGGGGTCGACCTCGACGGCGAGGCGCGCTTCGTCCACGCCCTCCACGAGGCGCCAGCCCGCATCCTCGACGCGGGGTGCGGCACCGGCCGGGTCGCCTCGACGCTCACCGCCCTCGGGCACGACGTCGTCGGGGTCGACGCCGACGGCGCGATGATCGAGGTGGCCCGCGAGCGCGACGACACCACCCGCTTCGTCCACGCCGACCTGGCGACGCTCACGCTCACCGGTCAGGCCTTCGACGTGATCGTCCTCGCCGGCAACGTCGTGCCCTTCCTCGCCGACGGCACGCTCGTCGACGTACTGCGCCGGCTCCGGGCCCACCTGACGACCGACGGCCGCCTCGTCTGCGGCTGGGCCCTGCCGGGCCACCAGCCGCCCGGCGCTGCCGCGGTCGACGCCGACGACGTCGACCGCGCGGCCTTCGCTGCCGACCTCTCGCTCGTCGTCAGGTACTCCTCGTGGGACCGGGACCCGTGGCCCGGTGACGGCAGCTGGGCCCTCACGGTCCACCGGCCCCGGTGAGCAGGGAGGATCAGGCCTGCGCGTCGCCGGTCTCCCACTCCTTGTCCTTGCGGTCCTGCTCGTCCCAGGCCTCCGTCTTCGCCCGTGCCGTGGCGAGCGCGCCGGCCGCCTCCGCCTCGGTCTCGTAGGGACCCATGACGTCCGCGCCCTGGGAGCGGTTGTCGTCGCTCTCGACCTGACCGGACTCGATGTTGAACCAGTACGCCATCGTCGTGCCGTCCTTCCTCGCGGACCTCGTCCGCAGCCCGGGGCGCGTGGGCCGCGCCCTCGTTGCCTAGACTCCACCGCATGCCCGCCCCCGTCGCAACCGTGACACCCGGTCAGGTCTCCCCCCGCCGCGAGGTGCCCGGCCGGATCGCCCACCCCGAGTACGTCGGCAAGGAGGCTCCCACCCCCTTCGCCGGGTCCGAGGTCAAGGACGCCGAGACCATCGAGGCGATGCGGCACGCCTGCCGCATCGCGGCCCGCGCACTCGCCGCCGCCGGCTCCGCGGTGGCCCCCGGGGTGACGACCGACGAGATCGACCGCATCGGCCACGAGTACCTGCTCGACCACGGCGCCTACCCCTCGACCCTCGGCTACCGCGGCTTCCCGAAGTCGCTGTGCACCTCGGTCAACGAGGTGGTCTGCCACGGCATCCCCGACGACCGCCCTCTCGAGGAGGGCGACCTCGTCAACATCGACATCACCGCCTACGTCGGCGGGGTGCACGGGGACACCAACGCGACCTTCTTCGCCGGCGAGCCCGACGAGGAGTCGCGGCTGCTCGCCGAGCGCACCCACGAGGCCATGCTCCGCGGGATCACGGCGGCCCTGCCCGGCCGCCAGATCAACATCATCGGCCGGGTCATCGAAAAGTACGCGGCGCGCTTCGGCTACGGCGTCGTGCACGACTTCACCGGTCACGGCATCGGGACGAGCTTCCACTCGGGCCTGGTCGTCCCCCACTACGATGCGGCCCCGCAGTACGACACGGTCATCGAGCCGGGCATGACCTTCACGATCGAGCCCATGCTCAACCTCGGGACCCCGCAGTGGGACCTCTGGGACGACGGCTGGACCGCCGTGACGCGGGACCGCCGCCGGTCGGCGCAGTTCGAGCACACCATCCTCATCACCGATGAGGGCAACGAGATCCTCACGCTCCCCTGACAGGAGACCCACGATGAGCAAGCAGCACGACGCCCTCGGGATCGACATCGGAGGCTCCGGCATCAAGGGGGCACCCGTCGACCTCGACAAGGGGTCCTTCGCGGAGGACCGCCTGCGCATCGCCACGCCCGACCAGGCCACGCCCGACGCGGTCTGCGACGTCGTCGAGCAGGTCGTCGACCACTTCGGGGTGAAGAAGGGCGTCCCCGTCGGCATCACCGTGCCCGCGGTCGTCACCCACGGCGTCGTGCAGACCGCCGCCAACATCGACTCCTCCTGGATCGGGGTCGATGCCCGCGAGCTCTTCGGCGACCGGCTGGGCCGGGACGTGCACGTCGTCAACGACGCGGACGCAGCCGGCGTGGCCGAGCGCTACTACGGCGCAGCGAAGCGGCAGGACGGCGTCGTCGTCCTCACCACCCTCGGCACCGGCATCGGCACGGCCCTGCTCGTCGACGGCCACCTCGTGCCCAACACCGAGCTCGGCCACATCGAGATCGAGGGCCACGACGCCGAGACCCGCGCCGCCGACTCCGTCCGCGAGCGCGAGGGCCTGGACCTCGAGGAGTGGGCCGCTCGCCTGCAGGTCTACTACTCCCGACTCGAGGCCCTCCTGTGGCCCGACCTCTTCGTCGTCGGTGGTGGCATCAGCAAGAAGGCCGACACCTTCCTGCCGCTGCTCGACCTGCGCACCCCGGTCGTCGCGGCCAAGCTGAAGAACAAGGCGGGCATCATCGGCGCAGCGCGCCTGGCGGCCAAGGGCAACTGACTCCCCTTCGTCCCGGATCGGCGCGCTCCCCGCCGTCGCGGGTGGCCATGCGGCAGGGTAGGGCGCATGACGAGAGCGTCGGAGGGAGCCTCGGCGGCCACGAGCCGTCCGTCGACGCTGCCCGACGCCGTCGGCACCGGGCTGTCCTCCGTCGTCGGCGCCGGCATCTTCGTCGCCCTCGCTCCCGCCGCCATGGCGGCCGGCGACCAGCTCCTCCCGGCCGTGCTGCTCGCCGCGGCCGTCGTCGCGCTCAACGCGGCCTCCGCGGCCCGACTGGCCGTCTCGAGCCGGGCACCGCTCGGCACCCACGTCCACGGCCGGGACCGACTGGGGGTCGCGTGGGGTCACCTGTCCGGATGGGCCTTCGTCGTCGGCGCGGTCTCGGCCGCGGCGGCGCTGGCGCTCACCCTGGGCATGCACCTGCTGCCCGGGTTCCCCAAGGTCGTCGCCGTGGCCGCCGTGCTCGGCGCGCTCGGGCTGCACCTGCAGGGCATCACCCGCTCGACCCGCGGCGAAGGTGTCCTCGCGGCGCTGGCGGTCGTCGTGCTGCTCGTCTTCGTCGTGAGCCTGCTCGCCACGCCACCGGTCCTCGCCGACGGCCGACCCAGCGCGCCCGAGGGGTCGGGCGGCGTCACGGGTGTCGTCCAGGCAGCGGGCTTCGTCGTCTTCGCGCTGACCGGTTCGGTGCGTCTGCTCAACCAGCGCACCCGGGGTGGAGCGCTGGACCGCACGGTGCCCCGGGCCCTGACCGTCTCGCTCGGCATCGTCATCACGACCACCCTGCTCGTGGCCTTCGGCCTCTCCCGCACCCTCGGCACGGGCTGGGTCGCCGCGCGTCAGCTCCCGGTCGTCGAGGCCGCCGAGATCTCCGCCTGGCCGTGGCTCGGCCCGGTGCTGCAGGTCGCCGCGGTCCTCACCGCCGGCGGGGTGCTCCTCGGGCTCGTCCTCACGACGTCGGGCACCGTCGCGGCCATGGCACGTGACCGTCACCTGCCCGTGGCCCTGGCCGTCCGCGAGGGACCGCACCTGCTGCCGCGACGCGCTCTCGTCGTCGTCGCGGCCTTCGTCGTCGTCTCGATCGTGCTCGTCGACGTCCGCCAGGCGATGGCCTTCGCCTCCTTCTGCGTGCTCGTGCACTTCGCCCTGCTGCACGCGAGCGCGTGGACGCTCGACCCGCGGTGGTCGCGCCGGGTGGTCCCTGCCCTCGGTCTCGTCGGGTGTCTCGGCGTCGCCGCGCTGCTGCCGTGGCAGAGCGTCGTCGCGGGAGTGCTCGTGCTGCTGCTCGGGGCCGTCATCGGATGGGTCAGGCACGCCACCCGGGAGTGAGCCCCGACGAAGGGGGCGGGATGAGTCGGCCTGTAAGCCGGGTTCTCCCGAGGCGATCAACGGCTATTGATGGTTGTCGACGGTAACCGTCGAATCCCTTGATATTCCGGGCTCCCCTGCCGTCGGGACGTTGACGGTTGCTGATGGTTGTTGCGTGCCTCTGGCGGACATCTTGAGGACTATTTGAGGACTCGGTGGGCCGTCGTGAGCAGCTGGCCGGCGGGTGTGCTTACCCTCCGCCGTGGGGCCCGATGCCGATTGCGTCGGCCCAGCGTTCGACCACGGGCGAAGGGGGCGTGACCCCGAGGGCGACTCTGGGGACTCGGCTGGTCGCGCCGAATGCGACGAGGGCCAGTGCGGCGAAGGATGTCCGCTCGCGGTGCTTGGCGAGAATCTCAGCCAGGCGCCGAGACCATGCCTCGGCGTCGGTGCGCGTGATGGCCTGCATGAGGCCCCCCACTTCCACGCACAAGACCGTGGGCATGGCCTCGCCCTGCCGACGCTTGCGTTTCTCGGTCAGCACCCCGGCGACGAGATTCTCGACGTCATGCCGGGCCACGGGTGTCCGACCCGGGGGCGGCGCTACCAACGTCGGTATGGCCGACCCGAAGGGCCGATCAAACGAAATCGCGACCGTGACCGCCGGACTGCCGTCGTGTGCTGGCCGCAGCACCGCGAAGACCGGCGGCGGCTCATCCTGCTCGAGACTGGCTCTCACCTCGACCCTGATCTCGTCCATGACCCGCTGCCTAACCATCACGGGATGCGCTGACATGCGGATGGTCGCAAGCCGTCGCGGGCGGCGCCCCCGCGTCTCGTCCATCACAAGGCGAACGAGCTTCCAACCCACATTGGGCCTGCCAAGTCGTGTGACCTCGATTCCGAGCCCCAAGTCAGGCAGGACGAAGTCAGGCATTGGCGTGCCGTCGGTAGCGCCGAACTCTGGGCGCAGGCCGCAGCGGTGCAGCCATAGCAAGACGTCGAACTCGGTCCTAAGGTCCAGCAACCGAGGCCCGTCCGTCACCGCCCGGAAGTCTCGGCGCTTGCCGGGAAGGCGGGGAGCCTCGGTGGCGTCCACCTCGGCGAGGAATGGCGCCCAGTAGGCCCCGAAATCGGGGTGGCCGGCCAGGGGGTGACCGGGCGGCACCCACCTCTCGTCAGGGGTCGTCGGCACCGCTAGGCCCCTGACGTCTAGCCGGGCTGGTGGCCGGCCAGACGCACGAGCAGGCGCATGTGGAACCCGGCGGGAGGGTTGACCCGCTCGACGGTCAGCTCGTGGTGGCGCTCCAGCGCGGGGCGCACGTACTCGAGGAGCGGGCGAGGCACGTACCCGAGGCGGTGGCCGTCGTCGGTGACGAGGACCGCGTCGGCGTCCTGCGGTTGAGGCAGCCTCGACATGAGGTCGAGCATGGTGGGCAGCGCAGCATGCGGCTCGCCGCGGCTGTGTCTCGACGACCTCAAAGAGTTACAAGACGGCGGTCTGAGCGCTGAAGCGCCAGCGAACTGCTGTCGTCAAGGAAGTCAACGGCCACAGGGGCCTCGCGGACGACAAGGCTCTCCAATACCTCAGCAATCGTGGTCTGCGGCGGGATTGCCTCGTCTGGGTCGGAATCAGACTGGGACAGATCGAAGGTGATGAGTCCATCGTCATCCGCTGCCTTCGCCACCAGCGTTGCTACCTCTCCGGGGCCCAGCTGCTCGGCGACCCATCCGACCTCATCGGTCGGCAGCACAGCGACGAAGAGCGCTTCACCGGTGGGGTTCTTCGGGGCGGCGTCGATGGGCTCGGGGGTTGCCTCCAAGAGACGCCGTAGAAGACTCAGCAACTCCATGCGATCGTGGTGCCGCTGTGGGAAGAGGTCCAAGTGGACCCGCACGTACCACTCGCGGTCTTCGATGCTGTGGTAAGTCTGTCGATGCTGAACGAGGTTGAACTCTGCTGGCCCCCCAGCTTGGGCCAGAAGTGCTGGCAGGTTATCGCCGTCGAACTCATCGGAACTCGTGCCGCCTGCGAAGAGGGCGGGCACCTGGGGGCTAGCCAGCCCGTAAGCATCGGGAGCGAACTCTGTCGCGATGGTGTGCACCCTCATTTGACGACCTCCCTTGCCTCGCTGACCGACAGTCCGACCTGCTTCACGAGCACATTGCGAATCTCGATACTACTCACTTCGCGCCTATGGAAGGCCCACCTGATATCTGGGTGCCGATCTGATCGTAGCCAGCAGTGCGAACCGGGGCCAGAGTCTGCCTCCTCCTTGTACCCAAGAACTTTGCAGAGCAATCGCTTGAAGTCAGAGGCACTCATGGACGGAAAGCCATTGCCACCCATGCGCGCCCCCCCTGTCACCTTCAACTTCTAGCTCGGACAGTAACAGCCCGGCGCCCGTAGGCAGCCCTGTGCCCAGCGGCCTTGTGCGTTCGTCCAGTCGATGAGACCACCCGGCGACGAGCTAGGCCCTTAACCCCAGGACTCGCGTATGCGCGAGGTGCCTTGTAACTCTGGCTCCAGCGTCAACACCTACGGCCGAGCTCACCACTGTGCGGAACCCCGTAGCAGTGAGCATCCGCCGTCTTGCGCTGACGTCGATGACCACGCGCCGATCCTCGCAGCACAGGGCCGCCGGCGGTGGGACGCTCGCCTCTAGACGCTCGTCCAGTCGATCCGCCCACCCCGGCGACGAAGTGGGCGCGGCAGGTCCTCACGGGGCACGCGGGCGGCCTGCTCGAGGTCGACCTCGGCGGGGTCGAGGACGTACTCGTCGGGGCCTCCGGCGCCGGCCACTGGCACGACGGCCAGGACGGCCGACGCGGGCACGTCGAGGGTCCACACGGGCGCCTCGGGGTGACGCTCGAAGCCGTCCGGGCGGAATCGGGCGTAGGTGCGCGCGATCCGGGCGTCGTCGGTCCATGAGCACCCGATGGGGTCGGGTCCGCCGCGGTAGAGCGTCCACGCCCGATCCGGGGGCATGTGGGGCCGGGCCTTGCCGTGGACGCTGGGGCCGCCCACCCTCCGCCGCAGGGCTCGCAGGGCGTCGAGGACGGCCTCGGCTCCTCCGGCCGTCGAGCCGGTCGGGGCGTCGTTGGCGTTCAGGACGAGATCCCGCAGGTGCCATGCAGACCGGGCGCCGCTGTAGTCGTCGGCCTCGGCGAGCAGGGCGGCGGCGTAGGTGGTGACCTCGTCGGGGTCGAGCTGCTGCTCGGGACCGGCGTAGAGCCCTGCCCCTCGGGCCTCCCAGCGGTCTTCGGGGGTGGTGGGCCTACGCACCATCGGCCTCGCCCGGAATGACCCACGTACCCGGCTGCCGGCCACCTGCCCCGATCCGTGGCGGGCCCGGGAGGTGCTCGAGCAGGCCCTCGGTGACGAGGCTGCGCAGGACGGTGCCGGCGTACTTCACCGAGGCCGGCCCGTCGTCACCGAGCAGGGCCCGGGCGGCCTCGGCGGCGGTGATGCCGCCCTCCCGCGCGAGGTCGACGAGCTCCTCGGGCTCGACGAGCTGCGCCGGGGCGTCGCGGCGCCACGCAGTCGTAGAGCGGAAGGCCAGGTCTCCGCGTCGGTCCTGCGCGAGGTGCCCGTCGTCCAGGACGAGGCCGCCGGCCACTCCGCTGAGATGCGCGCGGCGTCCGTCGGCGAGGCACTCGGTCGCGACCGGGCAGGACGCGCAGGTCGTGACGAGGTCGCGGGCGTCACGCTGGCGCGAGACCGCCACGAAGGCGAGCCGGCGCTCGGCAGGCTCGTCGGCGCAGGCAGCTCGGGTCATCCATGCGGTGTCCGGGTCGCGGTGCGGCCGCTCCGGGCGGTGCGGCAGCTCGAGCGCCTCCTCGATCCTGCGGCGGCGCGCGCTGAGGGCCTGCGAGCGTGAGGTCGCGTCCTCGAGGACCGCCTCGGCGCTCATCGCTGGGCCTCCCACGGCAAGAGCTGGCCGGCGAGGGCGGCGTCCCGCCATGCCAGCACCTCGAGAGCCGTCGTGTCGAGCGGTGCATCGTCGGTCGGCCTCTGGTCGAGGACGAGCTCGTCGTCGAGGGTCTGCGCGGGACGGTGGAGGGCCTCCTCCCGGCGTCGGGCGAAGGCGAGGCGGTTTGCCTCCTCGTCCCCGAGGAGATCGCGCTCGCGGGAGGTCACCCAGTCATCGGCCCAAGGGCTCAGAGGTGCGGCGTCGGCGGGCCGCTGGCGCCGCTTCATGCGAGGCCCCGGATTCCATAGCTGCCACGAGCCGCGCCGCGACGCTGGGGCCTGTTGAGCTCGCCACCCTCGGTCAGGCCCGACGGGAGACGCAGGCTCGCGAGCAACTTGGCGTGCGCTGCGCCCTGCATCCGCTGCTCGACGAGGAGAGGGTGGCTCACCTCATCGCCCTTGTGGTTCGTGACCGTCAGCGGCACGCGGGTGAGCTCGAGGGCGATGTCCTCGAGCCGGTCCGCGGTCCTCGCGGCGGCACGCAGGAGGCTGAGCTCGTGCTGGTCCAGGTCGAGATCCTCGAGAATCGACCACCAGAGTGCGAGGCCTTCCTCGCGGAGGTCGTCAGGCGGCTGCGGCAGGCCGTCGTGCGGGTCGTGTGCGGGCATTTCAGGGCCTTTCGGTGGGTGGGATGGTCTGGGGCTTGTAGTGGCCTCTGAGGGCCTCGGGATGGGTGTTGAGAATGATTCTCATTTAGGGTGTTCTAGGGGTCATCGGCCGTTGCGTGTTATGCGACCCGGACGAGGTGTTTCTCGCCTAGGGGGGTCACCCCCCCACCCCGTAGCGGGGGCGCGTAGTCGGTGGGTCGTGCCGGTCGTCGTCGTGCGCGAGGTCGGCCGGGGCGCAGGGCGAGCGGGGGGCGGCCTGGTCTCGGGGCGAGCAGGGCTCGAGGTGCCCCCCACCCTGCCCTCGTGCCTCGTGCCTCGTGCTCGCGGTGCCTCGTGCTCGTGCGCCCGTGGTGCCTCGTGCTCGCGGTGCCTCGTGCGCCCGCGGTGCCTCGTGCTCGTGCGCCCGTGGTGCCTCGTGCTCGCGGTGCCTCGCGCTCGCGGTGCCTCGTGCTCGTACGCCCGAGGCGCCCCACCCCGCCGGGCTGGCGTGGAAGGCCAGCCCGGCGAAGGGGGAGCAGGTGCGCGAGGTCATGGCTCAGCGGTACTGGGCCTGCTCGGCGGCGTTCTCGAGGACGTGGGTCGGGATTCCGCGGGTGTACTGCGTGTGCCGGTACTCCTCTGACTTCTCGATGCGGGCCAGCTCCACCGTGGCCGCCGTGATTCCGCCCACAGCAAGCTGGGCCTGCTTGTGGATGTAGGCGCGCTCGCGCAGGGAGGGGGTGATCGCAGGCTCCGCCGGGTCCGCGGCGATCGCGGCCAGCTGGCGGACCTCGGCCTCGAGCGCGTCCAGCTCCTCGAGGCGCACCGCCGTCGGAAGGGACCGAGGACGAAGGCCACGCTCCTCACCGGCGGCGTAGGTCAGCGTGGTGACTCCGGCGCGCAGGGCGACGACTGCGGCCCGCAGGTCCGCGACCCGGGCGACGATCGCCTCGGCCTGCTGCGGGACTGCCTTCTCGAGCCCGGCGAGCCGCTCGCCCGCGGTCTCGAGCACGACGTCGTCGTAGGCCTTGCGCAGGTCGAGCGCGTGACGAAGGGCCTTGCCGGCGACGGCCTCCGCGTGAGCACGAGCATCGGCCACGGACGGCAGGACCGTGGGGTTCTCGCCCGGGTCGGCCAGGGCGGCGGCCCGCTCGTCGGCCGCCCGGCGCATGGCGGCGGGCACATCGCCGACCGCGGCGCGGGCCTCGTCCGCGGCGGCGACGAAGTCGGACCACGCCGTCGCTGCGGCCTTCGTCTCGCCGAGCGTGGCGTCGTCAGGGCGACGCCGAGCCTCGTGCACAAGGTGGCTGAGATTGGAGATGCCCGGGGCCATGACGTACTGCGAGGGCGACGACGAGCCGCGGCGGGCGCTGGGCTCGAGGCGGGGCGAGTCCTTGGCCGGCTTGTCCATGAACGTCGCAGGGTCGTAACGGGTTGGGCCGTTGCCCCTCTCCATGCCGCTCGTCATCCGAGCGCCGTCGGTGCGGGCGCGCTCCATCGCGTTCGGGGCCGTCTGCTGCTGCTCGCCCGCGGCGAGGATCTCGTCGGCCAGGGTCTCGAGGTCGGCGTTGTGATCGGTCATTGTCAGTTCTCCTTGTTGGTGGCGACGACGTCGCCGGGGGTGTGGTTGATCTCGCTCACGATGAGCGCGAGGAGCTCGGAGGGGTCGCCCTCGGCGGCCTGCTGAATCGCCTCGAGCAGGGGGCCTGCCAGTGCGGCGGGGACGACCCAACGGCCGTGCTCGTCGGTGGATCCGATGAGGCGCCGAGCGAGCGTCACCGCGGGGACGACGAGGACGGCATCGGCGACCGAGACGAGGTAGTGCGGTGCGGCTGCGCGAAGGGCGTGCACAGTGCCGCGGGGCGAGTGCGCGACGATCGAGTCGGCGACGTCGGCACCGCGGTAGTCGTCGACGTAGACCGCGCTGGGCTCGCTCATGCCGGCATCTCCTCGGCGACCTCGAGGCGGGCCGGCACGAGGTTGTTCCGGTCGACAAGGAAATACGTCTGCCCGAGGGTCGAGGGGCAGTGCGAAACCCTCGACCCCAGGTCGGGGACCGCACCGGCGGGGCCGATGCCGTGCAGGTGGCGACGGGCGCGGCCGTTCTTCTTCGGGCGCCCGGTCGGCGTCAGCTCGACGCATCCGAACGGGCAGGTGACCTCGACGCGCGCGGCGCGCTGATGGGGCGTGGGCGGGTAGTAGGCGACGACGACGGCCTCGTCGGTGGAGGTGGTGGTCATGGGTGCTGCTCCTTGGTCGGTGGTGCTCGGTGTGTGGTTGCGCGGTCGTCTCCCGGTCCTCGTCATCGGGCGAAGGGGGCGGGCCTCGGGCGGTTGTCGCGGTGCTCATCGGGTCACCTGCTCGGCGAGGGCGAGGCAGCGGCGGCGCGAGGCGGCACGCTCGTCGCGGCGGCCGGCGGCGTAGGCGCGTCGGGCCTGCCAGCTCCGCAGGATCCGAGTCATGACCCCTCCGCCCAGCGCTCGACGATCCCGCGCGCCCTGGACTCCTCGAGGAGCTGCGCCGCGAGCTCCTCGTCGCGGGCGTCTTCGGCGTCGCCGGGGGCCAGAACGCGGGCCGCGCGCCACCCCTCGACGACAAAGTCGGCGAAGGGGCGCACGACCCCATCCAGCGGGTCGAGGTAGGCCGCGACGACCTCACGCTCGGTATCGCCCGCATCCATGTCGACCTCGAGCGTGTCGGCGAGGCCGACCACCGGCGCGGACTCGAAGGTGACGACGCCGGTCTCGTCAATCGCCGCCGCGCGGATGCAAAAGCCGGGCGCGCAGGCAGTCACCGCGGTGACGATGTGGGCGGTGCTCATACGTCCTCACCGCCGATCTCGGTGCGGGCATCGTGCCCGTAGACGTTGACGACGCACACGGGGCCGATACCGGCGCGCACGCTCGTCGCGTTGGTCAGGAGCCGGCCACACACCATGCAATGACCCCACGTACGACCGTGGTGCGATGCGCCCACGGCGTCGAGGCGGGTCGCCTCGGTGGTGCGCTCGACGAGGCCGGGCTCGTGCGGGCCGTAGCGGCGCGAGGTCTCGTCCCACCGCTCGGCGTAGCGCTCACCATCCGCGGTGCGGCGGATGCGGGCGACCGTCCCGTCGACGAGGTGGACCTCCTCGACCGGGTCGCGGCGCCGGTCGACGTCGAGGTGGTCCTCGAGGGCGAGCCGGGTCGCGACCGGCCTCGCCGACAGGGGCGCAGGCGGCGCGACCTCGGGGCGAGGCTTCACCCCCTTCGGCGGGTGAGCCGCGAGGAGGTCGAGCTCCTCGTCCTCCGTGAGGTGGGCCGCGAGCCGCTTGGCCGGCACCCCTCGGCGCCCGAGGAGCTCGAGCAGCTCCGGCGTGGCGTCGTGAGCCAGCGTGCCGCGAAACGAGGTGGCGTGCATCGTCAGGCCCCCCTGCCGTAGCACGAGAGGCAGGCGAGGCCGGCGGCCTCGCGGGATGCCTCGAGCCGGCCACCGCAGCCCGGGCAGGGGCTGTCTGCGAGCGGGATCTCGGTTCCGGCGGTTCCGGCGCTATCGGACGTTCCGGCGGTTCGGGCAGGGGGTGCCTGAACCTCCGGGATCGCCACCGTCGGGCGGGAGTTGAGGGCCCGTGCAGCACGCTCGAACTGGGACCGGCGGTATCCGCGGGGGCTGTTCTTGTCGGCGGAGTCCTCGACGGTGGAGCGGATGTTGTAGCTGCTGACGAGCATCCGCCCCAGACGCTGAACCGTCAGTGCCTTGCCGTAGTCGGACGACTCTCCCCAGACCTCGGGGTGCTCCCGCACGAGCGCGTCGCGCATGTCGGTCGTCTTCCAGAACGGGCTGAACGTCGGCCAGTCCTGCAAGATGTGCCGCAGGACGAGGAGCGAGGGCCGCTCGGCGGCGAGGCCTGCCTCGCGGTCCTGCTGGACACGAGCGACGTCCTCGGCCGCGCACTCGAGCATGGTGGCCAGCCACCGGGGGCCGGCGGCCTGCGCTACCCGGGCCAGCGGCTGCCACTTCTCCCTGAGGCGAGAGGTGCAGCCCTGGGGCATGTCAGGGCGAGGGCGCACCTCGTCGTGGACGTGCAGGGCCCAGCGGGCCAGCCGCGCGCCCAACATCGAAGCCTCGGCGTCCTTCTCCTCCCAGTCGCTCTCCTCGACCACCCCGAGGTGGTCGGGCAGGAGCACCACACGGATGATGCGAGAGCGGGTGTCGTCGGGCAGGGCCGGCTGGTTGCCAGCCATCGCCACCGGGGCGAAGGTGGGCAGCTCCTTCGCCTCCCATCCACCGCCCTTGACCGGGATGAGGGTCGGCCGCGTCGCGCCCGCCTTGTACCCAGAGTTGAGGACTGCCAACAGGTCGCCGGCTCCCTCCTTCTTGGGGTCGAGGGTGCGGTCGACCTCGTCGAACAGGAGCGTCCTCGGCTCGTGCTCGACGAGTCGAGCGAGGAGAGCCGGCGAGGAGATCGACGAGGCAAGCACCGCACTGAACGAGAGGCGCTGCAAGTGCTCGAGAACAGTCGTCTTCCCGGACTCGGGCACCGGGGAGTCGATCTGGAGACGCGGCGTCGTGTGCAGCCGCTCGGCCACGTGAGTGTGGGCGGCCCACGTCGTCAGGATGTCGAGGTCGTGGTCGTCGTTGACGCTGATGTGACGAGCGAGGAAGGCCCGCACCTCGTCGAGCAGGTGCTCGCCGTCCTCGATCACGTCGGCGGGGAGCTCGATCCCACGGTGGAGGGTGCCCCCCCCATCTGAACCGCCGGAACCTCCGATTCCGTCGGAACCGCCGGAAGCCTGCCCACTCTGCTCCCCTCCAGCTGAACCGCCGGAACCTCCGACAGTGCCGGAACCGCCGGAAGTCAGCTGCTCCTTGGCTCGCTCCTCGTCGACGATCTCGGCCCATGTCGGCGGCAGCTTGGGCCCGCGCTCGGCCGCGTACTCACGGCTGGCGTCCAGCTTGCGACGGGCCATGCGGGCCTCGGCGCTGTTGGCGCCGAAGCGGTCGACGAAGGCCGCGACGTACTCCTCGGCGTGCTGAGGTGGCAGGCCCAGAGCCTCGCGCGTGGCGTCGAGCCGCAGGGCCCGCGCCGCCACGTAGGCGAGCATCCCCTCGCCGCCCACACCGCCCGTTTCCCACGTCCCGCTGACGGGGCCCAGGGCGATCGTTGCGTCCTCCTCGGCGGTAGCCAGCCGGCGGGCGTCGTCGGCGAAGTCGACGCGCGCCAGCCACACCCGCGCACGCTCGCGAGCTCCCTCGGGGGCCTCGGTGATCGTCGAGGTGTCCACGGTCGGCAGGGCCTCGCCGCGGGCCGTCGTGGCGCGGTGGGCGAGCACCCAGTCGACGAGCCGCTCGGCGCTGTCCTCGTCGCCGCCGTCGGCCAGCGCGGCGAGGTTGTTGCTCACGATCTCGTATCCGCGACCGTCGTAGGTGGGGCGCGTCGTGCCCGGGAGGAAGGCGTTACGCCCGGCGGCGAGGATCTCGACCCCCGGGTGCCCGGTCAGGCCCTCACGGTCCTTGCTGGCTCCGACCGAGGGCAGGTCAGGGTGGCCGGCGACATGGAAATGCCGTCCACCCGACGGGGTCGCGATCTCCGCGTAAGTCGTCACCCCGAGCTGCGCGAGCAGGGCCCGCGTGTCCTCGACACTCCCGCCGTTCTTCGTGTCGACGTCGACGACGGCGACCTTTCCACCGAGGATGCCGAGCAGCGCGCCGCCGCGGGCAGCGTGGGCGGCCCGGGCGGCGGCATTGCCGTCGACGGTGCTGTCCTGCCAGCCGGTCGGGCGGTGGAACTCCTGCTCGTCATCTCCGACCACCGCGTGGGCGATCGGCACGGCGAGCTCGGTCAGGTCGTCGAGGAACTCGTCGACCTCGGCGTCGAGGGCTGGGCGGCTAAACTGGGAACGGTTATCGGTTGTGGTGCTTGCGGCCCGGTCCCTGATGTCGGCAGGGGCCGGGTCGGCTGCGTTCTGGCTCAAGGGATTTCGTCCTCTCGCTCGAGCCGATCGGTCGTCTCGTTCCCGCGTCTCAGCGGGCCGCCCGGCGAGGGGGTGGGGTGGCTGCGGTGGATCGGCCCGCAGCGATTGGGGGGTGACGTCAGGACTGGGTCTGGGCGCTCGCCTGCTCGGCGAGCCAGCGGTCCAGGTCTGACCGCCGGCACACGATGCGCCGGCCCAGCTTGATGAAGGCGGGGCCTCGGTTGTTGGCGCGCCAGTAGCGCAAAGTCGCGACGGGCGTGCGCAGCACGACCGCCACCTCGTCGAGCGTCAGCAGGTCGCTCATCTCAGCTCATCTCCTTGAAGTTCTCTGGTCCATTCACACGGTTTTCGTGTTGGCCAGAAACTAGCACGCGAAAATCGTGTACTGTCCAGAGCGTGATTTCAGATGAGCAGATCGGCGCCCGGGTCCGGGCGCTGCGAGGTTCCCGGCCGCAGGCGACGGTGGCCACGTCTATGGCCTTGCTGGGCGGGTGGAAGACGTGGCGGCAGCAGACAGTGGCGCAGATCGAGCGCGGCGACCGCTCGTTGAAGCTGGCAGAGGCGGTCACGCTGACGCAGATCCTGGGCTGCGACCTCGACGCCCTTGTGACCGAGGAGGACTGACGCATGGCCAGCATTTCGAAGCTGCCGTCGGGGAAGTGGCGGGCCCGGTATCGCGACGCGACGGGCAAGCAGCACGCCAGCCACCACGCCCGGAAGGCAGACGCCCAGCGCTGGCTGGATGAGGTCACGGCGTCGATGGTCACGGGTGCGTACGTCGCACCCAAGGCCGGGAACGTGACGTTCCGCGCGTACGCGGAAGACTGGCGAGCCAGTCAGCCCTACCGGCCGTCGACCGCGGAGGTCGTGCGCGTCGCTTTGGTGAACCGCGTGTATCCGCTCGTGGGCGACGTCCCGCTCGCCGCTTTCACGCCCGACACCGTGCAACGGATGGTGAAGTCCCTTGCAGAGACCTACGCGCCTTCCACCGTGGAAGTGACCTACTCCTACGTGTCCACCGTCTTCAAGGCCGCGGTGGCATCACGCAGGATCGCCTCGACACCGTGCGTCGGGATCAAGCTCCCTGAGCGCGTGCCGACCAAGGTCACGCCGATGAGCGTCGAGCAGGTCTTTGCGATCGCCGACGAGATGCCAAACCGATGGGCCGCGATGGTGCTGCTCGCCGCCGGTACCGGCATGCGGCAGGGCGAGGTCTTCGGATTGACCACTGACCGGGTGAGGTTCCTCGAGCGGCGACTCGTCGTCGACCGGCAGCTCGTCGGCGTCGAGGACGGGCGGCCCGTCTTCGGCCCACCGAAGACACCGACGAGCAACCGCGAGATCCCGCTCCCTCAGGTCGTCGCCGACGCGCTGGCCGCTCACCTCGAAGCGTTCCCTGCCGGGGAGTCCGGTCTGATCTTCACGACGGCGAAGGGCGAGCCGCTGCGGAAGTCGTCGGTGTGGTCAGCGTGGAAGCGGGCCACGGCTGCCGCAGGTGTCGAGGGTGAGGGATTCCACGCCCTGCGCCACCACTACGCGTCTCTGCTCATCCGGCACGGGGAGTCCGTGAAGGTCGTGCAGGAGCGTCTGGGCCACAAGTCGGCGCAGGAGACGCTCGACACGTACTCGCACCTGTGGCCCGACTCCGACTCGAGGACTCGCGAGGCTGTCGACTCCCTGCTCGTGCGTCCTGAGGACTCGTTGAGGACTCAGGGCCGCTGAGGCAGCCCGAACCCCCGGAAAATCAAGGGTGTGGGGATGAGTCGGCCTGTAAGCCGGGTTCTGTCCCCCGACGCGGTTGCCCGTGCCGGGGTGACGGCCATCCATCTCGGGTCGCCGTTGCCGACGACCTCCAGCGTCCTACCCGTGTGCTCGGGCGGGCAGCCCTCGGACGCACACTGTCTGGACTTGCTCCGGGTGGGGTTTACCGAGCCGATCCGGTCACCCGGATCGCTGGTGGTCTCTTGCACCACCGTTTCACCCTTACCGCGACGACCGAGGTCGCCGTGGCGGTCTGCTTTCTGTGGCACTGTCCCGCGGGTCACCCCGGGTGGCTGTTGGCCACCACCCTGCCCTGTGGAGCCCGGACTTTCCTCGACACCGCCGAAGCGGTGACGCAGCCGTCCGGCCGACTCATCCGCCGAGCAGTCTACGGGGCGCCGCAGGTCAGCCCAGCCACCCCGCACCCTCGGCGACGAGGACCAGCCCGAAGATCGCGAAGGCGGCGGCCGCTCCGTACTGGATGACCTTCTCGGGCAGCTTGCGCCCGAGCAGGGCGCCGACCCCGATGGCGAGCGCGTCGGCAGCGACCATGCCCACGGTCGAGCCGATCCAGGTGCCGAACCAGTCCTCCCGGACCGCGAGGGTGATCGTCGCGAGCATCGTCTTGTCGCCGAGCTCGGCGAGGAAGAAGGCCAGGCCGACGGCCAGCAGCGCCGACCCCTTCGCCTTGCGCGCCTTCTGCGCCTCCTCGTCGGTCAGCTCGTCGCCGCGCAGGGTCCACGCGGCGAAGCCGAGGAAGGCGATACCGGCCGCGATGGCGATCGGCCCCTGGTAGCGCTCGAAGCTCGCGCCGATGAAGTAGCCGATGCCGACGGAGGCCAGGTGCACGATCGCCGTCGCGGCGGTGATGCCGAGGATGACGTCGCGTGCGCGGTAGCGGGTGGCGAAGGTCATCGCCATGAGCTGGCTCTTGTCGCCGAGCTCGGCGACGAAGATGACCACGGTGCTGAGCACCAGTGCAGAGAACATGAAAAAAACTCCTCGTCCGCCCGGACGAGGAGTCGTGGTGCGACGAGCCTCGACCGGGATCGTCCCATGACAAACCGGTCGAAAGTCTCGTCCGCCAGCAGTGCTGGCCCGATGCGCCGGAGCCGGGGCCGAGGCCTCAGGCTCAGTGTGTCGACACACCTGTTGGGGACTACTCCCTTTCGCTGCCGCCACCCTACCCGATCCCGGCATCGCGCCGGCGCACGGTCGGGGTGGCGGTCAGGCCACCTCGAAGTCGACCCGTCCCTCGTCGAGCGAGACGCCGGTCAGGCGCACGGTGACCTCGGCGCCGAGCTCGGCTGCTCCCTTCGCCCGCGCCAGCACCGGCGGGTCGACGAGCTGCACCTCGAGGGCACCCCCGTCGTCCTTGCCCTCGGGCACGTCCACGACGACGGCCGCAAACTCCTCGCCCACCCGGTCGGCGAGGGAGGCGGCCTCGACGGCGTCGGTCGTCGCCCGCTCCACGCCCCCAGCGCGACGGTCGGAGGTCTCCATGAGCTCGGGTAGCGACGGCAGCGCCTCGCGGACCCAGGCCGGCACCTCGGTCCCGGCACTCACCGCCGCGCACAGCGCCAGACCGAAGCGGTCGACCAGACGGCGCAGCGGTGCCGTCACGTGGGCGTAGGGCGCGGCGATGGCGGCCTGCTCGACGAGCTCGGGCAGCTCCCCGTCGAAGGCGGTGTAGCCGGCCCCGCGGAAGAGGACCGTCGACTCGTGGATCAGCGCGAGGTGCTTGGGGTCGGTGCCGTCCAGGGAGCGCAGGAAGGTGCCGTGGTCGGTCCCCTCCGCCCACTCAACGCCGAGGGCGCGGGCCACCCGGCGCAGCTGACCGACGGCGCGCTCGTCGGGCTCGGGCATCGTGCGCAGGATGCCGACCTTGGCCTCGAGCATCATCTCGGCGGCGACGATGCCGGTGAGGAGCGAGATCTGGGCATTCCAGTCCTCGGCCGGCACGAGCGGGCGCAGGTGCAGGCGGAAGCCGCCCTCGACCTCCTCGACCTGCTGGTCGGGCATCGGGAGGTAGGCCCCACCGCGCTCCTGCTCGAGCGCGATGCGCTTGTCCCCGATCTCCCGGAGCAGCAGCAGCCGCTCGTCGTCGGTGCCGCCGTCGACCGCCTCCTGGACGGCGGTGTACTCGAGGCGCTCGACGCTGCGCACGAGCGCCGGGTAGACCTCGGCGGCCGTGTGCTCACCGCGGGCGTCGAGGCGGATGTCCCACACGTAGGCCGGGCGCACTTCGTCGGGCAGCAGGCTCGCCGCGCCCTCGCTGAGCACCGGCGGGTGCAGCGGAGTGCGCTCGTCGGGTGCGTAGATCGTCTGCCCGCGGCGACGGGCCTCCTCGTCGATGGCCCCGCCCGGCTCGACGAAGGACTCCAGGTGCGCGATCGCGTACCGCACGCGGTAGCCCTCACCGTCGCGCTCCAGGTGCATGGCCTGGTCGAGGTCCATCGACCCGGGCGGGTCGATGGTGACGAAGGGGAGGTCGCTCTCGTCACGCTCGGGCCGGGAGAGCGGCTGCGCCGCCACCCGCTCCGCCTCCGCGACGACCTCCGCCGGGAACTCGCCGGGCACCTCGAGCTCGGCGCGGATCGCGTCGAAGCGCGGGGTCAGCCCCGCGGCGGCGACGACCTCCCCCACCTCGGGGTCGCTCGGACGGAGGGTCACGGTGCGCTGCGAAGCCATGCTCGCCACCCTAGATGCCCCTGGACGCCGACGCCCGCAGTCGGCTCTCGTATCGTCTGGGGGTGCTCGTGCTGCTGCCCCCGTCGGAGTCCAAGGCCGGCCGCTCCCGCGGCAAGGCGCTGGACCTCCCTTCGCTCTCCCACCCGGACCTCACCGACCACCGCCGGATGGTCCTCGACGCGCTCGCCGAGGTGAGCGGCCGGCCCGACGCCCACGAGGTCCTCGGGGTCAGCCCCAACCTCGTCGAGGAGGTCGCGCGCAACACGCGCCTCACCACCGCACCTGCTCCCCCGGCAGCCGAGGTCTACACCGGCGTGCTCTACGACGCCCTCGGCCTCGGCGACCTCACCCCCGGGCAGCGACGGCGGGCCAACCGGTGGCTCGTCGTCGTCTCCGCGCTCTTCGGCGCGGTCCACCCCACCGACCGTATCCCGCCCTACCGCCTGTCGATGGCGGTCAACCTCCCGGGTGTCGGCCCGCTCGCCGCCCACTGGCGCGAAGCGCTCGACACCGAGCTGACCACGGCCGCGGGCACCGGCCTCGTCGTCGACTGCCGCTCGAGCACCTACGTCGCCGCGTGGACGCCGAGCGGCGACGTGGCGCGCCGGTGGGTGCAGATCCGGGTGCCCGGCGCCACCCACATGGCCAAGCACACCCGTGGCCTGGTGGCGCGCCACCTCCTCGGCGTCGACCGCGAGCCACGTACCCCCGCGTCCCTGGCCCGGGCGCTCGAGCCCGGCTTCGACGTGACCCTGCACGAGCCGGCCGGACCCGGCCGGCCCTGGGTCCTCGACACGACCGCCCGGTGACCTGGCCGGAGGTCGTGGCGGTCCTCTCCCGGACTTTGCCCGTCATGGCCTTCCTCGTGGCCATCACCGTCGTCGCGGAGGTGGCCGACCTCGCCGGAGTCTTCGACGTCGCGGGCCACGCCACGGCACGGCTCGCGGGTCACCGCACGGTCGTCCTGTGGCTGCTGATCAGCGGGCTCGCCGTGCTCGTCACGGTCTTCCTCGGTCTGGACACGACCGCCGTGCTGCTCACACCGGTCGCGCTCACGGTCGCCCGCCAGGTCGGGGTGGGGGCGGCCCCCTTCGCCGTGACGACCCTCTTCCTGGCCAACACCGCATCCCTCTTCCTGCCCGTGTCCAACCTGACCAACCTGCTGGCAGTGCAGCACCTGGAGCGGCTGGGCGGGGCGCACGCCGACTTCGTCCGGCTGGCGCTCGCCCCGGGCGCGGCCGCCGTGGTCGGGACCCTGCTCGTCGTCGGCCTCGTGCACCGGCGCGACCTGCGGGGCCGCTACACCGTGGCGCCCCCGGATGCTCCGCACGACCGCGTCCTGCTGCGGCTGGCCGCCGGCACCTGTCTGGCGATCGGGCCGCTCTTCGCCCTCGGCGTGGAGCCCTGGCTCGTGGCCGGCGCCGCGGCGCTCGTCCTCGTGACCGCAGTGAGGCTGCGGGCCCCCTTCCTCGTGCAGCGGGTGCGCCCGCCGTGGGCCATGGCCGTGGTCGTCGGTGTGCTCTTCGTCGCCGTCCAGGCACTGCTCGACGCCGGCGCCGGCACGGCGCTGCGCGACCTGGCCGGAGCGGGCGAGGGCCTCGGCGACCTCGCCCGGGTCGCCGGTCTCGGCGCCCTGGCGGCCAATGCGCTCAACAACCTGCCGGGCTACTTGGCGCTCGAGTCCGCGGCGGGCACGAGCCCCACCCGGCTCATGGCGCTCCTGGTGGGGACCAATGTGGCCCCGATCGTCACCCCGTGGGGCTCGCTCGCCACGCTCCTGTGGCTCCACCGGGTGCGCGCCGCAGGCGTGCGCATCGGCGCCGGCGCCCTGGCGGCCCAGGGCCTCGCAGTTGCCCTCGTCGCGGGCGGCGCGGCGCTCCTCGTACTCGCGCGCTGATGGTTGTGTGTTGACGTGGTAGCCCAGCCTGCCGGCAAGCCCCCACCAGGCGCTGTCGGCGCACAGGACTACCAGTTCCACCCACAACCATGGCCAGAGGGCCGGACCTGGTCGCCCGCTCGAGGGGTCAGCCGAGCGCGCGACGCAGGTCCGCGACGAGGTCCTCCGCGGCCTCGAGGCCGACGGAGATCCGCAGGGTCGTGTCGGTGATGCCGATCGCAGCCCGGGCCTCCTCCCCCATCCGACGGTGGGTCGTCGTCGCCGGGTGGGTGATGAGCGATTTGGAGTCACCGAGGTTGTTGGAGATGTCGACGAGCCGGAGGGCATTCATCACCGCGAAGGCCTGCTCCTTGCGACCCCGGACGTCGAAGGTCACGACGGTGCCGCCCCCGGTCATCTGGCGCCGGGCGAGCTCGTGCTGCGGGTGGTCCTCGAGCCACGGGTGGATGACCCGGTCGACGCCGGCGTGCTCCTGCAGGGCCCTGGCGATGGCCAGCGCCGACTCGGCCATGCGGCGCACCCGCAGGTCCATCGTCTCCAGCCCCTTGAGCAGCACCCAGGCGTTGAAGGGTGAGAGCGAGGGGCCGGTGTGGCGGATGAGGTTTTGCACCGGGCCGTCGATGTAGTCCCGGGGTCCGAGGATCGCGCCACCGAGGACGCGCCCCTGGCCGTCGATGTGCTTGGTCGCCGAGTACACGACGATGTCGGCACCGTGCTCGAGGGGCCGGGAGAAGACGGGCGTGCCGAAGACGTTGTCCACGACGACCTGTGCGCCTGCGGCGTGCGCGAGCTCGCTCACCGCCGCGATGTCGACGAGCTCCTGCATCGGGTTGCTCGGGGTCTCGAAGAAGACCGCGGTCGTCGGCTCCGACAGCGCCTCGCGCCACTGGTCGAGGTCGTGCCCGTCGACGAGCACGGTCTCGACGCCCCAGCGCGGGAGGATCTCGTCGACGATGACGAAGCAGCTGCCGAAGAGCCCGCGGGAGGAGACGAGCCGGTCACCCTGCCCGACAAGGGCGGCGAGCGCGGTGAAGACCGCCGACATCCCGGAGGACGTGGCGTAGGCCGCCTCGGCGCCCTCGAGCACGCGCAGCCGCTCCTCGAGCATCGCGACGGTCGGGTTGCCGTAGCGGGAGTAGACGAACTTGTCGACGCCGTCGCTGAAGGCCGCCTCGGCCTCCTCGGCGCTGCCGTAGACGAAGCCGGAGGTGAGGAAGAGCGCCTCGGAGGTCTCGTCGAAGGTCGTGCGGGCCTGGCCGCCGCGCACGGCGAGGGTCTGCGGGGAGAGCCCCTCGGGGGCGAGGTAGGGCCGCGGGTTGCCGGGGCCGAAGGGAGTACCGCTCACCCCTGCCTCCACGGCAGACCGGCCTGCTTCCAGCCGTTCACCGCACGGTGCCCGTGGGCGTCGACGTCGCCCTCGAAGCCCTCGAGCACGTTGACGGTGCGGCTGTAGCCGGCGGCGCCGGCGGCCGTCTGGGCCGCGACAGAGCGCGCCCCCGAGCGGCACAGGAAGAGCACGGTCGTCTCCTCGGTGGGGACGACGGCGCGCAGCTCGTCGAGGAAGGCCGGGTTGGGGGCACCGTCGGGGAAGCTCGTCCACTCGATCGGGACGACCCGCTTGCCCAGCGAGGTCAGGTCGGGCAGCCCGACGAAGGTCCACTCCGCCCGGGTGCGCACGTCGACGAGGATTGCCTCCGGGTCGCTGGCGAGGTGGTCCCACGCCTCCTGGGGCGTGAGCTGTGCTGCTGGCTGACTCATGACCTCAGGCTAATGAGCGGGCTGGCGGCCACCGCCGTCGGGTCACGACCCGAGACGTGCCCTCAGTGCCCGAGGGAGATGCCGCGGCTGACGAGCCACGCGGTGACGAGGAAGCGGGCCAGGCACCCGATGGTGGTCACCGCGAAGAAGAGCACCATGTTGACCCGCTTGATGCCTGCCGCGACCGTGACGACCGCGAGCGGCGGGAAGCCGATGCCGGAGGAGGCGAGCATGACGAGCGGACCGAGCCGGGGCCGGTCGAGCACGTCGATCATCGCCTTGCTCCATCGGGCGAAGCGGGCCCGCACCGGGCCAGTGGGTCGGCGGTCCTCCGCCGCCTCGCGGGCCTCCTTGGCCTCCCGCCGACGGGTGTATGCCTCGGCTCCCTTTTCGGCGACGAAGAAGTGGCTCATCTTGCCGACGACGAGACCACCGGTCATGGCGCACACGTGCACGACCCAGGCGTCCGGGAAGATCACGGGCGCGGCGAGCGCGTAGATCTCGGCGTTGAGCGGCGGGAAGAAGGCCGAGAGCAGCCCGAAGAGGACCGCCCCCACGAGACCGGTCGCGATGAGCCAGTCGGGCACGTTGGTCATGTCGACTCCTCAGGTGCGGTTGGTGAAGGCGACGACGGCCTCACCACCCGGCCAGGCCTCGATCGCCGTGAGCGAGCCCGGGCTGCCGGCGAGGCGCCAGAGCCGGTCGTGCGGCAACCCGAGGACGTGGGCGAGGACGACGAGGATCGGCTTGCGGTGGGCTGCGACGACGACCGTCCCGCCCTCGGCGACGAGTGCCTCCCAGGCGGTCAGGACGCGTGCAGCCATCTGCGTGTGGGACTCGCCGCCGGGACGTGCGTAGTCGGGGTCGTCGCGCAGGGCACGGAAGTCGTCACCGTGCTCGCGCACGAGGTCGGCGATGGCCAGGCCGTCCCAGTCGCCGAAGGACTGCTCGTCCCAGGCGGCGTCGGCGAAGGGGGTGACCCCCAGCCGGTCGGCGATGGCGGCGCCCGTCTGCCGCGCCCGGGCGAGGTCGGAGGTGACCACCCGGGCGTCGGCCTCGCCGACGAGCTCGGCCACGAGCTCGGCCGCCCGCGCGGCCTGCTCGCGCCCCGTCGCGCTGAGGTCGGGGTCCACACCACCGCGGCCGTCGATGCGCACCTGCTCGGTGAGCTCGGTGACGCCGTGCCGTACGAGGACCACCCGGGTCGGCTCCCCACGCCCGGGCCGCGGGCGCACCGGCTCCTGCTCGCCGTCGCGCGAGGGCGCGAGGTCGTCACGGGCAGCCTCGCTGCCGTGCCAGTCTTCGACGTGCTCACCGTCCATCCCCCGGTTGGACAGGGCGTCGGCGTCATCGTTGTCGGCCCGCGGGACCCAGACCCACTCGACGGATCCTCCCGCGGCGGTGATCTCGGCGACGACGTCTCGGGCCTGCAGGGCCAGCTCGCGCATGTCGGGGTGCTTGATCCGCCACCGCCCGGCCATCTGCTCGACGACGAGCTTGGAGTCCATGGCGACGACGATCTGGGCGTCGGCGGCGATGGAGCGGGCGGCGGTGAGGCCGGCGATCATCCCGCGGTACTCGGCGACATTGTTGCTCGCGGTGCCCAGTGGCGCGGCGAGCTCGACGAGGCGCTCACCGGTCGCGGTGTCGCGCACGAGGGCGCCGTACCCGGCGATGCCGGGGTTGCCTCTGGACCCGCCGTCCGCCTCGACGCGCAGCCGCCGCATCAGTCGCCGCTGTGGGTGCGCACGAGGATGCGCGAGCACTCCTCGCACCGCACGACCTCGTCGCTCGCCGCCCGGTCGATGGCGGCGAGGTCGACGGGGTTGAGCTCGAGACGGCATCCGCCGCAGCGGCCGTGCTTGAGCTCGGCCGCGGCCAGACCTCCCGAGCCCTCGCGGATCCGCTCGTAGAGGGCGAGCAGCGGGTCGTCGATGCCGCCGGCGATCTCGTGGCGCGGACGGGCCACCTCGACGCGCTCGGCATCGAGCTCGGCCACGGCCGCGTCGCGCTCGGCGGCGAGGCGGTCGACCTCGGCCTGGATCTCGTCGCGCTGGGCCTGCAGCTGCTGCAACCGGGACTCCGCGGTCTCCTGCCGCTCCATGACCTCGATCTCGACGTCCTCGAGCTCGGCCTGACGGCGCCCCAGGGACTCGATCTCGTGCTGCAGCGACGTGAGGTCGCGCGAGGTCATGCCGGTGCCGGCCTCGAGGCGCGCCTGGTCGCGGGCGGCGCGGTCGCGCACCTGCTGCACGTCTGCCTCGGCCCGCGCGACCTCGCGCCGGATGTCGGAGAGGGTGGTCTCGACGCGCACGACGTCGTCGCTCACCTGCTGGAGCCGCTCACCGGCCTCGGCGACCGCGGCGATCTGCGGCACCCGGGACAGCGCGTGGTCGATCTGCTGCAGGCGCGTGTCGAGCGCCTGCAGGTCGAGCAGTCGTGCCTGGACGAAGGGGTCGGCCTTCACTGCGGGTCTCCTTGGAGGGGTCGGGCGCCGACGGTGAAGCTCCACGGGTCGGTGCAGATGGTGCTCACGTGGGTGTCCAAGCCAACCACGTCGTGACCGGCGGCTGCGAGCGCCCCCACGACGCGCTCGAGCATCTCCTCGAGCCACAGCCACTCGGTGGCCCAGTGACCGGCGTCGACGAGGTAGGGGGTGCCGCCGCGCGCGGCGGCCTCCTCCCGGGCCTCGAGCACGGGGTGGTGGCGCAGGTCCGCGGTGACGTAGACGTCCGCCCCGGCGGCGACCGCCGCGTCGACGAGCCCGTCGCCGGCGCCGCCGAGCAGGGCGACGCGGCGCACCGGCGCCTCTGCCGGCCCGGCGACCCGGATGCCCGCCGGGGCCGAAGGGAGTGCCGCCGCCAGTCGCGCAGCGAAGTCCGCGAGGGTCACCGGCTCGTCGAGGTCACCGACCCGTCCCATGGGCCGGTCCTCCTCGGTGCTCAGCGGCTCGGTACTCGCCAGGCCGCACGCGGCGGCGAGCGCGGTGTTGACCCCGGGCTCGGCGACGTCGGCGTTGGTGTGGGCGACGTAGAGCGCGACGTCGCCGACGACGAGGGAGGTGATGGCGGCCCCCTTCGCGCTCGTCGTGGCGACGGAGTGCACGCCGCGCAGGAGGAGGGGGTGGTGGGTGATGAGCAGGTCGGCGCCGGCGTCACGGGCCTGCGCGATGACCTCGAGGGTCGGGTCGACGGCCGCGTGGATGCGCCGCACGGGTTGCTCAGGGTCACCGGTCACCAGGCCGACGCGGTCCCAGGACTGCGCCGAGTCCTGGGGGTAGAGCCCCTCGAGGACCGTCAGCACGTCGCGCAGTCGGATGGAGGTCATGTGGGCCCGGCCGGGCTCGAACCGACGACACCCGCGGTGTAAACGCGGTGCTCTACCAACTGAGCTACAGGCCCCGAGCGCCTACGGCGCCGGGGTCATCATGACAGGCCGCGGCCCGCGTCTCAGACGCGACGCGCGTCCTCGATGAGGTTGATCTCGTAGAGGACGAGGTCGAGGGCGTCGGCGGCGCTGATCGGCGAGAAGAGCTGCGGCGTCTGCTCGGTGACCGTCGACACGAGCGGGCTGAGGACGGTCCACGGCGTCGGGTGGGTGAACTGGACGACGGAGTAGCGGTCGCCCTCCTGCCCCGGCGCGGCGACGACCCGGTGGATGCCGGGCTCGATGACGCCATTGGTCACGACCTCGAGCATGAGGCCGGTGTTGATGATCGCGCCACCCTCGGGGGCGATGGCGTCGATCCACTCGCCGGAGTCCTTCAGGCGCACCTGCAGTCCGGCCGCGGTCGCCCGGGGCAGCGCGGTGATGAGGTTGATGTCGGCGTGCTCGGCCGCCCACACGTGCGGGGCCTCCGGGGCCGACTCCATCGCCGGGTAGTGGATGGCGCGCGAGAGCGTCGGACCGTCGACGAGCATCTTCTCGAAGTAGTCGGGGTGGGCTCCGACACCGGTCGCGATGATCCGCAGGACCCGTCGCTGCAGGTCGGCGACCGAGCGGTGGAAGGCGGTGAGCGTCTCGGTGATGCCCGGCACCGCCGACTCCGGCAGCACCGGGTCGTGGTAGCGGTGCGGGTAGCGCGTGCGCAGCGGGTGCCCGGCCGGGATGGAGGGACCCCAGTTGAGCATCTCCTTCCAGTCCGCGACGTCGGCGGTGGCGGCGGTCTCGACGAGCAGGCCGGTGTAGCCGGTCTGGCCGTGCGTGCCCGGGGCGACGAACTGCTCCTTGACCTCGCGCTCGGCGGTGAAGAACTCCTCGAGCATCCCGTAGGCGCTGTCGATGAGGTCCTCGGAGAGGTCGTGCTTGACGTAGACGAAGCCCGTCTCGAGGGAGGTCATCAGACCGTCGACGACGGCGCGTGCCCGCTCACCGTCCCCGGACTCGAAGGCCAGCAGGTCCACCTCGAGGATGTTGTCGCTCATGACGACCGAGGCTACCCGCCCGAGGGCCCCCGGGAGTCCACGATGCGGGACAGCGCCTCGTGGTAGCCGGTGAAGTCCCGGGCCCGGCCGGCGGGGTTGACGAGCGACCATGCAACCCGCCCGTCGGGGCCGACGAGGAAGGTCCCGCGCTCGGCCTTGCCAGCCTGCTCGTCGAGGACGCCGTAGGCCCGGGCGACCTCGCCGTGCGGCCAGAAGTCCGACAGCAGCGGGAAGAAGTAGCCCTCCCGGTCGGCCCACGCGCGCAGGCTGAACATCGGGTCGCACGAGATCGCCATCGTCGTGACGTCAGGCGACTCGAAGCGCCCGAGGTCGTCGCGGATCTCACCGAGCTCGCCCGTGCAGATGCCCGAGAAGGCGAAGGGGTAGAAGACGAGCAGGACACTGCGTCGGCCCGCGTGCTCGCGCAGCGACACGTCCCTGCCGTTGTGGTCACGCAGGGTGAAGTCGGGGGCGATCTCCCCCACGGCGACGGGCTGACGGCTCATGCCGGCAGTGTGCCGGATCAGGCGACGCCCTTGCGCGCGGCCAGGCGCGTCGCGACCCAGTGCTCGGAGCACATGACATTGCCCGAGGTGTGCAGCCCCGCGGTCGTGGCCGCCTCGTCGACCTCGCTCGGGTCGACCTCCTCCGGCTGGCCGGGGCGCGGCGTGAGCAGGACGATCGAGGACCCCTCGGCGAGGGTGCCCAGGGTGTCGACGAGCGCGTCGGTGAGGTCACCGTCGCCGTCGCGCCACCAGAGGATCACGGCGTCGACGACACCCGTGTAGCTCTCGTCCTCTATGGGGTCGCCGACGACGTCCTCGATCGCGAGGCGCAGGGCCTCGTCGACGTCGTCATCCCAGCCGTACTCCTGGACGATCTGCTCCTTGGTGAAGCCCAACTTGGCCACGGCGTCCCGGGCGATGTCGTCGCCCTGCTCCGTCGACTCCCCCGTCACGACCGTGGTCCCTTCTCCTGCTCGCTGCTGATTCATCCGTCACAGTCCACCGTGTCCGGCCCCGTGACGCAAGCAGGCCCGCCCGATCGGCCCCGTCGTGCTGGGCTCGCGTGCTGCTCGGCGAGGGCTCGCAGCCGCTCGGCACCCGCCCGGTCGAGGTGCTGCACCCGGGGGCTCACCGGCCCGACCGTGCTCACGACCTCGACGCTCGCGAGGTCCAGCCGCTGCGAGATCGGCCCCTGCGTCACGGTCAGCGACTGGATCCGCCTCCAGGGAACGATCTGCAGCGTGTGGTCGAGCCAGCCGGAGCGCGTAAGCAGGGCCCGCTGCCCGGCGAGGTAGCCGATGCGACGTCGGGCGAAGGGGTGGACCCACCGGCTCCGCCCGGGGAGACCGACGAAGCCCTCGGGGGTCCCGGCGACGAGCGAGCCGGCCTCGGCCGTGGTCTGCGGGTCGCCCGTGACGACCTCGAGCAGGCGCAGGACCTCCGTGGTCGTGGCCACGGGCACGAGCACGGTGTCCGTCGACTCCGACGCCGAGCCGATCTCGGCGCCGGCGACGTTGACCTTGAGCGACCACCACCCGGGGCGACGCCACAGCCAGGGCTGCTCGATCGCGACGGCCTGCACCCGGTGCAGGGGCACCGACGAGGTCCGGGTGTCGGTGAGGCCCCGCTGGCTCGTCAGGGTCAGCGGGCCGCGCAGCCCGATCGTCAGACCCCACCAGCGCGTCAGGCGCATGAGTGCCCGGCCCGCCCCGATGACGGCCGCGGGGGCGAGACCACCGATCACCGCACCCAGCCCGAGCACGGACAGCACGAGCGCGACGAGCAGGAGGAGCGCGACGAAGATCGCCTCGCCGCCGAGCAGCACCGAGGCGACGATCCGTGCCGGTGGGACCACGAGCAGGGGCGCCCCCTCCGTCGGCGCGGCGGCGGCGACCGTCCGCTCGGGGTGCGGGGCGCTCCCTTCGTCGGCGGGGACCTCGGAGCCGGACTCGTGGGCCAGCCCGAGCAGGCGCTGCCGCACGGCATCGGCCTCGCCCATCCGCAGGTAGGCGATCGACAGGTGGGAGTCGCCGCCGCCGGCCGACTCGACGCGCACCTCCGACAGCCCGAAGAGCCGGGCGAGCAGCGGACGGACGACGTCGACGGCCTGGATCCGGTCGTAGCGCACCTGACGGTGCTGCCGGAAGATCGCGCCCGTGCGCATCTCGATGCTGTCGCCGCCGATCCGGTACCGCGTGAACCACCAGGACAGCAGACCGATGCCGATGGCGCCGAGTACGACGAGCGCGAGGACGCCGAGCTGGACCAGCCCGACGCCGAAGGCCCCTCCCTCGGCATCCGGCCCGAGCGAACCGGCGACCCGGTCGAACTGCTGCGACAGGACGTAGCCGAGGAAGCCCAGGACGATGAGCCCGCCACGGATGAAGGGCGAGACCGGGTGCACCCGGACGAAGTCAGTGGTCGGGGTCTGGCTCACAGCCCGGCCCGCTGGGCGTCGCCACGAGCGGCCAGCCGCACCCGCAGCTCCTCCGCGACCTCGGCCGGCAGCCCCGGGATGTCCCCGGAGCTGGTCGGCGAGGCCGTGTGCACGGTGATGTCGGCCATCCCCTTCGCTCGCTTGTACGGACCGGAGGACAGGTCGACGTACTGGATCCGCCCGTAGGGGATCGTCACGAGCCTCCGCCAGAGCCGACCCTTGCGGATCGCCAGCTCCTCCGGCAGCTCGGCCCAGGTGATCGCGCGCACCTGCACGCCGACGAGCCACATGAGCCAGGCCCACAGCAGCAGGAGCACCACGGCGCCGGCAGCGACCCAGGTCCACGTGAAGGCCGCCGCGACGGCGCAGGCCACGGCGAGCGGCAGCAGGACCGCCGACGCACTGACCCGTCGCACCTGCACGAGCGCGGGCGAGACGGGGCGCCAGTCCGCGCCGGCGTCACCACGCAGGGGCAGCACGGCCGGGAGCGAAGGGGGCGGGGTCGGCTGGTCGTCCACGGGTCCATGACACCAGACGCCTCCGTAGGCTGACCGGGTGGTCAACGGACGTGGAGGTGCCCGGTGGGACGGATAACGCGACGGCTGCGGGTGCAGCGGCTGGGCCCGTCGGCGGCCTCACGGATCGAGTCGGTCGTCGTCGAGGAGCCGCTGGAGATCCGGGTCGCTGCGCTGCCCGAGCGGGCGCTGGCCGCCGGGGGCGCCCCGAGCGAGCTGCGGCCGCCGTCGCAGACCGTGACGACGACGATGCGTCTGCCGGGTGACGACTTCGACCTCGCGCTCGGCCACCTCGTCGCCGAGGGTCTCGTCGGCGACGGCGCCGACATCGCGACGATGATGCACTGCACCGACGTCGGGCCCGACGGCTCGCCGACCTTCAACGTCGTCGAGGTGACCCTCGCGGCGGGCGTCTCGCTGCGACGACCGGTCACCGAGCGCACCGAGGTCGCGACGAGCGCGTGCGGCGTGTGCGGGTCTGCCTCGGTCGACGACCTGATCGAGACCCTGCCCCACTCCCCCTCCGACGACGACGTGCGCATCGGGCTCGACGTGGTCCACGCGGGCGTGGCGGCGATGCGGGAGCGGCAGAAGGTCTTCGCCGCCACCGGCGGGGTCCACGCGGCCGCGCTGCTCGACCCGGAGGGCACGGTGCTCGTCGTCCGCGAGGACATCGGCCGGCACAACGCCGTCGACAAGGTCATCGGGTGGGCTGCCCGCGAAGGGCGTCTCCCCCTGCGCGGGCACGCCCTCGTCGTCTCGTCCCGGGCCGGCTTCGAGATCGCGCAGAAGGCAGCGGTCGCCGGGGTCCCCGTGCTCGCCTGCGTGTCGGCCGCGACCACCTTGGCCGTCGAGGTCGCCGAGCGCTCCGGCCTGACGCTGCTCGGTTTCGTCCGCGAGGACCGCGCCACCGTCTACGCGCACCCGTGCCGCGTGACGACACCCGGTTTGTGACGCGCGACACGGGCACGAGATAGTGGGTGTGTCCGCCGTCACCTCTGGCGGACCATCTTGCGAAAGGACGACCCGTGCCCGGCTCGGCAGACCACCTCAGCGACGGCCCCATCCTCAACGGCATCCCGACCCACCTCCCGGACATCGACGCCGAGGAGACGGCGGAGTGGCTCGAGTCCATCGACCACCTCATCGACGAGTCCGGCAGGGAGCGCGCTCGCTACGTCATGCTGCGCCTGCTCGAGCGCGCCCGGATGAAGAACGTCGGAGTCCCCTCGCTGACGACGACGGACTACGTCAACACCATCGCCCCCAAGGACGAGCCGTGGTACCCGGGTGACGAGGAGGTCGAGCGCCGCTACCGCGCCTGGATCCGCTGGAATGCCGCGATCCAGGTCCACCGCGCCCAGCGCCCCGGGGTCGGCGTCGGCGGGCACATCTCCTCCTACGCCTCGGCGGCGACCCTCTACGAGGTGGGCTTCAACCACTTCTGGCGCGGCAAGGACCACCCGGGCGGTGGCGACCAGATCTTCTTCCAGGGCCACGCCTCCCCCGGCATGTACGCCCGCGCCTTCCTCGAGGGGCGCCTCAACGAGGAGCAGATGGACGGCTTCCGCCAGGAGGCGGCCCAGCTCGCCGGGCAGGGCACGACCGGCATGCCCTCCTACCCGCACCCGCGCCTCATGCCCGACTTCTGGGAGTTCCCCACGGTGTCGATGGGCATCGGGCCGATGAATGCGATCTACCAGGCGCAGTTCAACAAGTACCTGCACAACCGCGGCATCAAGGACACCTCCCAGCAGCACGTCTGGGCCTTCCTCGGCGACGGGGAGATGGACGAGCCGGAGAGCCGTGGCCTGCTGCAGACGGCGGCCTTCGAGGAGCTGGACAACCTCACCTTCGTCGTCAACTGCAACCTGCAGCGGCTCGACGGCCCCGTCCGCGGCAACGGCAAGATCATCCAGGAGCTCGAGGCGCAGTTCCGCGGCGCCGGGTGGAATGTCATCAAGGTCGTCTGGGGTCGGGGCTGGGACCCACTGCTCGCGGCCGACCGCGACGGCGCCCTCGTCAACCTCATGAACCAGACGCCCGACGGCGACTACCAGACCTTCCGCGCCAACGACGGCGCCTACGTCCGGGACAACTTCTTCAACCGCGACCCGCGCACCCGCAAGCTCGTCGCGGACTGGTCCGACGAGGACGTGTGGTGGAAGCTCAAGCGCGGTGGCCACGACTACAACAAGGTCTACGCCGCCTACCGCGCCGCGATGGAGCACACCGGCCAGCCGACGGTCATCCTCGCCAAGACGATCAAGGGCTACGGCCTCGGCACCCACTTCGCCGGGCGCAACGCGACCCACCAGATGAAGAAGCTCACGCTCGACGACCTCAAGGGGTTGCGCGACGGGCTGAAGATCCCGATCACCGACGAGCAGCTCGAGGCCGACCCGTACCTGCCGCCGTACTACCACCCCGGCGAGGACGACGAGGCGATCCAGTACATGCGCGAGCGCCGCAGCAAGCTGGGCGGCGGACTGCCCTCGCGACGGGTCGAGTACACCGCGCCGGAGCTTCCGGCCGACGACAAGTACGCCCAGATGACCAAGGGTTCGGGCAAGCAGGAGATCGCCACGACGATGGCCTGGGTCCGTCTGCTCAAGGACCTCATGCGGGAGAAGGGCTTCGGCGAGCGGATCGTGCCGATCATCCCCGACGAGGCGCGCACCTTCGGGATGGACTCCTTCTTCCCCACCAAGAAGATCTACAACCCGCACGGGCAGAACTACACCTCGGTCGACGCCGACCTCATGCTCGCCTACCGCGAGTCCGAGCAGGGCCAGATCATCCACACGGGCATCAACGAGGCCGGTTCGGTCGCGGCCTTCACCGCGGTGGCGACGAGCTACGCGACGCACGGCGAGCCGATGATCCCCGTCTACATCTTCTACTCGATGTTCGGCTTCCAGCGCACCGGCGACAGCATCTGGGCGGCGGCCGACCAGATGTCCCGCGGCTTCATGCTCGGCGCGACCGCCGGCCGCACGACGCTCACCGGCGAGGGCCTGCAGCACGCCGACGGCCACTCGCCGCTGCTCGCAGCGACCAACCCGGCCGTCGTCACCTGGGACCCGGCCTACGGCTTCGAGATCGCGCACATCATGCGCCGGGGGCTGGAGCAGATGTACGGCGGCGACGCCCCGCAGAGCGACCCCAGCCGCAATGTCATCTACTACCTCACTCTCTACAACGAGCCGATCGTCCAGCCCCAGCAGCCCGAGGGCATCGACGTCGACGCCCTGCTCAAGGGCATGTACCGCTACCGGGCGGGCGACGACTCCGGTCTGGGCGGCACTCCCCCGCGCTGCCAGCTGCTCGCGAGCGGCGTCGGCATGGCGTGGGCCCTCGAGGCGCAGCAGCTGCTGCGCGACGACTGGGGTGTCGTCGCCGACGTGTGGTCGGTGACGAGCTGGAGCGAGCTGCGCCGCGAGGCCATGGCCTGCGACGAGGAGCGCTTCCTCCACCCCGACCAGGAGCGGCGGACCCCCTTCGTCACGCAGGCGCTGGAGGGCGCGGTCGGCCCGGTCGTCGCCGTCTCGGACTACATGAAGCAGGTGCAGGACCAGATCCGCCCGTGGGTCCCAGAGGAGTACTCGGCCCTGGGCACCGACGGCTTCGGCTTCTCCGACACCCGCGCGGCGGCGCGGCGCTACTTCCACGTCGACGGGCCGTCGATGGCGGTGCGGGCCCTGCAGATGCTCGCCGACCGCGGGTGGGTCGCCGAGGACGTCCCGGCGCAGGCCGCGGAGCGCTACCGCCTGCTCGAGATCGGGGCCGGGACCTCCGGCAATGCCGGAGGCGACGCCTGACGGTGTGACCCCGCCGGCCGGAGGGGGCGCACTTGCCGTGGGAGGATCCCGGCATGGGCGCCCCCTTCGTCGTCGCGGTGAGCCGGGACGAGACGCATCGCTTCAGCAAGGTGCCGCGCGAGGCGATCGAGCTCGTCGCCGGTCTCGGCGTGCGCGGTGACGCCCACGCGGGCACCCGCGTCCAGCACCGCTCCCGGGTGCGCCGCGACCCCGACCAGCCCAACCTGCGACAGGTCCACCTCATCCAGGACGACCTCATCGACGAGGCTCGTGCCGCCGGACACGACGTCGGTCCCGGCACCCTCGGGGACAACGTCCTCACCCACGACATCGACCTGCTCGCGCTGCCCGAGGGCACGCGGCTGCGTCTCGGCGAGGCCGTCGTGCGGCTCACCGGGCTGCGCAACCCGTGCCGGCAGATCGACGAGTACTCGCGCGGGCTGCTCAAGCTCGTCGCGCGAAGGGTCGACGGGGTCGCCTCCGACTCCGACGTGGAGCTCGGGCCGACCGGGGGCGTGCAGAGCCTCGACGGGGTCGGCATCGTGCGCCGCGCGGGCGTCATGGCCGTCGTCGAGGTCGGCGGTCTCGTCCGACCCGACGACCCCATCCGTGTCGAGCTGCCCGAGCCACCGCACGCACCCCTCACGCCGGTCTGACCGCGCTGAGGGCCCGGCCCGCCCCGGTGGGCGCCTCACCGGCCGAGGTCAGCGGGTGCGCAGGGCGACGAGGTCGGCCAGCGCCGCCTGCGCCTCGCAGGCGCAGGTGACGGCGTAAGGGAAGGCGATGCGCACGTCGCGGCGGCAGGCCCCGACGTACTCGCGCAGCACGAGAACCATGCACGAAGGGAGGGTCGCAGCGGGTGCGACCCTCCCTTCGTCAGGTCGTCAGTCGTCGCCGAGGAAGGTGCGCCGGGCCTCGACGCACACGTCCGGCTGGTCGCAGAAGACGCCGTCGACCCCGGCCTCGTAGAAGCGGGTGACCTCGTCCAGTGCCCGGCCGAAGTCTGCCGGGTCGGTCCCGATGCGGTAGTCGGTGGGCAGGAAGGAGTTTTCCGCGCGGAAGGTCCACGGCGTGACCTTCAGCCCCGCGGCGTGCGCGTCGGCGACGAAGCGCGTCGGCTCCCCCAGCGACCCGTCAGCACGAAGGGGGATCACCTGCGCCTTCTCGGGACCGAAGCCGTCGATCCACCGGGAGAGCTCTCCCATGGACCGACGGGTCGTCAGCTCGGCGTAGGTCGTGCCCTGCTCGTGGAGGTCGTAGGGACCTCCCTTCGCCGTGGTGAGGAAGGTGGAGCGGCCCTTGTACCCGGCGCGGCGCAGGTCCTTCAGGGCCGTCAGCTCGAAGGACTGGACCCACATGGGGGCCTTCTTGCTGTTGAGGTGGTACTTCTTCGCCAGCCGGGCGACCTCTCGCTCGGGGTCGAAACCCTCGGCGTGCAGGTAGGTGGAGTGCTTGATCTCCGGGATGATCCCGATCTCCCGGCCGGTCTCCTTCGACAGGCGCGCGCGCTGGCGGAGCACCTCCTCGAAGGTCGGTACCTCGAAGCGGCCGTCGTAGGTGCTCGACTCCTGCCGCAGGTCACCGAGGCGCTCCTTGGCACGCAGGGTCTTGAGCTCGGCGAGGGTGAAGTCGTCGACGAACCAGCCCGTCGTCGGGGTGCCGTCGAGGTCCTTGGTCGTCTTGCGGTCGGCGAACTCCGGGTGGTCGGCGACGTCCGTCGTGCCGGAGATCTCCGGCTCGTGACGGTCGACGAGGACCCCGTCCTTGGTCATGACGAGATCGGGCTCGATGTAGTCGGCGCGCATGCCGACGGCCAGCTCGTAGGCGGCGAGGGTGTGCTCCGGTCGGTAGCCGGAGGCGCCGCGGTGGGCGAAGATCTGCGGCTGCAGGCTCTCCCCCTTCTCCGGGCGGTGACCGGGGCGGTCCGGTGTCGAGGTCTGGACCGTCGACGTGGCCGCGGAGGAGGTGCCGGCCACGGCGACAGGGACGAGCAGGGTGGTGGCACACAGCGCGCCGGTGAGCATCCTGGAGGTGGTCATGCGCGGGACGCTAGGGACCCGAGACCGGCGACCGGAGACGCTGGGGTGCTGCGGGGGTGAAGTCATCATGACGCGACGGTGGCCGGATCGTCAGCACGTGGTCAGGACGATTGGGGTGGACCGCGATGCCGGCCGGTCACCCGAGGACCTAGGCTGTGGGGCGTGTCCAAGGTACTGACTTCCCTCCCTGTTGGTGAACGTGTCGGCATCGCCTTCTCCGGCGGACTCGACACCTCGGTGGCCGTCGCGTGGATGCGCGAGAAGGGGGCGGTGCCGTGCACGTACACCGCCGACCTCGGCCAGTACGACGAGGACGACATCGAGTCGATCCCCGGTCGCGCCGGCCAGTACGGCTCGGAGCTCTCCCGCCTGGTCGACTGCAAGGGCCCGCTCGTCGAGGAGGGCCTGTCCGCGATCGCCACCGGCGCCTTCCACATCCGCAGCGGCGGCCGCACCTACTTCAACACCACCCCCCTCGGCCGCGCCGTCACCGGCACCCTGCTCGTGCGGGCCATGAAGGAGGACGGCGTCTCGATCTGGGGCGACGGCTCGACCTACAAGGGCAACGACATCGAGCGCTTCTACCGCTACGGCCTCATGGCCAACCCCGGGCTGCGCATCTACAAGCCGTGGCTCGACGCCGACTTCGTCACCGAGCTCGGCGGCCGCCAGGAGATGTCCGAGTGGCTGACCGAGCGCGGCCTGCCCTACCGCGACAGCGCCGAGAAGGCCTACTCGACCGACGCCAACATCTGGGGCGCGACCCACGAGGCCAAGACCCTCGAGCACCTCGACGTCTCCCTCGAGACCGTCGAGCCGATCATGGGGGTGCGCTTCTGGGACCCCGAGGTGGCCATCGAGGCCGAGGACGTCACCGTCCGCTTCGAGCGGGGTCGCCCCGTCGCCATCAACGGCGACGACTTCGGGGGCGACGCGGTCGCCCTCGTCATGGCGGCCAACACCATCGGTGGCCGGCACGGCCTGGGCATGTCCGACCAGATCGAAAACCGGATCATCGAGGCCAAGTCCCGGGGCATCTACGAGGGCCCGGCGATGGCCCTGCTCCACCTCACCTACGAGCGCCTGGTCAACGCGGTGCACAACGAGGACACCATCGCCAGCTACCACGCGGAGGGCCGCCGCCTCGGTCGTCTGCTCTACGAGGGCCGCTGGTTCGACCCGCAGGCGCTCATGCTGCGCGAGTCGCTGCAGCGCTGGGTTGCCTCCGTCGTCACCGGCGAGGTCACGGTGCGCCTGCGCCGCGGCGAGGACTGGACGATCGTCAACACGGTGGGCGAGCACTTCAGTTACCACCCCGACAAGCTGTCGATGGAACGCACGGACAATGCCGCCTTCGGCCCCGTCGACCGCATCGGTCAGCTGACGATGCGCAACCTCGACATCGCCGACAGTCGCAGCAAGCTCGAGGTCTACGCCGCGCAGGACCAGCTCTCCGGCGGCTACCTCGACATCATGGGCGAGCTCGAGGCCGGCGGCGGCGACCAGATCGCCTCCAACCCGGCCGCGCAGGACGTCGACGAGATCGACGACGCCCTCGACCGCGCCGCCATGGAGTTCGGCACCGACTGACCGCTCATCTGGTGGAGGAGCGCCGCACGCGAAGGGAGGGCGCGGCCCTCTTGTGGTCTTCACACATAGGATGGCGGCGTGTCGCGTCGAGGCCTCGTCTCCCTGACCACCCGCCGTGAGGTCCGCCGGAGGGGCGGTGACCTCGCGCGGGCGGCGACGCAGCGGCTCGAGGCCACCCACGACTGGTACGCCACCCTCACCGCGCAGGAACGGTCGTGGGTGGGGCTCGTGGCCCAGGCGGGCATCGCCAACTTCATCCAGTGGCTCGACGGCAAGGAATCGGCCGACACGCGGACGACCTTCGGCGCCGCACCCCGCGAGCTGACCCGGACGATCAGCTTGGCCCAGACCCTCGAGCTCGCGCGCTCGGTCGTCGACGTCGTCGAGGAGCACGTCGACGAGCTCGCCCGCCCCGGTGACGTCACCGACCTGCGGCTGGCGGTGCTGCGCTACTCGCGCGAGATCGCCTTCGGCGCCGCCCAGGTCTACGCCCACGCCGCGGAGCAGCGGGGCGCCTGGGACGCCCGCTTGGAGTCGCTCGTCATCGACGCGGTGATGCGCGGCGAGGTCGACGAGTCGATCCGCACCCGCGCGGCCGCTCTCGGATGGGGTGAGGTCACCGACATCGTTGTGCTCGTGGGCGGTTCGCCATCGGGCAGCGACGAGGAAGACCCTGCCGCCGCCGTGGCAGCGGTCCACTCGACCGCGCGCCGGCACGACCTGCCCGTCCTCACCGGTGTGCAGGGCGCACGGCTCGTGGCCGTCGTCGGGCAGTGCGAGGACGCCGCGTCCACGGCACAGCTCTTCGCCGACTGCTTCGGCGACGGCGACCTCGTGCACGGTCCGCTCGTCGGCGACCTCGCCGAGGGCGCCCTGTCGGCCCACGCCGCCGTCGCCGGCCACGTGGCCGCCCCAGGCTGGCCGGACCGACCCCGACCGGTCGCCGCCGACGACCTGCTCGCCGAGCGGGCGATCGCCGGGGACGACCTCGCGCAGGCACAGCTGGTCGAGCTCGTGCAGACCCCACTCGAGGAGCACCCGAGCCTGCTCGAGACGGCCCGGACGCACCTGGAGTCCCCCGGGCTCGAGGCGACAGCGCGCACGCTCATCGTCCACGTCAACACGGTGCGCTACCGGCTCGGTCGGATCACCGACGTCATCGGCTACGACCTCGGCGACCCGCACGAGGCCTTCACCGTCCGCGTCGCCCTGACCCTCGGGGCCATCTTGGAGGATCCCTCCAAGAGCCTGGGGTGAATCTCTGGGGCCATCGCTGTCGCCCCCAGCGGTCGCCGAGGAGGACTCTGGACTCGTGCTCGCCATCACCTGCCCCGGTCAAGGGTCCCAGACACCCGGTTTCCTCGCCCCCTGGCTCGAGCTGCCCGGGGTGGCCGACCGACTCCACTGGCTGTCGACCGTCGCCGCCATCGACCTGGCAGCCCACGGCACGACCTCCGACGAGGAGACGATCAAGGACACCGCGGTCGCCCAGCCGCTCATCGTCGCCTCGGGGCTCCTCGCGCTCCTCGCCCTCTTCGAGCACCCGGCCGACGGCTTCCGGGTCGTCGGGGCCGGCGCAGGTCACAGCGTCGGCGAGATCACGGCCGCGACCGCTGCCGGCGTCATCACCGCCGAGCAGGCGATGGTCCTCGTGCGTGAGCGGGGCCGGTCGATGGCCGCCGCCTCCCGGGTCGCCCCGACCGGCATGAGCGCCGTCCTGGGCGGTGACGAAGGGGAGGTCCTCGCCGCGATCGAGTCGCACGGCCTGACCCCGGCCAATGTCAACGGTGCCGGCCAGGTCGTCGCCGCCGGCACGCTCGACCAGCTCGCGGCCTTCGCCGCTGCTCCCCCGGCCCGGGCCCGGGTCATGCCGCTCAAGGTCGCCGGGGCCTTCCACACCTCGCACATGGCCCCTGCCGTCGACGACCTCGCTCGTCTGGCCCGCGCCGTCTCGACGCACGACGCCCGGGTCCCCCTCGTCTCCAACGTCGACGGCACCGTCGTGCACTCCGGCAGCGAGGTGCTGCGGCGCATCGTCAGCCAGGTGAGCAACCCGGTGCGCTGGGACCTGTGCATGGAGACGCTCAAGGACCTCGGGGTCACCGGCATCATCGAGATCCCGCCCGCCGGCGCCCTCACCGGCCTCGCCAAGCGCGGGCTCAAGGGCATCGAGGTCCTCGCGCTCAAGACGCCCGACGACCTCGAGGCCGCGCACCGGATGGTCCGCGAGCACGGCACGAGCCGCCGGGCCACCGAGCCGACGTGGCGCCTGATCACCGCTCCGATCAAGGGCACCGTCGGCATCACGACGGCCGAGCCCGGCTCGCCGGTCGCGGCCGGGGACGTCATCGCCCGCATCTCCTCGCTGCGCGACACCCTCGAGGTGCGGGCCCAGCACCCCGGCACGATCGTCGAGTGGCTCGTCGAGGACGGTGACCCCGTCTCGCCGGGGCAGCCTGTCCTGCGCCTGCACCCGCAGGGCGGCCTCGCGTGAGCACGCTCGGCGTCGCGCAGACGCTGCACCATGCTCGGATCACCGGCATCGGCGGCTACCGCCCGGAGCGGGTCGTCCCCAACAGCGAGATCGTCGCCGCCATCGACTCCTCCGACGAGTGGATCCGCGAGCGCTCCGGCATCGCCTCCCGGCACAAGGCTGCGCCGGACGAGAGCGTCGTCGACATGGCCGAGCACGCCTCCCGCGATGCCCTCGCCTACGCCGGGCTCGACGCCACGCAGATCGGTGCGGTGGTCGTGGCCACCGTGACCCACCCCTTCCAGACACCGGCTGCCGCACCCGAGCTCGCCTCTCGTCTGGGCTCGGCCGCCGCCGCCTTCGACGTCTCCGCGGCCTGCGCCGGCTACTGCCACGGCATCTCGCTCGCCAACGACATGGTCCGGGTCGGCACGGCCGAGCACGTGCTCGTCGTGGGGGTCGAAAAGCTGCTCGACTTCACCGACCCGCAGGACCGTGGCTCCGCCTTCATCTTCGGTGACGGAGCGGGCGCCGCGATCGTCTCCCGCAGCGACGTCCCGGGCATCTCCCCGACGGTCTGGGGCAGCGACGGCGAGCAGAAGGACCTCATCGCCCAGCGCGACTCGTGGAACCAGCTGCGCACCGACCGCGACCTGCGCTGGCCCGCCATCGTCATGCAGGGCCCGAGCGTCTTCCGCTGGGCGGTGTGGTCCATGGCCAAGGAGGCGCAGCGCGCCCTCGACGTGGCCGGCGTGCGCGCGGACGAGCTCGCCGCCTTCATCCCCCACCAGGCCAACGTGCGGATCATCGACCAGATGGTCAAGACGCTCGGCCTGCCGCAGGACCTGCCCGTCGCCCGCGACATCGTCACGACCGCCAACACCTCGGCAGCCTCGATCCCCCTCGCGATGGAGCGCATGCTGCGCGAGGGCGAGGTCGAGCCCGGTGGCCTGGCCCTGCAGATCGGCTTCGGCGCCGGTCTCGTCTGGGCCGCCCAGGTCGTGACCCTCCCCTAGATCACCCGTCGGTCCGACGGGTCCTCGGACCAGCACCACCGCCCCACCGCACCACCCACAACAAAGGAGCAGTTCCATGGCATTCAGCGACCAGGAGATCCTCGACGGCCTCGCCGAGATCGTCTCGGAGGAGACCGGTGTCGACGCGTCCGAGGTGACCGCCGACAAGACCTTCACCGACGACCTCGACGTCGACTCGCTGTCGATGATGACGATCGCCGTGACCGCCGAGGAGAAGTTCGGGGCCAAGATCCCCGACGAGGAGGTCAAGAACCTCAAGACCGTCGGCGACGCCGTCACCTTCATCAAGGCCAACCAGGCCGCGTGAGCCGGGGGTCCTCCCTTCGTCACGAGCGAAGGGAGGACCCGCGCCTCTCCTCCCACCCCACCCGTCAGGAGCCCCGCATGACCTCTCCCCGGCCCACCGTCGTCGTCACCGGCCTCGGCGCCACGACCCCGCTCGGCGGCACCGCCGAGGAGACCTGGCAGGCGGCCCTCGCCGGCCGCTCCGGCGCCCGGACGCTCGACGCGTCGTGGGTCGAGGACTACGAGCTGCCCGTCTCCTTCGCGGCCCAACTCGCCGTCCCCGTCTCGCAGGTGCTCAAGAAGGTCGAGACCAAGCGACTCGACCCCTTCGCGCAGTACGCGCTCGTCGCCGCCCGTGAGGCCTGGGCCGACGCCGGCTCCCCGGAGGTCGACCCGGAGCGCCTCGCCAGCTCGGTCGGCACCGGCATCGGCGGTGTGCAGACCCTGCTCACCGCGTGGGAGGCCCTGCGCACCAAGGGTCCGCGCCGCGTCTACCCGCTGTCGATCCCGATGCTCATGCCCAACAGCGCCTCCGGCACCGTCTCGCTCGAGTTCGGCGCCCGCGCCGGCGCGCACACCCTCGTCTCCGCCTGCTCCTCCGGCGCCGAGTCGATCGGGTACGGCGCCCACCTCATCCGCGAGGGGCTCGCCGACGTCGTCATCGCCGGCGGGTCGGAGGCGTCGATCCACCCGCTGCCCATCGCCGGCTTCGCCTCGATGCAGGCCCTGTCGACGCGCAACGACTCCCCCGAGACCGCCTCGCGCCCCTACGACACCGACCGCGACGGATTCCTCCTCGGCGAGGGCGGCGCCATCCTCGTCCTCGAGTCCGAGGAGCACGCCCGCGCCCGCGACGCCCGGATCATCTGCGAGCTCGCCGGCTTCGGCGTGAGTGCCGACTCGCACCACATCGCCGCCCCCGAGCCCGAGGGCGCCGGTGCCTCCCGGGCCATGGCCGACGCGGTCCGCGACGCCGGTGCCACACCCGCCGACGTGTGCCACATCAACGCCCACGCGACGTCGACCCCCGTCGGCGACGTCGCCGAGGTGGCGGCGATCCGTCGGGCCTTCGGTGCCGACGCCGACCACATGGCCATCAGCGGCACGAAGTCGATGACCGGCCACCTCCTCGGCGCCGCCGGCGCCCTCGAGGCGGTCTTCGCCGTGCAGGCCGTCCGCGACCGGGTCGCCCCGCCGACGATCAACATCGACAACCTCGACCCCGCGGTCGACCTCGACATCGTGCGCGACCAGCCCCGTCAGCTCGCCGCCGACGGTGACCTGCTCGTCCTGGACAACTCCTTCGGCTTCGGGGGGCACAACGTCGCCCTGGCCTTCAGGAGCCACGCATGACCCGCCAGCCCAATGCGGCCTCGGCCGCGGTCGGCACGCGCGTCAAGGTCCCGCGCGAGGAGGACCCGCGCAACCCGAACCACCGCCTCGCCGCCTTCCTCGACGAGGGCTCGCTCGAGCTGATCACCGAGGACGACGACTCGGGCATGCTCGCCGCGACCGGCACGGTCGGTGGTCAGCCGGTCGTCGTCTTCGCCTCCGACGCGACGATCATGGGCGGCGCGATGGGCGTCGCCGGGTGCACGGTCGTCGTCGCCGCATACGAGCGGGCCCTCGCCGACGGCGTGCCCGTCCTCGGCCTGTGGCACTCGGGCGGCGCGCGCCTGCCCGAGGGCGTCGTCTCGCTCCACGCGGTCGGCGAGGTCTTCGCGATCATGACCCGTGCCTCGGGCAAGATCCCCCAGATCTCCGTCGTCATCGGCGCCGCCGCCGGCGGCGCGGCCTACGGGCCGGCACTCACCGACATCGTCATCCTCGCCCCGGAGGGGCGGATCTTCGTCACCGGGCCGGACGTCGTCCGGTCGGTCACGGGTGAGGACGTCGACGCCCTTCGTCTCGGTGGACCGGAGCCGCACGGTCGCCGCTCGGGGGTCGTCCACGTGCTCGCCGAGTCGATCGACGACGCCTTCGGCCGGGCCGGCACCCTGTGCCGGCTGCTCGGCGACCAAGGCGACTTCGACCTCGCCGCGGTCACCGACGTCGACCTGGCCCAGCAGCTGCCCGAGTCGGCCAAGCGGGCCTACGACGTCCACCCCCTCGTCGAGCAGCTGCTCGACGAGGGAGAGGTCCAGGAGCTGCACGGCCGGTGGGCGCCCAACATCGTGACGACGCTCGGTCGCATGGGCGGGCGCACAGTGGGCGTCATCGCCAACAACCCGATGCGGCTGGGCGGCTGCCTCGACTCCTCGTCCGCGGAGAAGGCCGCCCGCTTCGTGCGGATGTGCGATGCCTTCGGTGTCCCGCTCGTCGTCCTCGTCGACGTCCCCGGCTACCTCCCCGGGGTCGGCCAGGAGTGGGACGGCGTCGTGCGGCGGGGAGCCAAGCTGCTGCACGCCTTCGCCGAGGCGGTCGTGCCGCGGGTCACCGTCGTCACCCGCAAGACCTACGGCGGGGCCTACATCGCGATGAACTCCCGCTCCCTGGGCGCCACCAAGGTCTTCGCCTGGCCCGACGCCCACGTGGCCGTCATGGGCTCGGTCGCCGCGATCCGCATCCTGCACCGCCGCCGCCTGGCCGAGGTCGACGAGTCGGAACTGGCCGAGGTCGAGCAACAGCTCGCCGACGAGCACGACCGCCTCTCCGGCGGTCTGCCGCGAGCCGTGGAGATCGGCGTCGTCGACGAGATCGTCGAGCCGACCCGCACGCGGTCGGCGGTCGCGACGGCCCTGGCCGAGGCGCCTGCTCGCCGTGGGGAGCACGGCAACATCCCGCTCTGACGAGCGCGACCCACGCTGCGCCGGCGTGACCTGAGTGTCTCACTCAGGTCACGCCGGCGCCCATGTGTGACCGCAGGCACAGACCGGGCACTATGTTGCTCGCATGCCGAGCGACGCCTCCACCAGCGCCACCGCCACCAGCGAGACCGCCACCCACGAGCCCCTCGTCGTACTCACCGACGTCAACAAGCACTTCGGGCAGCTGCACGTCCTCAAGGACATCAACCTCACCGTCGGGCGCGGCGAGGTCGTCGTCGTCATCGGCCCGTCGGGCTCGGGCAAGTCCACGCTCTGCCGCACGATCAACCGGCTCGAGACCTACGAGTCGGGCAGCATCACCGTCGACGGCAAGCCGCTGCCCGAGGAGGGCAAGGAGCTCGCCCGGCTGCGTGCCGACGTCGGCATGGTCTTCCAGTCCTTCAACCTCTTCGCGCACAAGACGATCCTCGACAACGTGACGCTCGGCCCGATCAAGGTGCGCAAGAAGTCCAAGGCCGAGGCAACCCAGCGCGCCCACGAGCTGCTCACCCGGGTGGGCGTCGACGCCCAGTCCGCGAAGTACCCCGCCCAGCTCTCCGGCGGCCAGCAGCAGCGGGTGGCCATCGCCCGCTCGCTCGCGATGGACCCCAAGGTCATGCTCTTCGACGAGCCGACGTCGGCCCTCGACCCCGAGATGATCAACGAGGTCCTCGACGTCATGACCCAGCTGGCCCAGACCGGCATGACGATGATCGTCGTCACCCACGAGATGGGCTTCGCGCGCCGCGCGGCCGACCGGGTCGTCTTCATGGCCGACGGGCAGATCGTCGAGACGGCGACGCCCGAGGAGTTCTTCACCAACCCGCAGAGCGATCGTGCCAAGGACTTCCTCGGCAAGATCCTCAGCCACTGACCACGCACGACCCAACCAGGAGGAACAGCATGATGACGCGACGACTCGCCGCAGCAGGAGCAACCCTCGTCCTCGCCCTGGGCCTGGCGGCCTGCGGTGACGACAGCGGGGACGGAGGCGGATCGGGAGGCGGCGACAGCATCAAGATCGGGATCAAGTTCGACCAGCCCGGCCTCGGTCTCAAGGAGGGCAACTCGTACTCGGGCTTCGACGTCGATGTGGCCAACTACGTGGCCAAGGAGATGGGCAAGACCGACGTGCAGTTCGTCCAGGCCCCGAGCAAGCAGCGCGAGGACCTCATCGCCACCGGCCAGGTGGACCTGATCTTCGCGACCTACTCGATCACCGACGAGCGCAAGGAAAAGGTCTCCTTCGCCGGCCCGTACTTCATCGCCGGCCAGGACCTGCTCGTCGCCACGGACGCCAAGATCACCGGGCCCAAGGATCTCGACGGCAAGAAGCTGTGCTCGGTCACCGGCTCCACCTCCGCGGACAACGTCAAGAAGGAGGTCCCGGGCGTCAACCTCCAGGAGTTCGACACCTACTCCAAGTGCGCCGAGGCGGTCTCCAAGGGCCAGCTCGACGCCCTGACGACCGACGACACGATCCTCGCCGGCTACGCGGCGCAGGACCAGTACAAGGGCAAGCTCAAGGTCGTCGGTGCCCCCTTCTCCGAGGAGCGCTACGGCGTCGGCCTCAAGAAGGGCGACACCAAGCTCTGCGAGCAGGTCAACGAGGCGCTGACCAAGATGGTCGACGACGGCGAGTGGGACAAGGCGGTGGAGAAGAACTTCGGGCCGGCCGGCTTCAAGGTCGACTCCGAGACCAACCCGCCGAAGCTCGACTCCTGCTCCTGACCGACGAGGACGAAGGGGGCCGGCCGCCTGCGCGCGGCGGCGTCGGCCCCCTTCGTCCCTCCGCTGACGACGCCATCGACAAGGAGTAGTGGATGAGCGAGCTCTTCCAGCAGTTCGACGTGTGGGGGGCCTTCTGGCTGACCATCAAGCTGGCGGTGTTGTCCCTCGCGGGGGCCCTCGTGCTCGGCACGATCATCGCGATCATGCGGGTCTCGCCGGTGGCGATCTTCCGCTTCGGCGGGGCCGCCTACGTCAACATCGTGCGCAACACGCCCCTGACCCTGATCCTGACCTTCACGATCATGGTCATGCTCTATGACCTCGGCATCAACCTCGCCGACGAGAGCAGCCCGACGTCGATCACCGACAACGGCGTGCGCTGGGCGATCGTCGGGCTGGCCGTCTACCACGCGGCCTTCGTCTGCGAGGCGATCCGCAGCGGGATCAACACCGTGCCCGCCGGGCAGGCCGAGGCGGCCCGCTCTCTCGGTCTGGGCTTCACCCAGAACCTGCGGTACGTCGTCCTGCCCCAGGCGGTCCGCGGCGCCATCGCGCCGCTCGCATCGGTGACCATCGCCCTCATCAAGAACACGACCGTCGCAGCCGCCATCGGTGTCGCCGAGACCGCGGCCTTCATGAACGAGGCGATCGAGCTGCGGGCCGACCTCAACTACGTGACCTTCGCCCTCGTGGCCGGGTTCTTCCTGCTCCTCACCCTGCCGATCGGCATCGGGCTGACGAGCCTGTCGCGGCGGATGGCGGTCAAGCGATGAGCACCCAGACCGTCCTCTTCGACAACCCCGGCCCCCGAGCGCGGATGCGCTACCGCATCATCGCCGTGCTCGGCCTGGTCCTCGCCGCCGCGGTCGCCTGGGTCGTCGTCGGCAAGCTCAACGAGTACGAGGAGTTCTCCGGCGCGAAGTGGTCGCCGATGGCGACCTGGGAGACCTGGCGCTACTACCTGCTCATGGGCCTGTGGAACACCATCAAGGCGGCCGCGCTGTCGGTCGTCGGTGCGAGCATCTTCGGCTTCGTCTTCGGCTCGGGTCGGCTGTCGGCCCATGCCGGGGTCCGCTGGTTCAGCGGTGCCGTCGTCGAGTTCTTCCGCGCCATCCCCGTGCTGATCATGATGATCTTCTTCTTCGGGATCTACGCCTACAACGGCGTCTTCTCCGCCGACCTCAACCCGCTGGCCGCGGTCGTCACCGCCCTCACCCTCTACAACGGATCGGTCATGGCCGAGCTGCTGCGCTCCGGCGTGCACTCGCTGCCCGCCGGGCAGCGTGAGGCGGGCCTGGCCGTCGGCCTCTCCCCCGGTCAGGTGCTGCGCTCGATCCAGATCCCGCAGGCCGTGACGGCCATGCTGCCGGCGCTGGTGAGCCAGCTCGTCGTGATCCTCAAGGACACCGCGCTCGGCACGGTCATCACCTACCCGGAGCTGCTGCAGCAGGGGCAGAACCTCTCCTCGTTGCACTCCAACATCTTCGCGGCGCTCGTCGTCGTCGCGATCGTCTTCATCATCGTCAACTGGACGCTCACCTCGCTCGCCGGCCTGCTCGAGCGGCGGATCAACCGTCGTGGCCGCACGGCTGGCGACGCCCTCGCGACGGCCCCGACCGTGGCCGGGGCGGCGGCCGATGACTAGCATCGGAGCATGGACGAGCGCACGCCCGTGAAGATGTCCGTCGACGAGTGCTGGCAAGCCCTCCGGGGCCACGAGTTCGGCAGGCTCGCGTTCCACCTCCTCGGCGACGTGCACCTCACCCCGATCAACTACGCCGTCGACGGCGAGACGCTGCTCCTGCGGACCGCCGAGGGCAACAAGCTGCTCAGCGTCGTCCTGCAGGGCTCGGTCGCGCTCGAGATCGACGAGATCGGCACCGAGGAAGCGTGGTCGGTCGTCGTGCGCGGCACGACCCGGCTGCTCGAGGGCGACGAGGAGTACCGCGCCGAGCGGGTGCCGCTGCGCCCGTGGGTCGGTGACGACAAGCACCACGTCGTCGAGATCGCGCCGATCGAGGTGAGCGGTCGCCGGTTCCGCCTGTCCAAGCCGTGGGAGCACATGACCCCCGTGAGCTGACGGTCACGCGAGAAGGCGCCGCACGGAGGAGCTGGCTCTGCACGCGTCACGAAGGGGGCCGCGCCAAGGAGGGTGCGCGGCCCCCTTCGTCGTGGGGCGTGGGTCGTGCGGCGGTCAGCCGACCTTGTGCAGCCAGCGCACGGGAGCGCCGTCGCCGGCGTGGCGGAAGGGCTCGAGCTCGGCGTCCCAGGCGTCGCCGAGGAGCTCGCCGAGCATGTCCTCGACGGCCTCGCCCGCGCCCTGGGCGAGGGTCATGACCTCACGCAGGCGGTTTTCGTGCAGGACGACGTCGCCGGAGGCGCTGATCGTCGCGTGGTGGATGCCGAGGGTGGGCGTGTGGCTCCAGCGGGAGCCGTCGAGACCCGGCGTGGGCTCCTCGGTGACCTCGTAGCGCACGTTGTCCCAGCCGCGAAGGGCAGAGGCGAGCTTGGCGCCGGTACCGGGCTCCCCGGTCCAGGAAAACTCGGCACGCTTGAGCGACCGGCCGAGAGGCTGCTCGATCCAGTCCAGTGACACAGCCTGATCCAGCACGGACTCGAGCGCCCACGTGATGTGGGGGCACAGGGCCGTCGGGGTGCTGTGGATGAACACCACACCTCGGGTGCTGACACGCTTACCTGCAGACATCTCGATCCTCCTTGAGTGCGATGGACGTCTTCCCCAACGCCAAGCACTGCCATGGGATCGAGCTGCTGCCACGGGTCTCGCTCGTGGGTGTGCTGCTCGCACGATGTGTGGTTGTGCCAACATTCTGCCCCATCGGGCACAGGAGCACCACCCCTCACCCACGCCCCACCCGTATCGGGCACCACCGACGTCACGGGGTACTCTCACGCCGTCGCCCTCGGGCGAAGGGGCGATAGCTCAGTCGGTCAGAGCAGCGGACTCATAATCCGTCGGTCCTGGGTTCAAGCCCCAGTCGCCCCACCCGAGTTTGGGCCGGAATATCAACGATCTTGGCCCTCCCGATCGTCTAGCTCAGACCCAAGAATCGCCGAAGTTTCTGTAAAGTTTCCGTAGGAGGTTCCACGGGAGCACGACGACACCCCCGGCAGCAGTCGCCGCGGGGCGCGTGGGGCGTTTGGGGCGGCTTCGTGCTTACCGACGGGTGGCTCGCACCTGACCGCCCGGCGAAGCCGAGGCTGGCGCGCCTCGCCGCCGCGCCGGAGGGAACCAGGACCCAGGTCAACCGGGACTTCGGTGCCCAGTTAACTGAGGCGAAGGGGCGCCGCGCTGGCAGCCGCGCGGCAGGCGCAGCAGGGCGAGCAGGAGGGGGCGGAGATGACGCTCGCTCTGGCGGAGATCATCGAACCCGCCACCGCCGAGGACCGTGGGGCCGTCCGGACGCTCCTCGAGCGGCACGAAGCGCTGGACTTGCTCGCCGTTCTCGGGCTAGAAGACGATGAGTGAGCACGCAGATCTCGCTTGGCGCTGGACCGCCGCGCCGGGCCATAAGACGACGTCAGCGCGCGTCCACCTCGCCGCCGTTCATGGTGCAGAGTTGACCTCACCCGACGACTCCGACATGCAGACCTGTCCTTCGTAAGCGTCGTCGGGAATACCGTCGTCGTTTAGGTCGGCGCCCGTGGCGTCAGGGTTGGGCTCCAACGGGACGTAGTCCTCCGGATAGGTCTCCTCGGGCACCTCCACCGTCTCTTCCCCGAAGACGTCTTCAATCGCATTCGCCAACCGTTGAACTTGGCCGTAGGCGTACGCCCCCACCAGGAGGTACGGCAGCAGGATCGCCAACGCGACGAAGGCGGCCGCGCGACCAGCCCGCGAGGCCAGGTAGGCGAGAACCGCGAGGGCGAGCAGCAGGCCAGCGATGATGAGGATCTGCACGTCGATTCCGAGGGCTGACCGTGCCAGGCCGTACGCCGCTCCGACAGTGACCAGAGCAAGAACAAGCCCAGCTACGCCCCATCCCCAACTGCCTCGCCGCCGGGTCTCAACCTCAGTTGTGTTCACGGGCAGAAGTATCCATGAGCGACGTCAGCGCCGCAGCCGCTCTCTTCCTCCCCGTGACCTCGGTCGGCATCCCGGCGATGAGAGGGCTCGCCGCTAGTGTGCGACCACGGAACAAGAGCGAAGGAGCAGCAGCGTGGCTGAGCAGTCCTGGCATGAAGCACGACTCATCCCCACTTCTGGGATTAACGGGGCCGAGGAGCAGGAGCGCCGAGCGACCTCCGCTCTGCTCGCCGTGATGTCGGCCGTTGACGAGTTCGGAAAGGCACTCGTCAAGCCGCTAGGTGCGCCCGCTGGCAAGCTCGAGACCTTCGTCGAGGTGCCTTTCGAGCTCGGTGAGAAGCGCCTCTATCCCGACGGTCTCATCCGTGTCTCTCGAGGCAGCCGCTCCTGGACGGCCCTCGTCGAGGTGAAGACCGGCACGAACGCCCTGACCACTGAGCAGGTCGAGAACTATCTCGACATCGCCCGCGAACAGAAGTTCGACGCCGTGGTGACGATCAGCAACGAGATCCCGCCGATGGCCGGCCAGCACCCGACGAAGATCGACAAGCGCAAGCTTCGCACCGTGGCGCTCCACCACCTGCCGTGGTCGCAGGTACTCGCCGTCGCCGTACTCCAGAAGGAGTTTCGTGGTGTGGCCGACCCGGACCAGGCATGGATCCTTGGCGAGCTCATCCGGTACCTCGAGCACAATCGGTCCGGCGCCCTCGAGTTCAGCGACATGGGTGAGTCCTGGACGCAGGTGCGCGACGCGGTCACCTCGGGCACCCTTCGCGGCACCGACAAGGGCATCGCCGACGTGGTGGCCCGCTTCGACGCCTTGCTGCGCTTCGCCGGTCTGTCACTGGGGCGCCGCCTGGGCACCGAGGCGATGCCCGTGCTGACCCGCAAGGAGCTCGCCGACCCGAGTATCCGAGCCTCAGCCCTCGCGCAGTCGCTCGTGGAGACCGGCCAGCTATCCGGCGCCATCCGCGTGCCTGACACTGTCGGCGACCTCGTCGTGACCGCTGACCTGCGAGCGAAGCAGGTGACCTTCCACGTCGACGTGGGCGCCCCCGCGCAAGGCCGGCCGACGACGCGGGTCAACTGGCTGGCCCGTCAACTGAAGAACGCCCCCGACGGGGTCCGGGTCGAGTCCTTCGTCGCCCGCTCGCGCGCCTCGAGCGCGGCCGAGCTCCTGGGCAAGATCCGCGAGGATCCGACATGCCTCGTCACGGACCCCACCCGCGAGCTCCGCAGCTTCCGGGTGGCTCAGAGCGCCACGATGGGCAGCAAGCGCGGCAGGGGCCGGGGTGCGTTCATCGACTCGGTTCTCGACGGCATCGACACCTTCTATGCCGAGGTGCTCGGAGACGTCAAGGCGTGGTCAGCCGCTCCGCCTCGTCTTCGCCAGGAGGCCGACGTCACTCCTGAGCCGCTGCCAGCCTCGAGCCTGTCCTCGACCGACATCTCATCTCAGGACGGACCGGAGACCCAGCGTCCGCAAGCAAGCCCGGAGACGACGCCGTGAGCGCGTCACCGATCATCTAGCCGCCGGATGGCCCACTGGCCCGCTACTGGCAAGACAAAAGCAACCGCTCCTCATGCTCGCCGCAGCGGCGGCCATCAACGCGGTTCGGCCGCCCGTAGGCCCGCTTCTACGAGCCGCCCGCCGAGCGATTCTCGTAGGCGCAGCCGGTGGCGAAATGTTTCCGTAAAAGTTTCCCGCACGAGAACCAAGAGACCCCCTATTCGGCCAACCTTCGCCTACGCAAGAAGCCCGGAAAATGGCGGATATTCACCCTGGACCCGCCCCCGCTCTAGGGCGTGTTGATCAAGAGGTTCCGCTCCTCGGTGGGTGAGTCTTGAACGGTGACGCGACAGGAGATCTCTGACGAGGTGTGGGCCGTGATGGAGCCGTTGATGCCGACGGTGACCGGTCGGTCGCGGCCGTGGACGGATCACCGGCTCGCTATCGAGGGGATGGCGTGGAAGTACCGGACCGGTGCGCCGTGGCGTGACGTTCCGGAACGGTTCGGGAAGTGGAACTCGATCTACAAGCGGTTCAACCGGTGGGCCGGGGACGGCACCTGGCAGAAGCTGCTCACCGAGGTGCAGAAGCAGGCCGACGCCGCTGGGGAAATCGACTGGGTCGTCTCGATCGACTCCACGATCGCGCGCGTGCATCAGCACGGCGCGACCCTCGCCCGGGACACAGGGGGCTGTGCCGAATCACAAGAATCCGTGGTCCGAGCCGCCTGATCACGGGATCGGACGCTCCCGCGGCGGGCTGACGACCAAACTGCACCTGGTCTGCGACGGCCGCGGCCGGCCGCTGAGCATGATGATCACCGCCGGGAACATCAACGACACCACGATGATGAGCGCGGTGCTGGAGAACATCCGCGTTCCCCGCGACGGGAAGGGCCGCCCCCGCACCCACCCCGACCGGGTGCTCGCCGACAAGGGGTACCCCTCAAGGGCGAACCGCGCCTGGCTCCGCGACCGGAGGATCGCGGCGACCATCCCCGAGCGGGACGACCAGATCGCGCACCGCCGCAAGAAGCCGGGCCGGCCGATCGCTTTCGGCGACAAGCAGAAGGAACGCTACAAGGGACGCAACGTCGTAGAACGCTGCTTCAACCGTCTCAAGCAGTGGCGCGGCATCGCGATGCGCTCGGACAAACTCGCCCGCAACTACCGAGCCGCCGTCAGCCTCGCCGCGGCGCTGATCTGGATCAAGACCGATCTCCGCTGAGCGCTTCGCGCTCCTGCAGCGTGCGCTCAAGCTGTCCCACCGTCGGCGCACCCGCAAAGCCGCGCTCGGTCAGATAGACCCTGCACGCCAAGTCGGCAGTGTTCCCCTGGGACGGGAACAAGTCCTGACCGTCCAGAAGAATCGTGGGCGAGCCCGCGAAACCAGAGCTCACCGCCTCAGCCTCGGTGCGGATCAACACGAACTCCACCGGAACATCGCCCCGTCCGATCGAGTCGAGCACCAGCCGTACTCGATCGCCCGCCTCCTGCCAATTCGGGCAATCCTCGATATGCAGCACCTGGATCTTCACACGCCCATTCTCCCGCGCAACTCACGGCGGCTGGCCACCCCGCACCTTCTTGATCAACACGCCCTAGGGGGTCCGGCACATCTCATAATCCGTCGGTCCTGGGTTCAAGCCCCAGTCGCCCCACCGAGTGGATTCCAGCACAGTGGTGCACGACGGACCAGAAGTCGGCGCTGCGCACTACGCTGCCCGGGGCGATCCATACGACCGACGTCGTCCGGCTCCCCATCACCCGCGGCGCAGGACTTCTCAGGAGAAGCGATGAGTTCCACCGATCCCGTCCGTCCGGGCTGGCGGCAGGTGCTGCCTCCAGCTGTCGCCGTGCTCCTGGCCGTCGTCGTGATCGGCGAGATCGCGTGGGCCGCCTACATCATCACCGGCTCCGACGATCTGGAGCCGCACGCCGTGCCCGCGGTCGTCGCCGCTGATCCTGTCGTGGCGGAGAGCGTGGCCCGGCACTACGACGCGCTGCCGGGCCGACCCGTCGACCTGCGTGCCGTGGCCGACGAGGACGCGGCACGGGCAGCCTTGGCCGACGGGTCCTCACGGGCGGCCCTCGTGGTCGATCTCGACGGGTCGACGGACCGACTGCTCCTGGCCTCGGCCAACGACGACGTCCTCGACGACGCCATCCGTGACCGCGTCGAGCGAAGCGAGCAGCGCATCAACCGGGAGGTCTCCGTCGAGACCGTCGGGTCGGCCGACGCGGACGAGCGACGAGAGGCGGCCCGCCTCGCCGTCGCTCTCGCCCTGCTCCTCGGCTTCCTCGTCGCCGTGGGCACGAGCCTGCGTGCGGGGCCGGTGGCCAGCGGCCTGCGGCAGGGGCTACGACGCCTCCTGGTCGTCGGCGTCCTGTCGGCCCTCGGCGGCGCCGTCATCGGGGTGCTCGCGCTGCGCGGCGACACGTGGGCCGTGGTGCTCGTACCGGCCACGGTGGCCGGGGCGAGCGCGGCGACCGCGCTCGCGCTCGAGGCGCTCTTCGGGTGGGCTGGCCTCGGGCTGGCCGTCGTCGCCTTCTTCGCCACGGGCGCACCCGTGCTCACCCGCGTGGACCGCTACCTCGTCGGCGAACCCTGGTCCAGCATCGCGACCCTCGGGCTGCCCGGAGCCGGGCTCGAGACCGCGACCGAGCTGAGCCTCCACGGGCGGCTCGCGCCGGAGCCGTCCGCCGTGGTCCTCGTGTGGCTCGTCACCGCACCGCTCGTCATCCTCCTCGCCCGGGTCGTGCGCCGGCGCCAGGAGGTGCCCTCCCCGGTCGACGACGACGGGATGCGCCACATCGGTGGGATGAATGGCTGGCGCATCCGGGTACTCGGGGTCGTCGCTCCGCTCACGGCGGCGATGCTCGTGCTCTCCTTCGTCGTGCCACGCGCCGAGGTCTCCGCTGCACCGCGGCTCGCCTCGCTCGCCGCCAGCGCGGACTGTGTGAGGTCAGACAGCGTGACGTCGGTCGCCGATCTCAACCGGATCGCCGCGATGCGCGGCACCGATGACTTCCGCGGGGGTGACGTCGGCGCCGACGCCCTGCTTCAGGACGGCCGGCGTGCCTGGCTCTTCGGCGACACCCTGCAGGACGGGGTGACGGGGTCCGGTTACGTCCGCAACTCGATGCTCGTCACGGACGAGAAGTGCATCCGGGCCGTCGTTCCGGAGAGCGGCGGGGCCCTCATCCCTGACCGGACAGGCGCGGGCGAGAACCCGGTCGGGTACTGGCCCATGTCGACGGTCGTCGACGAGCGCGCCGGCTACGACCTGCTCTACGTGACGACCCAACGCGTGCGCACCACCGGCTCGGACGCCTTCGGCTTCGAGAACCTCGGGCTGTCCGTCGCCGTCTTCGTCGTGCCCATCGGTGGGACCCCACAGCTCCTCGAGCGCCGTGACATCGGCCCGGACAGAGACGACCGAGACCACCCGACGTGGGGTGCGGCGACCACGCTCACCGGGCGTGGCGACGACCGGTGGCTGTACGTCTTCGGCACCGCGAACCCCGGCACCGACAAGGCGTGGGGCTACTCCCTTCGCGTGGCGAGGGTACGACCTGACGACTTCCTGGACCAGGACCGCTGGCGCTACTGGGACGGCTCGGAATGGTCCCGCGAGGAGGACGACGCCACCGAGATGATCCCCGCCAAGGACGGGGTCTCGCAGACGTTGAGCGTCTTCACCCAGGGCGACCGGTGGTACGCGCTCAGCAAGCGCAACGACCTGCTCGGCAGCGACATCACCGTGTGGAGCGCTGACTCCCCGACCGGCCTCTGGTCCTCGGGCACCGCGGTCAAGAGGATCCCGAAGGGCGGGACCGGCCAGGTGCGCTACATGCCTCTGGCCCACCCGACCCTCTTCCCGAAGGAGGGCAGCGTCGTCGCCTCGTACAGCACCAACGACACCAACAGCGAGCGGGTCGCCGCCGACCCGCTGCGGTACCGTCCCCAGTTCGTGGAGGTGCCACTTCCCCGATGATGTCCCTGCGGCGGGCTCCCACCCGATCCAGTGCGCGGGCCTGCGAGGATGGAGCCGTCCGACGAAGGGGGTAGATGTGCGCCGCACCGCCGTGCTGGCCTCGGCCGCGATCACCGCTGCCCTGGTGACGGGCTGCGTCCGCCCCGTCGACGTCGAGCCGACCGGCACCACCAGCGCGAGCCCGGGGTCGACCTCCACCCCGGCCCCCACGACGAGCCAGACGTCCGCGCTCCACCAGACCGACGCGCCGAGCTCGCTGCGGGTGGCCATCACCTTCGACCAGCCGGGGGTCGGGCTGCGCGAGGGCGACACCTACAGCGGGCTCGACGTCGACGTGGCCCGCTACGTCGCGCGCTACATCGGCGTGACCCGGATCAGCTTCGTCGAGGCGGTCACCGAACAGCGCGAGACCCTGCTCGCGACCGGGCAGGCCGACCTCGTGCTCGCGGCCTACTCGATCACCCCGGACCGGTCCGACGACGTGACCTTTGCCGGGCCCTACCTGTCCACCGGTCAGGGGCTGCTCGTGCGCTCCCGCAGTCGGATCCGCACGCCCGAGCAGCTCCCCGGTTTCACCGTGTGCAGCGTGCAGGGCTCGACCTCGACCGAGGAGCTCGTCGACAACCACCCCGGCCTGCACCTGACGGTTCAGCCTCGTCTGTCGGACTGCGTGGACCTGCTCAAGGAGAGCAAGGTCAACGCCGTGACGGCGGACGCCGCCGTGCTCTCCGGCTACGCCCGGGAGTCGTCCGCGCCCGACGTGCTCCGCACGAGCAGCACGACCTTCACCACGGAGCGCTGGGGTGTGGCGATGCGCCGCGACGACACGGACCTGTGCGAGGACGTCAACGATGCGTTGGCCGACATGGTCGAGACCGGGGCGTGGAAGCGCGCGGTCCGCAGCAACCTCGGCACGAGCTCTACGCTCCCCCGCCGGACCCTCACCCCGCCGAAGCTGCAGGCCTGCCCGGAGCCTCGTCCGTCGACCACCTCGAGCGACGGGTCGACCCCGACGTCGAGCTGAGCCCGCCCCGGCACGCCGAAGGCCCGCGGTCCGATCGGACCGCGGGCCTTCGTCTGGGGCTCCCCCACTTGGACTCGAACCAAGAACCCTCCGATTAACAGTCGAATGCTCTGCCAATTGAGCTATAGGGGATCGCGCCGAAGCGCTGCGCCACCATAGCAAGAAGGTGGCGCGGATACGAAAACGAGGGGGTCGATCAGCCCTCGCCCGCCAGCAGGTCGGCGTGGTGCCGGGCCGCGACGTCGGGGTGGGCCCGCAGCCGCGCCTTGAGCAGGTTGTCCCCGTAGCGCGCGGAGATGACGTTGGAGGCGTCCTGGGTGACCCCGCGAGCGCGCTCCGCGTACTCGGGACGAAGGGGGACGACCGGCACCTCGGCCGCGAGACCGGGGTTGAAGAAGAAGGGGATCGACAGCCGCTCGGTCCCGAGCGCGGGCGCGGTGACCCGGTGGGAGGTCGCCTGCAGGTAGCCGTCGGTCACCGCCTCCATGAGCTCGCCGATGTTGACGACGAAGCAGTCGTCGGTGGGCGGCACGTCGATCCACCCGTCGTCGGTCTGCACCTGCAGGCCGCCCTGGCCGGGCTCGATGAGGAGCAGGGTGAGGAAGCCGGGGTCCTTGTGGTCGCCGACGCCCTGGGAGGTCTCGACGGTGCCGGGATAGCGCACGATCTTCAGCAGCGTCGACGCGTCGTCGAAGGTCGCGTCGAAGTGGTCGGCGGGCGCGCCGAGCGCAAGCGCCCACTGCGACATCAGCCGGCGGCCGATGATGCCGAGCCGCTCGGTCCACGCCTCGATGACGGTGCGCAGCTGCGGCAGCGCGGCGGGCCACTGGTTGGGCCCGTCGAGCCGCAGGTAGGGCGGGTCGACGACGGTCCGCTCGGGCATCTCGGGGCCGATGTCGATCTGCTCGCGGTAGTCGACCTGCCCCTGGGTGAGCTCGCCGCCCAGCCGCGTCCATCCACGGAAGTGGGGGCTGTGGGTCATCTCGATCGCCCGCTTGTCCTCCTCCGGGAGGGCGAAGAAGGCCCGACCGGTGTCGAAGAGCTCGTCGACGACCGCGCGGTCGATGCCGTGGCGCAGGTGGAAGAAGCCGACCTCGTGCGTCGCGACCCGCAGCTGCTCCCGGAATCGCTCCTGCGCCTCGGGACCTGCGTCGAGGTCGGCCAGGTCGAGGACGGGCAGGGCATCACGCGTCATGTCCCCACCATAGGAAGGGCACCCCCGGCGATCGAGACCCGGTCAGCCCTCGGACGGCCGGGCGCACCGGTCAGGCCTGCCGGCCCACCTGCTCCGCGAGCCGGTCGGCGACCGCCTCCGTCGCCGCGACGAGCTCCGGGTCGTCGGGGTCGCACCCGCGTCCGACGATCGTCTGGGCCAGCACCACGTCGGAGGCGAGGTCACGACGCAGCACGACCCGCGCGCGGCGGGTGCGGTCGAGAGCGACCTCCTCGACGAGGACGATGCTCGCCTGCACGCGCTCTCGGAAGAGGTCCGGCACTCCCCCGGGCCGGGTGAGCCGCCACCGCCCGGCAGGCGATCCGTCGACCCAGGTGACGGACAGGACGTCGGTGTCGGGGTCCCAGCGGCCGCGGTCGACGAGGTGCCAGGGACGCCCTTCGTCGAGGTCTCCGCCGGGGACGACCAACCGCTGGGTCGTGATGACCACGACCTCCTCGTCGGCAGTCGCGGCCGTCGCGAGGACCCTCTCCCCCGCGAGCGTCGTCAGCCCCTCGGGCACGGGCACGGCCCGGGCTCGCGGTAGGCGGCTCCACAGGGCCATCACTGGACTCCTTCGCGCAGGGCGGCCCGCTCGCGCTCGAGGGACTGCAGGCTCAGCGACAGCTCGCGCAGCAACGCCTGGTCGGCCGTCGGGTCGGCGGCCAGGCGGCGCATCTGCGCCATGCCGTCGGAGATGCGCCGGCCGACGGCGACCTCCCGCACGCGCACGAGGAGCGAGCGGGTGTAGTGCGGCGGCGGCATCCCTGTCGACGGGTCGTGGACCACCGGCAGCGGCGCGACCGACAGCTCGGCGACGAGCGAGGAGACGGCCAAGGGCGTCGCCTCGTCGATCCGCGCGTGCCACGCCGACAGGCTCTCGGACTCGCGCAGCGGCCCCACCTCGCGCACCGCGTCGAAGACCGCGCGGTGCGCCGGCGCGACGAAACCCTCGGGCTCGACGGCGTCGAGGTCCGCCGGGGTGAAGAGCGAGGGGTGCTGGAGCATCGACTGGAGCAGCTGGCGCTCGGCCAGGACGATCGGGTCGCGCAGGTCCGGGCTCGGTACCCCGGAGGCGGCCTCCCCGGCCGTCGGCTCGGGTGACTCGACCTCGCCGTGGCGGGCCTCCCCCTTCGCCTCCTCACGCGCCTGGATGCGACCGGCGCGGCTCACCGCGTCGCGCATCTGCTCGACCTCGACGCCGACCCAGCCGGCGACGGTCCGGACGTACTCCGGCCGCAGGGAGGAGTCACGGATGCTGTTGATGATCGGGGCGACGGCACCCATGCCCCGCACCCGCCCCTCGGCGGTGTCGAGGTCGAAGCGCGCCAAGGTCGTGCGGACCGCGAACTCGAACATCGGGACGGCGTCGGCGACCAGCTCACGCACCGCGAGGTCCCCCTCGCGCAGCCGCAGATCGCAGGGGTCCATGCCCTCCCGGGCCACGGCCACGAAGCTCTGGCTGGCCCACTTGTCGTCCTGGGCGTAGGCCTTCATCGCCGCCTTCTGCCCCGCGGCATCACCGTCGAAGGTGAAGACCACCTTGGCCGGGGCGAGGTCGGCCTCGTCACGGACGATCCGCCGGATGACCTTGATGTGGTCCTCGCCGAAGGCCGTGCCGCACGTCGCGACCGCCCCCTCGACCCCCGACAGGTGCGCCGCCATGACGTCGGTGTAGCCCTCGACGACGACGACCTGGCGCTCGTCACGGATCGCCTTTTTGGCCAGGTCGAGCCCGTAGAGGACGGTGGACTTCTTGTAGATCGGCGTCTCGGTCGTGTTGAGGTACTTCGCCGCGATGCGGTCGTTGTCCCACAGCCGGCGCGCGCCGAAGCCGATCGTGTCGCCGGTGATGTCGCGTATCGGCCAGATGAGCCGTCCGCGGAAGCGGTCGTAGAGCCCGCGCGAGCCACGACCGCACAGACCGCCGACGGTCAGCTCCTCGTCGGTGAACCCCTTGGCCCGCAGGTGCCGGGCGAGCTCCTCGCCACCGCGCGGTGCGTAGCCGATGCCGAAGAGCTTGGCCTCCGGCGAGGCGAAGCCCCGCTCGCGCAGGAAGTCGCGCCCGATGCGCGCCTCGGGCGTCTCGAGGAGACGGGAGTGGTAGTACTCCGCGGCCACGCGGTGGGCCTCGAGCAGCCGCGACCGCTTGCCGAGCCCGACGCCGTCACGGGGGCCGCCCCCTTCGTCGTAGCGCAGCTCCATGCCGAGCTTGCCGGCGAGCCGCTCGACGGCCTCGGCGAAGGTCAGGTGGTCGAGCTTTTGCACGAAGGAGATGACGTCGCCGCCCTCGCCACAGCCGAAGCAGTGGTAGGCACCGACGGTCTCGCGCACGGTGAAGCTCGGCGTCTTTTCGTCGTGGAAGGGGCACAGGCCCTTCATCGACCCGATGCCGGCGGGGCGCAGCGAGACGTGCTCACGGACGACATCGGTGATCGAGGAGCGCTCCTTGACCGCCTGCACGTCCTCCGCGCGGATCCGTCCCGCCACTGCTCACCTCACACGCTCGACCCGGGTGCCGTCGAGTCTAGGTGGCCCGTCCGACAGCAGCCGCCCCAGGCCGAGGGCGGCCGCTCGTCAGCAGTGGGCCGCGTGCAGGGCGAGCGCGCGCACGTCGGTCAGGCCGGCGACCTGGTCGACGACGACCCGCAGCCGAGCCGTGTCGTCCGCGGCGAGGGCCAGGTCCGCGCTGAGGTCGGCGTCGAGCCGGCCCTCGGGGTCGGCCGCGAACCACGAGACCAGGTCAGCGACGACGGCCCGCTGGTGGGCGTACTCGCCGTCGCGCTCGCCGGAGAACATGACGAAGTGGGCGGCCACCGCCTTGAGCACCGCCACCTCGGCCCGCGAGTCGTCCGGCACGACGAGTCGGGCGTCGTAGCGCCCGAGGTCCCCCGGGCCGTGGACGGCCCGCGTCGCCTGCTCGGCGGCGTGGACGAAACGACCGATGAGCCGCGAGGTCATGTCCTTGAGCGCTGCGAGGTCGACCCGCGACCCGTCGTGCCGCTCGGGGACCGCGCCGGTCGCGAGGATCCGCTCGAGACCCTCACCGACGGCGTCACGGCCGAGGTCGGCGGCGAAGTGCCGCACCGCGGTGTCGAGGACGTCGTCGGTGTCGGCCGCGTCGCGCAGCCGCCGCAGGTCGAGCCGCCTCGAGGCGACTGCGTCCTCCACGTCGTGCACCGAGTAGGCGACGTCGTCGGACCAGTCCATGACATCGGCCTCGAGGCAGCGCACGAAGCCGCCGGGGCTCCCAGCACGCATCCAGTCGAAGACCGGCAGATCGTCCTCGTACACCCCGAACTTGGGGGTGGGCACGGGGCCACGACCGCGGCGCCACGGGTACTTGGTCGCCGCGTCGAGGCTGGCACGGGTGAGGTTGAGCCCGGCCGGGCGGCCGTCTGGGTGGACCCGCTTGGGCTCGAGGCGGGTGAGGATGCGCAGGGTCTGCGCATTGCCCTCGAAGCCGCCGATGTCGGCCGCGACCTCGTCGAGGGCCGTCTCGCCGTTGTGGCCGAAGGGAGGATGCCCCAGGTCGTGCGCGAGGCAGGCCACCTCGACGACGTCGGCGCGGCACCCCAGTGCGCCACCGAACTCCCGGCCGATCTGGGCCACCTCGAGGCTGTGTGTGAGTCGGTTGCGCACGAAGTCGTCGCTGCCCGGCCCCAGGACCTGGGTCTTCGCCGACAGGCGCCGCAGCGCAGCAGAGTGGATGAGGCGGCCGCGGTCCCGGGCGAAGTCGTCCCGGTCGGCGCGCTTGTGCACCGGGTCCTCGGAGACCCAACGCTCGCGATCGCTGAGGTTGCTCACGACTGTGAGCCTATGCGCACCTGGGGCTCAGCCGCCGTCGGCGACCGACTGCTCGGCGGCAGCGACCTGGGCGCGCTGGGCCTCGTCGAGGTCCTGCGAGGCCAGCCAGTTCTCCGGGAGCGCGACGACCCGGGAGGACCCGGCGCGACCACGCTGACCCTCCGCGGCGTCACCGGGCCACGGGCTGGACGCGTCCATCGTCTCGATGAGCCGGTCGAGGGCGGCGAGCGAGTCGACGAGCGCAAGCTGGTTGCGCACGGTCGAGCCGGCCGGGAAGCCCTTGAGGTACCACGCGATGTGCTTGCGGATGTCGCGGCAGGCGCGCAGCTCGTCGCCCCCGTAGAAGTCGGTGAGCAGCTCCGCGTGGCGTCGCAGGGTGGCGGTCACCTCGCCCAGGGTCGGGCGCACCCGCACCTGCGCACCGGCGAAGGCCGCGGACAGGTCGGCGAAGAGCCAGGGACGGCCGAGGCAGCCGCGACCGACGACGACGCCGTCGCAGCCGGTCTCCTCGACCATGCGCAGGGCGTCCTCGGCCGACCAGATGTCGCCGTTGCCGAGGACGGGCACCGACGTGACCGTCTCCTTGAGCAGCTTGATCGCCGACCAGTCGGCCTGCCCGGAGTAGGCCTGCGAGGCGGTACGGCCGTGCAGCGCGACGGCGGCGACGCCCTCCTCCACGGCGGCCGTCGCGGCCTCGAGGTAGGTGAGGTGCTCGTCGTCGATGCCCTTGCGCATCTTGACGGTGACGGGGACCTCCCCCTTCGCCCCCTCGGTGACCGCGGCGGAGACGATGGCCCGGAAGAGGTCGCGCTTCCACGGCAGGGCGGCGCCGCCGCCCTTGCGGGTCACCTTGGGCACCGGGCAGCCGAAGTTGAGGTCGATGTGGTCCGCGCGGTCCTCGGTGACGAGCATCCGCACGGCGGCGGCGGTCGTCGCCGGGTCGACGCTGTAGAGCTGCACGCTCCGCGGGCGCTCGTCCCCGTCGTGCTCGATGAGACGCATCGACTCGGGGGTGCGCTCGACGAGCGCGCGCGAGGTGACCATCTCGTTGACGTAGAGGCTGCTCGCGCCGGTGAGGCCGCTCGCGGCGAGTCCCGCGTCACCGGCTTCGCGGCACAGCCGGCGGAAGGCGCGGTTGGTGATGCCGGCCATCGGCGCGAGGACGACCGGCGAGTCGATGACGTGCCGGCCGATGCGAAGGGGAGGCAGCACGCGCTCCCCCGGGGTCGCCGGGGTGGTCTGGGCAAGGGCGGAGGTCGTCATCGCACCTCCCAGTGTCGCACCGGCGGGGCCGGCAGGGACAATCGTGGTCATGGCTCCGATCACCCCCGGGTACCGCCCCGTCATCGGCTGGGCGCTGCTGTGCCTGGCCCTCGGAGTGGTCGCCGTCGTCGTCGCGGTTGCCCGGTTCGCGGACCTGCCGGACCCGTACCCGACCCACTTCGGGCTCGGTGGCCGGGCGGACCGGTTCTCCCCCAGGTCGCGGGGTGCGGTGCTCGGCCCCGTCGTCGTGGGGCAGCTGAGCGGACTGGTCGTCACCGCCATGACGCTCGCCCTCCCCGACCGGGCGGCCCGCCTGCGCACCCCGCTGGCCGCCCTCGGGTGCGCGATCGGTGGTGGCATCGCCCTGATGTCGATCCAGCAGTACCTCGCTGCCGATGGCACGCCCGCGGCGTGGGGCTTCTGGGCCTTCCTCGTCCTCGTCCTGGCCACCACGGTGTGGCTCGTCGTCGTCAGCCTGCGGGTCGCGCGCACGGAGCTCGCCGACTCCCCCGACCGGGACCACTGGCGACTCGGCGGTCTCGTGTACGTGAACGCCGAGGACCCCGACGTCTTCGTCAGCAAGGCCGTCGGCCTCGGCACGACGCTCAACCTCGGCCGACCGATGGGGTGGATCGTCCTGGCCCTGGTGCTCGCACCCGCAGTCCTCCTCGTCGTGCTCGTCGGGACCCTGACGTGAGCCCCACCCCGCGCACCCACCTGGAGAGGTACGCCTGGCTGTCGATCGCCGCTGCCCTCGCGACGATCACGATGAAGACCGGCGCCTGGTGGGTCACCGGCTCGGTCGGCCTGCTCGCCGACGCCGCCGAGTCGATCGTCAACCTCGTCGCGGCGGTCGCGGCGCTCGTCGCCCTGCGCGTCGCCGCCCGGGCGGCGGACGACAACCACCACTTCGGTCACAGCAAGGCGGAGTACTTCTCCGCGGCGATCGAGGGCGCGATGATCTTCGTCGCCGCCTCCTTCATCATCTGGCAGTCGATCGGGCGCCTGCTCGACCCGCAACCCGTGGAGCGGGCTGGCGTGGGTCTGGCGATCTCGGTCGTCGCCTCCGTCGTCAACGGCGCGGTGGCGTGGGTCCTGCTACGTGCCGGCCGCCGTCACCGCTCGATCACCCTGCGGGCCGACGGCCAGCACCTGCTCACCGACGTGTGGACCTCCGTGGGCGTCGTCGTCGGCGTGCTCCTCGTCGTGCTCACCGGCCTCGACTGGCTCGACCCCGTCGTCGCGCTGCTCGTCGGGGCCAACATCATCTGGACCGGGTGGAGGCTCGTCTCCGAGTCCGGCCGCGGCCTCATGGACGAGGCGCTCGACCCGCAGGTCAACGCCCGCATCGCCGATGCACTCGCCCGGCACCGCACCGACGAGGTCGACATCCACGGCCTGCGCACCCGGGGAGCCGGTCACCTCTCCTTCGCCGACATGCACGTCCTCGTCCCCGGCGCCTGGTCCGTGCGCCGCGCCCACGACACCGTCGAGGAGATCGAGCACGCACTCGCGGAGGAGTTCGACGACCTCACGGTGACGATCCACATCGAGCCGCGCGAGGACCCGCGCGCCTACGACGACTTCGGTGACTACGAGGTCCCGATCCAGACCCTGCCCCATGACCCCGAGGAGCCCGCATGACCGCCCTGATCAACGCCGCCGACCTGCTGCACGAGATCGACGACGAGGACCTCGTCGTCCTCGACGTCCAGTACACCCTGACCGGCGACGGTCCCCGTCTGTACACCGAGGGCCACCTGCCGGGCGCTCCCTTCGTCGACGTCGACACGGTCCTGGCCGGCCCCGCCGGCGAAGGGGGACGACACCCCCTGCCCGACGTGGCGACGCTGCAGGCCGGACTGCGCACGGCCGGCCTCGGCGACGACTCCCGCGTCGTCGTCTACGACCAAGGCACCTCCCTGGGCGCCGCTCGCGCCTGGTGGGTGCTGCGCTGGGCCGGCGTCGAGGACGTGCGCGTCCTCGACGGTGGTCTCGCGGCGTGGCGGGCAGCAGGTGGCCCGGTCGTCACCCAGCCGGCGGCTCCCGAGGAGGGCGAGATCCACCTCGAGGCCGACCACCTCGTCGAGCTCGACGCCGAGGACGCCGTCGCCACGGCCAAGCTCGGCGTGCTCGTCGACGCGCGCTCGCCGGAGCGGTACCGCGGCGAGGCCGAGCCGATCGACCCGGTCGCCGGCCACATCCCCGGCGCGGTCAACGTCCCGATGAGCGACCTCGTCCAGCCCGACGGGCGGCTGCGGCCGGCCCGCGAGCTGCGCGAGCGGTTTGCCCGCGAGGGCATCGACGAGGTGACCGTCGTCGGCACGTACTGCGGCTCCGGCATCACCGCCGCCCACACCGCCCTGGCCCTGCACGAGGCGGGCGTCGACGCCGACGTCTACGTCGGCAGCTGGAGCGAGTGGATCACCGACCCGAGCCGCCCGGTGGCGACGGGCGCCTGATCCCGCCCTCCGCATTTCCCTAGGGAAATGCGCAGTGGCGACCGAAAGGGCCGCATTTCCCTAGGGAAATGCGGTCCTTTGGGGTGGCGACTCAGGCCGGCAGGCCGGAGACGAACTCCGCGATCGCCCGGGCCACGGGCAGCGGGTGGGTCATCGGCGCGAAGTGGGTGGCGCCGGGCACGTGGACGATCTCGAGGTCCTGCCGGAGGCGACGGGCCCTCCCTTCGCCGACCCGGAACTGGTCGAACTCACCGTTGATCGCGAGGATCGGCACGTCGACGTGCGTCAGGGACCGCAGGTCGACGCCGTCGATGACCGCGTCCCAGGCATCGGGGATCGCCTTGAGCCCGGGGCCCCGATCGATCACGCCGGTCGCCGTGCGCGCGCCGATGATGCGGCGCAGGGAGGCGGCATCGGTCTCCCCCAGCCGGTCGGCACGACGCTCGTCCTCGAGCCCGGCGCGCAGCGCGCTGCCGAAGGCGCGGTAGATCCCGGCCAGGCGTGAGCTCGGCTGGGCCGTCGAGCCCATGAGCACGAGACCGGCGATGACCATGTGGTGCCGCGCGGCCCACTCCATCGCGACGTACCCGCCGAGGCTGTGGCCGGCGACGACGACACGGTGCTGCGACGGGTCGAGGTCGGCGACTCCGGCGCCGACGACCTCGAGTGCCGCCTCCATCGTGAAGGGGACGTCGCTGCGGGTGCCGTGACCGGGCAGGTCGACGTGGTCGCAGACGATCCGCCCGAGCAGGGCCTCCTCGAGCGGGAGCCAGGCCGCCGCGTTGAGGCGGCTGCCGTGGACGAGGAGCAGCCGGATCGGCCGGGCCGACCCGCTCACGGGATCAGGACCCGAGCAGCTTGGGCGCGAGCCAGGCCTCGACCTGGTCGATCGAGACCCGCTCCTGGGCCATCGAGTCCCGCTCGCGGATCGTCACCGCGTTGTCCTCGAGGGTGTCGAAGTCGACGGTGATGCAGTACGGGGTGCCGATCTCGTCCTGACGGCGGTAGCGCTTGCCGATCGCCTGCGCGTCGTCGAAGTCGACATTCCAGTTCTTGCGCAGCTGGGCGGCGAGGTCGCGGGCCTTGGGCGAGAGGTCGGCATTGCGCGACAGGGGCAGCACGGCCGCCTTGACCGGCGCCAGCCGGTGGTCGAGCCGCAGGACGGTGCGCTTGTCCACCCCACCCTTGGCGTTGGGGGCCTCGTCCTCGGCGTAGGCGTCGACGAGGAAGGTCATGATCGAGCGGGAGAGGCCGGCCGCCGGCTCGATGACGTAGGGGGTGTAGCGCTCGTTGTTGGCCTGGTCGTAGAAGACGAGGTCGGTGCCCGAGTGCTTGCTGTGGCTCGTCAGGTCGAAGTCGGTGCGGTTGGCGATGCCCTCGAGCTCACCCCACTCGCTGCCGGCGAAGTTGAAGCGGTACTCGATGTCGACGGTGCGCTTGGAGTAGTGGCTGAGCTTTTCTTGCGCGTGCTCGTAGTGGCGCAGGTTGTCGGGGTTGATGCCGAGGTCGGTGTACCAGCGGGTGCGCTCGTCGATCCAGTACTGGTGCCAGTCCTCGTCCTCGCCCGGCTTGACGAAGAACTCCATCTCCATCTGCTCGAACTCACGGGTGCGGAAGATGAAGTTGCCCGGCGTGATCTCGTTGCGGAAGGACTTGCCCGTCTGCGCGATGCCGAAGGGCGGCTTCTTGCGCGAGGTCTGCAGGACGTTGTTGAAGTTGATGAAGATGCCCTGCGCGGTCTCCGGGCGCAGGTAGTGCAGCCCGGACTCGTCCTCGATGACGCCGAGGTAGGTCTTGAGCATCATGTTGAACTCGCGGGCCTCGGTCCACTGACCGCGGGTGCCGCAGTCGGGGCAGACGATCTCGCTCATGGGGATGCTGTCGGGGTCGACCTCCTCCCCCTTCTTCGCCGCCTTGTCTGCCACGGCCTCCTGGAGGTGGTCCTGGCGGTGGCGCTTGTGGCAGTTGAGGCACTCGGTCAGCGGGTCGCTGAAGGTGCCGACGTGACCCGAGGCGACCCAGGTCTCACGCGGCAGGATGATCGAGGAGTCGAGACCGACGACGTCGTCGCGGCCGGTGACCATCGACTTCCACCACTGGCGCTTGATGTTTTCCTTCAGCTCGACGCCGAGGGGTCCGTAGTCCCACGCGGAGCGCGTCCCGCCGTAGATCTCGCCGCAGGGGAAGACGAAGCCCCTGCGCTTGCACAGGTTGACGACGGTGTCCACGGTGGAGGTCTGCTTGGCCATGTGGGAGAGGTTATCCGCCGCGGTGGCGTGGGGCCGCATCGGCCCGCTTACCCTGTGGGGGTGCCCAGCAGTCCCCAGCCCCGCCCCGAGCCCGTCGCGACCAACGCCGTCGAGCGGGCGAGCCTGCCCCTGACCCGTCTCATCGCGCGGCTGCCCCCGCTGGTCCCGATCGCCGTGGTCTTCCTCCTCGTGCTCGTCGGGTCCTTCCTCGGCCCCTGGGGCGCGATCCCGCTCGGCCTCGTCGTGCTCTTCCTCGTGTGGATGCTCGCGCTGAGCTGGCCCCGCCTCACCCGCAGCGAGGTGCTCATGCGGGTCGCCGTCATCGTGCTCGTCCTCGGCCTGACGGTCATCAAGATCTTCCCCCGCTGAGCGGGTTTGACAACGGTTCTCACCTTCACTGAGAATCGTTCTCATGAAGATGCGCCACCGCCTCCCGCTCCTCGTCTCCGCCGCGATCCTCGCCGTCACCGGCTGCGCTACCGGCGATGACGGGGGCAGCGGCAGTGACGGGCGCCTGTCCGTCGCGACGAGCTTCTACCCCCTCCAGCACGCGGCCGAGCAGGTCGGCGGCGAGCACGTCGAGGTCACCAACCTCACCAAGCCCGGCGCCGAGCCGCACGACCTCGAGCTGACCCCCAAGCAGGTCCTCGAGGCGACCAAGGCCGACGCCCTCGTCTACCTGGCGGACTTCCAGCCGTCGGTCGACGACGCCGCCGCCGAGGCCGGCGACAGCGCGATGGACGTCTCCCCCTTCGCCCGGCTCGACATCGAGAGCGACGAGCACGAGGGGCACGACCACGAGGAAGGCGAGGAGGGACACGCCGGACATGATCATGGCGGCACCGACCCGCACTTCTGGCTCGACCCGACGCGGTACGCCGACGTCGTCGACGCGATCGGCGAGCGCTTCGCCGAGGCCGACCCGGAGCACGCCGCGGACTACCGCGCCAACGCCGAGGCCTTCTCGAAGCAGCTGACGCAGCTCGACGAGGACCTGACCGAGGGCCTCCAGGACTGCACGAGCACCGACCTGGTGACGGGGCACTCGGCCTTCGCCTACTTCGCCGACCGCTACGGTTTCCACCAGGAGTCGGTGAGCGGGCTGACCCCCGGCGCCGAGCCCAGCCCGACCGCGCTCGCCGACCTCATCCAGCACATCAAGGACGAGAAGATCACCACTGTGTACGCCGAGACGCTCGTGCCCCAGGACACCGCGGACACCATCGCCCGCGACACCGACGCCGAGGTCGCCGTCCTCGACCCGCTCGAGGGGCTGACCGATGCCTCCGCCGGCGACGACTACCTGTCGGTCATGCGCAGCAACCTCGCGACCGTCCAGCAGGGCCAGGGGTGCTCGTGACCGACCCCGCACCCGTCATCGAGCTCGAGGGCGCCGCCTTCGGCTACGACGACCGCACCATCGTCAGCGGTCTCGACCTCACCGTCCGTCGCGGTGAGGTCGTCGCCGTGCTCGGCCCCAACGGCGCCGGCAAGTCGACGCTCGTCAAGGGGCTGCTCGGCCTCTCCGACCTCCACGGTGGCCGGGCCCGGGTGCTCGGGCACGACATCGGCACCCCGGGCGCCCGCGCCGGCATCGGCTACGTGCCGCAGCGGCACACCCTCGCCTCGGCGGTGCGGGCCACGGCCGCCGAGATCGTCACCATGGGCCGCACCGTGCGCACCCCGTGGTGGGCGCCGTGGCGCATCCGCGACGGGGCGAGCCGCGAGACGGTGCGCGGGGCCCTGTCCGTCGTCGGCCTCGCCGACCTCGCCGACCACGACGTCGCCACGCTCTCCGGTGGCCAGCAGCGCCGCGTGCTCATCGCCCGCGCCATCGCGAGCCAGCCCGACGTCTTCCTCATGGACGAGCCGACCGCCGGCGTCGACCGCGGCCACCAGGCCGTGCTCGTCGCCGTGATGCGCCGCCTCGTCGAGCGCGGCGCGACCCTCGTCATCGTCACCCACGAGCTCGACGCCCTCGCCGACATCGTCACCCGCACCGTCGTCGTGCGCGGCGGCGGCATCCAGCAGGACTGCGCGCCGGCGCAGCTCGCCGCCGGCGAGCAAGCGCACACGCACCACTCCGACGAGGGGGCGGCACCCCCTTCGACCGTGCCGACGACGATCATCACGACGAAGGGGGGACCCCGGTGACCGACCTGCTCGCCCTGGAGTTCATGCGCAACTCGCTCATCGCAGCCCTGCTCGTCGGGGCATCGGCACCGCTCGTCGGGGTCTTCCTCGTCCAGCGCGGCATGTCGCTCATCGGTGACGGCATGGGGCACGTCGCCCTCGCCGGCGTCGGCATCGGGGTGCTCACGAGTACCTCCCCCGTGCTCACCGCCCTCGTCGTGGTCGTCGTCGCCGCCGTCGCCATCGAGGTGCTGCGCCACGTCGGGCGCACCGGGGGCGACCTCGCGCTCGCGGTGATGTTCTACGGCGGCCTGGCTGCCGGCGTCGTCATCATCGCCAAGGCACCCGAAGGGTCGGCGTCCAACCTGCAGGGCTACCTCTTCGGCGCGCTGACGACCGTCTCGCCGAGCGACCTCGTCCAGTTCGCCGTGCTCGCCGCCGTCGTCGTCGTCACGGTGCTCGTGCTGCGCGAGCGGCTCTTCGCCGTCGCCCAGGACGACGAGTACGCCCGCGCCTCCGGGCTGCCCGTGCTCGCGACCAACATCCTGCTCGCCGTGCTCACCGGTGTCACCGTCGTCATCTCGATGCGGGTCATCGGCCTGCTGCTCATCAGCGCGCTGATGATCCTGCCCAATGCGACCGGCCAGCAGCTCGGCCGATCCTTCCGCGGCGGTCTGGTGTGGGCGGTGCTCGTCGGCATGCTCACGAGCGTCGGCGGCGTCGTCACGAGCTTCTACGCCGACACCCCCTCCGGCGCGACGATCGTGCTGCTCGCCATCGCCGTCTTCGTCACCTCGGCCGCCGCCGGCGGGACCGCTCGCGCGCTCGCCCGGCGCCGGCACCACACCGCCGAGGCGCACGAGCACGTGCACTGGGAGGAGTGCGGCCACGAGGTCGTCCTCCACGGAGACCACGTCGACTACCTGCACGACGGCCACCGGCACGCCCGCCACGGCGACCACTGGGACGAGCACGACCCCGACCACACCGACAGCGAGCTCGAAGGGAGCCACCGATGACCGACACCCGCACCCGCCGCCCCACCCGGCAGCGCACCGCGATCGAGGCCGACGTCGACCGGTCCGACGAGTTCCGCTCCGCCCAGGAGATCCATGCCAGCCTCGTCGCCGGCGGCGACAAGATCGGTCTGGCGACGGTCTACCGGACCCTCCAGGCCATGGTCGACGAGGAGGCGCTGGACTCCCTGCGCACCGACGACGGCGAGATCGTCTACCGCCGGTGCAGCACCGGGCACCACCACCACCTCGTCTGCCGCGACTGCGCCCGGACCGTCGAGGTCGAGGGTCCGGCCGTCGAGCGCTGGGCCGACAAGGTGAGCGCCGAGCACGGCTTCAGCGACGTGTCGCACACGCTCGAGCTCTTCGGCCGCTGCGGGGACTGCGGCTAGGGCGCCGGCGGCAGGCTCAGCTCGCGCACCGAGCGCGTGACGCGCCCCTCCTCCCTCGTGAGGAACATGATCGAGCCGTAGTCCAGCGGCAGCCAATCCTCGCCGTCCTCGGTGAGGGGCTCGGAGGCGAAGATCGCCGCGGTGGCGTCGTCCTGCGTGCACTCCTCGAAGCCGTACGATCCCTCGGCCTGCTCGAAGTTGCGGCCGAGCAGCACGTACATCGGCTCCAAGAGCATGCCGAGGTCGAAGTCGTCGGTGCCCGCAGGTGCCGTGCGCAGCTCGCGCCAGTCGCCCGCCGGGTCCACCTCGCCGTGGTGCCCGAGACCCCAGTTGATCCCGATGATGCGCCCCGGCGAGACCAGGGCCATCTTGAGCTTGGTCAGGCCCGGCAGCTGCAGCGTCGACATCGCGTCGGCGACGAGCCGGACCAGCTGCTCGACGGCCCGCTGGACGTGCTCGTCGCTCTCGCCCTCGAGCAGGGACAGCAGCAGCACGGCGAGGAACTCGGTGTCCGTCGTGCCGCGCATCTGCGTGAGGTACTCGTCGCGGCAGTGCTCCAGCAGCTCGCGCTGCAGCACCTGCCAGCCCGGCAGATAGCCGTTCTGCGCGACGAGCCAGGGCGCCCCCTCGAAGAAGAAAGGGTGGCAGTTTTCGTCAGCCAGCACGACCTGGGAGTCGTAGGCCGCGGCCCGCACGTGCGCGAGCATGGTGTTGGCCAGGAGGCTCGGGATCAGGCTCGCCGCGTTGTCATCGTAGAAGGCCGCCATCGGCCGGCGGTAGATGAGGGGCTCGTCCGGCTTGAGCAGGTGGTCTCCCCACGCTCCGAAGCCCCAGCCCGCGAGTTGGAGCTCGGGGTGACGCTCCGGGTCGAGCGCCTGGTTGACCAGGCTGTTGTCCGGCGTGAGCAGCAGGCTCTCGAGCGGGATCTCCGGCCCGACGTAGGCAAGGACTCGGCACATGTGCGACCTCTCGGTGGTGGATCACCGTGCAGCGGTGCACGGGTCTCGTCACCCTAGGCGACCCTCAGGTGCCGTCCGTCGGCGCGTCCACCGCGCCGCCGTACCGGCGTTCGCGCCGGGCATACGTCTCGATGGCCTCCCACAGGTGCCGCCGGTCGTAGTCGGGCCACAGGGTGTCCTGGAAGACCATCTCGGCGTAGGCCGACTGCCACAGCAGGAAGTTGCTCGTGCGCTGCTCCCCCGAGCTGCGCAGGAAGAGGTCGACGTCGGGCATGGTCGGCTCGGTGAGGTAGCGCGCGATGGTGCGCTCGTCGATGCCCGAGCCCTTGAGCCGGCCCGCCTTGACGTCCTCGGCGATCCGCCGCACGCCGTCGGCGATCTCGGCGCGACCGCCGTAGTTGACGCAGAAGTACAGCGTCATCGCGTCGTTGTCCCGGGTCATCTCCTGGGCGATCTCGAGCTCCTTGATGACCGAACTCCACAGCCGCGGGCGGCGGCCGACCCACCGCATGCGCACCCCCCAGGCGTGCAGCTGGTCGCGCCGGCGGCGGATGACGTCCCGGTTGAAGCCCATGAGGAAGCGCACTTCCTCGGGCGAGCGACGCCAGTTTTCCGTCGAGAAGGCGTAGGTCGAGAGGTGCTTGACCCCGATGTCGAGCGCGCCGGCGACGACGTCGAGCAGCGCCCCCTCACCGGCCTCGTGCCCCTTGGTCCGCGGCAGGCCGCGCTGGTTGGCCCACCGGCCGTTGCCGTCCATGACGATCGCGACGTGCCCGGGCACGAGATCGGCAGGCACGGGCGGGGGCGTCGCTCCGCTCGGGTGGGCGAAGGGGGTCTCGTAGCGGCTCATCCGGTCCTCTGCGCTGGGGTGGGGTGGGTGGGCGTGCGGTCGACGTGACGAAGGGAGAGCACCCCACGCTCGAGGTGCCACTGGAGGTAGGCGGCGGTCAGGCCAGCGCCCTCGCGGCGGTGCCGCTGCTCGGAGGCATCCGCGACGACCCAGTCGCCGACGAGCAGCGCGGCGAGGAGCTCGAGGGTCTCGGGGGCGGGCGCGGACGACCCGGGCACACGACAGCTGCGGCAGAGCACGCCGCCGTGCGCGACGTGGAAGGCGCGGTGCGGGCCCTCGTCGCCGCACTGGGCGCAGTCGTGGAAGCTCGGCGCCCAGCCCGCGATCGCGAGAGCGCGCAGCAGGTAGGCGTCGAGGACGAGCTCGGCCGCGTGGTCGCCCTGGGCGAGGGTCCGCAGCGCTCCCGCGAGCAGGCGGTACTGCTGCACGGACGGCTCGCGCTCCTCGGTGAGCCGGTCGGCGGTCTCGAGGATCGCGGTCGCTGCCGTCCACCGCGAGTAGTCCCGGGCCAAGGCATCGCCCCACGGGTCGAGCGACTCGGTCTGGGTCACGGTGTCGAGGTTGCGGCCCTCGTAGCACTGGAGGTCGACGTGCATGCCCGGCTCGAGGCGGGCGCCGAACTTCGACTTCGTCCGGCGCACCCCCTTGGCCACCGTGCGGATCTTGCCACGGCCCCGCGTGAGCACGGTGATGATCCGGTCGGCCTCACCCAGCTTGTGGGTGCGCAGCACGACTCCGGAGTCGCGGTAGAGGGGCATGGCTCCATTGTCTCCCTTCGCCCTGACAGCGCGCCGACCCCACGCCGCGCCCGCACAACAAGTCGAACATTTGTTCGACCCACTGCTATGGTCTGAACATGCAGGCGCTCCAGTCCTCGCTCTTCGACACAGCCGACTCCCCCACGCTCGGTGACCTCGCGCGGCGCCATCGGCGCTACCTCGACGGCACGGCGTGGGTCGACCTGCTGCCCGGGTGGGCGTGCGGCAGCGACGAGGTCCTCGACGCCCTGCTCCACGACGTCCCGTGGCGGGCCGAGCGCCGTCGGATGTACGACTCGGTCGTCGACGTCCCTCGTCTGACCTGCTTCTACGCCGCAGGCGAGAGCCTCCCCCACCCACTGCTCACCGAGATGCGTGAGCAGCTCTCGGCGCACTACGCGACCGAGCTGGGTGAGCCCTTCGTCACAGCGGGGCTGTGCCTCTACCGCGACGGGCAGGACTCCGTCGCCTGGCACGGGGATCGCATCGGCCGCAGCCGCGAGCAGGACACGATGATCGCCATCGTCTCCCTCGGCTCCGCGCGGCACCTCTGCCTGCGCCCACGCGAGGGCGGGCCCTCGCAGCGGGTCGCGCTCGGCCACGGCGACCTCGTCGTCATGGGCGGCGCCTGCCAGCGCACCTGGGAGCACGCGGTACCCAAGACGAGCGCTCGGGTCGGGCCGAGGGTGTCGATCCAGTTCCGCGTCGCCGGGGTGCGCTGAGCCGGACCCAGTCGACGAGTCCGCGCAGGTCCGCGACGAGGTCGTCGGGCTGCTCGAGCGCCGCGACGTGGCCCCCGTGGTCGAGGTCGGTCCAGCGCACGATCGCGTTGCTCTGCTCGGCGCAGCGCCGGATCGAGATGTCCTCGGCCGCCACGAGCACCCCGGTCGGCACGCCCGAGGGGGCGAAGGCTGTGGGGTCGGCGAAGAGGCTCCCGTACTGCGCGTAGACGACGTCCGCCGCCGACGCCGCCGTGCGGGTGAGCCAGAAGAGCAGCACGCCGGCCAGGTGCCGGGCGCGGAGGTGCGGCTCCTCGAGCGGGGCCTCGTCGTGGGTCCACTCGACGACCTTGTCGACGATCCAGGCCAGTTGCCCGGCCGGCGAGTCCTCGAGCACGTCGCTCGGAGCGCACGTGGACGAAGTGGATGCGGGCGCCGTCGATGCGGATCGTCAACTGCGGCAGGCGGTTGAGGTCCGCAGCGACCCGGTGCGGGTCGAGTGCCGCCAGGTCGTCGCCCACCGCCTCTCCTCGGCGACGGGCACTCCCTTCGCCCGGCCGTGGTCGCCGGGCAGCTGCTGCGGCCAGCCGCTCACGCAGGTCGCGCACGGCGTCGTCGTCGATCTCGAGGGTGAAGCGGTCCATCGGTGGGTCCGCCCGTGGGGTGCTGGTGCGCACGACGCCAGGCAGGCATGCGGACACGATCTGTCACCGTCGCCGGGCCCTCAGGAGTCACTCTCGACAAGAGAAACCCCAGCTTCGCAAGGGTTCGGGACCCTTGCGAAGCCGGGGTTCCTCGGGTGACCCGGAAACCGTGGGGCGGGTGGGCGTCAGACCTTCGCCGCGTCCCGCTCGGCGCGGTTGACCGCCGACAGGATCGCGCGGAGCGAGGCCTTGACGATCGAGTCGTGCAGGCCGACGCCCCACAGGACCCGTTCGCCGACGGCGCACTCCACGTAGGCGGCGGCGCGGGCGTCGCCACCGGCGGAGAGGGCATGCTCGGCGTAGTCGAGGACCCGCACGTCCACACCGAGGGGAGAAAGGGCGTCGAGGAAGGCGGCGATCGGGCCGTTGCCGCTGCCGGAGATCTCGACCTCCTGGCCGGCGTCGAGGATGTGCCCTTCGATGCGGTCCAGACCGGAGTCCTCACCGGTGAGCGTGGAGCGCACGGGCTGGAAGCGTCCCCAGCCGTCCTTGTCCTCGCTGTGCAGGTACTCGTCGTTGAAGACCTCCCACAGCGCGAGACCGCTCATCTCGCCGCCGTCGCTGTCGGTCTTGCGCTGGACGACGGCCGAGAACTCCATCTGCAGGCGACGCGGCAGGTCGAGGCCGTGCTCGGACTTCAGCAGGTAGGCGACGCCACCCTTGCCCGACTGGGAGTTGACGCGGACGACCGCCTCATAGGACCTGCCGATGTCGTGCGGGTCGATGGGCAGGTAGGGCACGCCCCAGTCGATGCCGTTGACGTCGGTGCCGGCCTCCTTGGCCCGCACCTCCATGTCCTCGAAGCCCTTCTTGATCGCGTCCTGGTGCGAGCCGGAGAAGGCGGTGTAGACGAGGTCGCCACCCCACGGGTGCCGCGGGTGCACCGGGAGCTGGGTGCAGTGCTCGACGGTGCGCCGGATCTCGTCCATCTGCGAGAAGTCGACCTGCGGGTCGATGCCCTGGCTGAAGAGGTTCATGCCCAGCGTCACCAGGTCGACGTTGCCGGTGCGCTCGCCGTTGCCGAAGAGGCAGCCCTCGATGCGGTCGGCGCCGGCGAGATAGCCGAGCTCGGCGGCCGCCACCCCTTCGCCGCGATCGTTGTGCGGGTGGAGCGACAGCACGACCGACTCGCGACGCTCGAGGTGACGGCTCATCCACTCGATGGAGTCGGCGTAGACGTTGGGCGTGGCCATCTCGACCGTCGCCGGCAGGTTGATGATCATCTTGTGGTCCGGCGTCGGGTCGATGATGTCGATGACCTCGTTGCAGATCCGCGCGGCGAAGTCGAGCTCGGTGCCCGTGTAGGACTCCGGCGAGTACTGGTAGTAGACGTCGGTGTCGGGGATGGTCTCCTCGAGCTTCTTGCACAGCCGCGCACCCTGCAGGGCGATGTCGACGATGCCGTCCTGGTCGGAGTTGAAGACCACGCGCCGCTGCAGGACGGACGTCGAGTTGTAGAAGTGGACGATCGCGGTCTTGCTGCCGGCGATGGCGTCGAAGGTCTTTTCGATGAGGTGGTCGCGGCACTGCGTGAGCACCTGGATCGTCACGTCATCGGGGATGTGCCCGCCGTCGATGAGCTGACGACAGAAGTTGTAGTCGGTCTCGCTCGCGCTCGGGAAGCCGACCTCGATCTCCTTGTAGCCCATCTTGACGAGCAGCTGGAACATCTGCAGCTTGCGGTCGGCGTCCATCGGGTCGATGAGAGCCTGGTTGCCGTCGCGCAGATCGACCGCGCACCAGCGCGGGGCCTGCGTCATGACCCGGTCGGGCCAGGTGCGGTCGGGAAGCTCGACGGAGATCTGGTCCTGAAAGGGGACGTACTTGCGCACCGGCATCGAGGTGGGCTGCTGGGGGTGGATCATGCTCTGTCCTTCGTCACGTGTGGTCTGTGCTGGTCGGCACCACGAACTCCGCGACGAGGTGGCCGTGCGTCAGGCCTCGCCGCGGCAGAGAAGGAGGAGGTTCGCCCGCATGCCCAGCACGATACTCCTCACCTCACGAGACCATGACGCCGGTCACCATGCGGACGAAACACGATCGTTTCACCCGGAAACAGTCCTGCATTCCGAGTGAAACCAGTCCGAAACGGGCCGACCGTGTACTTGCCGCATGGCCCCGAACCCGACACCGAACCCCGACCGCGTTTCCACCCGTGTCGACATCGCGATCCTCGGCGTCCGTAGCGACGCACCGGTCCGCCGTACGGGCGGTGCGGGCCCGAGCGATGACGGCCATTTTGCCATCGATGGCCTCGGAGCCGCACTCCGGCTCGACAGCAGCAGCCCCTACGTCGTCGATCCGGCCGGCCGTCTGACGCTTGACGGCGCGGACCTGGGCCTCGACATCTCCCCCGTCGCCCGCCCCCGCTTCTACGACCTGTCGACGGCGGACGGCGTCGCCTACGACAAGATCGGCAAGCTCCACGGCACCAACGTGCTCGCCACCACCGTCGTGCAGACGTGCGTGCGGTACGCGGAGAGCGAGCGCTGTCGCTTCTGCGCGATCGAGGCCTCCCTCGACGCCGGCTCGACGATCGCCGTCAAGACCCCGGCGATGCTCGCCGAGGTCGCCGAGGCGGCGGTCCGCCTCGACGGCGTGACGAGCATGGTGATGACCACCGGGACGTCGAACGGGTGGGACCGCGGAGCCAAGCACCTCGCCCGATGCGTCCGGGCGGTCAAGGACGCGGTGCCCTCGCTGGAGATCCAGGTCCAGTGCGAGCCACCCGCGGACCTGCAGGCGATCACCGACCTCTACGACGCCGGCGCCCGATCCATCGGCATCCACGTCGAGTCGATGGACGACGCCGTACGGTCCCGCTGGATGCCGGGCAAGTCACGCGTGACCATGGCCGAGTACCGCACGGCCTGGCGGGAGGCGGTCCGGGTCTTCGGCCGGAACCAGGTCTCGACCTACCTGCTCGTCGGGCTCGGGGAGGACCCGGACGAACTCGTCGACGGAGCACGGGAGCTCGTCGACATGGGCGTCTACCCCTTCGTCGTCCCCTTCCGCCCGCTCGCTGGGACCCTCGCGACCGACGTCGACCACGTCCCGGCCCCCGACCGACAGGTCGTCAACGACGTCACGGCCCGCGTGGCGACACTGCTGCGGGACGCCGGGATGCGCGGCGCCGACCAGCGAGCCGGGTGCGCCGCCTGCGGCGCCTGCAGCGCACTGCAGACGGCAGGTGCCTGATGCGGCTCGAGATCCCCTCGCTCATGGGCCCGACGGTGGCCCACGACACGCGAGCCTGGACCATCGGCCGTGCCGACCCCCGTGAGACGGCGGACTACCGGGCCCTGCGCCGCGAGGTCTTCGTCGCCGAGCAACGCGTCCTCGACGTCGACCACGACGATCTCGACGACGACCCGCGCACGATCGTCCTCGTCGCCCGCAGCGCAGACGGCCGAGTGCTCGGCGGCGTCAGGCTGGCCCCCGCCACTCCGGGGCGCGACATCGGCTGGTGGACGGGCAGCCGGCTCGTGGTCCGTCGGGACGCTCGCCAGTCCGGTGGCATCGGGCCCGCCCTCGTCCGCGAGGCCTGCGCCACCGCGCTGCGGATGGGCGTACTGCGCTTCGAGGCGACCGTCCAGGAGCCCAACGAGGTCCTCTTCCGCAGACTCGGGTGGACGGCCTGGGGGGCGACGCGCATCCAGGGCACGCCGCACGTGCGGATGCGCTGGCCCATCACCCGGATCCGCGACCTCGTGGCGGCCACCAAGAGCGAGCTGGGCTCTCTCGTCGGCGACCTGCGGCAGGACAGCCCGTTCGCCCTCGGCGGGGCCGAGTTCCTCGGCGACGACGGAGCCCCTGTCCCCGGCACCGACGTCGTCGCCGCCTGCGACGCGATCCTCCCGGCCCTCGTCGACCGGGACCCCGAGTGGGCTGGCTGGTGCGCCGTGCTCGTCAACGTCAACGACCTCGCCGCGATGGGCGCCTTGCCGGTCGGCCTCCTCGACGCGATCGGCGCACCCTCCCCCGAGATCGCCCGGCGGGTCGTCGGTGGCATCCGCAGCGCCGCCCAGGCGTGGGGTGTGCCCGTCCTGGGCGGCCACACCCAGATCGGTGTGCCCTCCGCGCTCACCGTCACCGCCCTCGGCCGGACGGACGCCCCGGTCCCCGGTGGTGGCGCGCGCCGTGGGGACGACATCTCGCTCACCGTCGACCTGCACGGTCGCTGGCGTCCCGGATTCGAGGGCCGTCAGTGGGACAGCACCTCCACCCGCACCGGCGCCGACCTGCGCGCACTGGGGTCGCTCGTCGCGGGTGCTCGTCCCGCAGCGGCCAAGGACGTCAGCATGGCCGGCATCGTCGGCACGGCCGCGATGCTCGCCGAGGCGTCGGCCGTCGGGGCAACCCTCGAACCGGACTCGATCCCCGCACCGGACGGCGTCCCCTTCGGCGACTGGCTCACCTGCTTCCCCGGCTTCGCCATGCTCACCGCCGACCGCCCCGGGCAGGAGCGGATGACCTCCCCGATCGCGCGGACCGCGCGCATCGGCACCGCCACCGCCGAGCCCGGCGTGCGCCTCCTCTGGCCGGACGGCGTCGAGACCGACGCCGCCTGCCCCACAGCCACCGGGCTCCTGCCCGGTTGATCACCCACCGCACCCCCACGAAAGGCACCACCATGACCAACGACATCGACGCCCAGATCGCCGACAACATCGCCAAGTCGCTCGGCGAGATCCCCCACCCCGCCCTGCCCAAGGGCAGCAACGTGTACGGCTCGACGAAGATCTTCCCCGACTATCAGGCCGAGGACGGGGAGAGCTACTTCACCCTCATCCACGGGATCCCGCACGAGTCGTCGGTGAGCTTCGTCGCCGTCCTCCAGGCCACCCGCGCCCTGCGCAAGGGCTTCGAGTCCGCGATCTACCTATACGGACCGGGCACCCTGGCGGCCACCGCGAACCGCGGGTTCCCGACCTCGGGTGACTCGGGCTTCCCGGGTGAGCTCAACATGAACGACTCGCTCGAGACCTTCATCAAGGAGGGCGGCACGGTCTACTGCTGTCGCTTCGGGCTCGCGCTCCACGGCATCCGCGAGGAGGACCTCATCGAGGGCGTCATCCCCGCGCACCCCCTGGACGTGCAGGACGCCCTCATCCACTACGCCCGCAAGGGCGCCATCATCAACTCCACCTACAACCTCTGAGGCCTGCGATGACCATCAAAATCGCGTCCGTGTCCGCGAACTTCACCCGGGACCTGGAGCAGAACTACGCCCTCATCGCCCAGCTGCTCGACGACGCCCGCGCCGAGGGGGTCTCCTTCGTCGCCTTCCCCGAGGCCGCGATCGGCGGCTACCTCTCGTCGCTCGGCAACCACGGGGACACCCTGCAGACGACCAGCAGGTCCCTGCCGCCGGCGATCCGGCTGGACGGACCGGAGATCCGACGCGTGCAGGAGCTCGCGGGTGACATCGTGCTGACGATCGGCTTCTGCGAGCTCGCCGACGACGGGAGCACCCGCTACAACGCCGCGGTGTGTCTCGACGGCAGCACGATCTACGGCTCCTACCGCAAGGTGCACCAGCCGCTCGGCGAGAACATGTCGTACTCCGCGGGTGACAGCTACCACGCCTTCGACACCCCGGTCGGCCGCGTCGGCATGCAGATCTGCTACGACAAGGCCTTCCCCGAGGCCGCCCGCATGCTCGCCCTCGACGGTGCCGAGATCGTCGTGAGCATGTCCGCATGGCCCGCCGCCCGGACCGCGACGGCGGACAACCTGCAGGAGGACCGCTGGACCTACCGGTTCAACCAGTTCGACATCGCGCGTGCCCTGGACAACCAGGTCTTCTGGATGGCGTCGAACCAGTCCGGCACCTTCGGCTCGCTGCGCTACGTCGGCAACGCCAAGGTCGTCGACCCGGGCGGCAACATCCTCGCCACCACCCTGCTCGGGACCGGGCTGGCGATCGCGGAGATCGACGTCGACGCGACCTTCCGGACCATGCGTGCCGGGATGTTCCACCTGCGCGACCGGTGCCCGCACGTGTACGGCCCGGTGGCCGAGGTCTCGGCGCCGCACGTCGACCGGTGGCGGGAGCTCGCCCATGCCTGAGATGACCTTCTCCGTGCGCTGGCCGGACGGCGCCGAGACCTCGCACTACTCCCCCAGCCTGGTGATGCACGACCACCTCGAGGCGGGTGCCCGGTACCCGCTTGCGGACTTCGTCGCCCGGACGGGCGCGGCCCTGGGCGAGGCCAGCGAGCGCGTGCGCGCGAAGTACGGCATGGCCTGCACCTCGGCCATGCAGTCGCAGCAGACGATCGCGGCCACGGCCGCCCACTACCCGGCCGACGTCCACCCGACGGCCGAGGTCGAGGTGCTCACCATGGAACCGCAGCTCGAGAGGACCGGATCATGATCCCGACCCCAGTCATCGCAGGTGACCACTACGACGCCGTCATCGTGGGAGGCGGGCAGGCCGGCCTCTCGCTCAGCCGCCACCTCGTCGAGAGGGGCATCCGGCACATCGTCATCGAGCGTGACGAGGTCGGCCACGAGTGGCGCGACGGACGGTGGGACGCCTTCACGCTCGTCACGCCGAACTGGCACTGCCGGCTCCCGGGATACGCGTACGACGGCCCGGACCCCGACGGGTTCATGACGCGCGACGAGGTCCACGCCTGGGTGCGGGCGTATGCCGACACCTTCGACGCCCCCGTCGCGCAGGGCGTCGAGGTCGTCCGGGTCGAGCAGCGACCGGAGGGCGGCTTCACCGTCGTCACCTCGGCCGGGGTGCTCACCGCCGACACCGTCACCTCCGCCACCGGTGGGTACCACGAGCCCGTGGTGCCCGACTGGGCGAAGGACGTCCCGGTGTCGGTCACGCAGGTGCACTCGCACGAGTACCGCAACGCGCGCCAGTTGCCGGAGGGGCCGGTGCTCGTCGTCGGCACCGGGCAGTCGGGCACCCAGATCGCCGAGGACCTGCACATCGAGGGCCGCAACGTGCATCTCGCCGTGGGCCGGGCACCCCGTGTCGCCCGGTTCTACCGGGGCAGGGACTGTATGACCTGGCTCGCCGAGATGGGCCTGTACGACGTGCCGGTCACGACGCGCGGCCTCACCAAGCGGGAGTCCACCAACCACTACGTCACGGGGCGCGACGGCGGCCGCGACATCGATCTGCGGCAGTTCGCCGTCGGCGGCATGGCGTTGCACGGCCGGGCGCTCGCGGTCGTCGACGGGGCAGTCCACTTCGACGACTCCCTGGCGAGCAACCTCGACCACGCCGACTCGGTCGCCGAGTCCATCAAGGACGACATCGACCGGTACATCGAGCGCGAAGGCATCGACGCCCCCGTGGAGGCACGCCACACCCCCGTGTGGCAACCACGGCCCGGGGGCAGCAGCCTGGACCTCCGCGACAGCGGCAGCATCGTCTGGGCCGTCGGCTTCCGGGCGGACTGGGGCTGGCTCGGCGAGCTCGGCGTCCTCGACGAGGATGGCCACCCGAGGCACGAGCGCGGTGCCACGTCCGTGCCCGGCTTCCACTTCCTCGGGCTGCCGTGGCTCCACACATGGGGCTCCGGGCGGTTCCACGCGATCGCCCGCGACGCGGAGCACGTGGCATCGCTCGTCGCCGAGGGCGCGGCCGCCCGCGCGGCCTGACGCGTCCCTAGTCTGGGCCGATGAGCACCGTGACGATGGCGGCCGTGGCCGCACACTTCGGACGCGACGTCGAGCGCACTCTCACCAAGCTGTCCAGCATCGTCCAGCAGGCCCGCGAACGCGGCGTCGACCTGCTCGTCCTCCCGGACGCCACGATCGGCGGTTACCTCGGCGATCTGAGGCATCCGGGAAGCACGGGGGTCGACCTCCCTCCGGCCATCGCGCTCGACGGGCCCGAGCTCGCCACCGTCGTGTCGCTGGCGGGCGGGATGACGGTCTGCTTCGGCCTCACGGAGCGCGCCGTCGTCGACGGCGAGGAGGTGCGCTTCAACACCGCGGCCTGCGTGAGCGGCGACGGCCTGCTCGGCGTGCACCGCAAGGTGCACCTACCGCTCGGCGAGGCCGAGGCCTATCGCCCCGGCGACAGCTTCCGGGCCTTCGACACCCCTGTCGGACGGATCGGCATGCTCATCGACTTCGACAAGACCTTCCCCGAGGCCGCCCGCACGCTGGCCCTCGACGGCGCCGAGGTGGTGACCTGCCTCAGCGCGTGGCCCGCCAGCGTCACCGACCGGTCGGACCGGATCCGCAACGACCGCCAGGCCCACCTCTTCGACCTCTACGACTGCGCCCGGGCCGCCGAGAACCAGGTGTACCTCGTGTCGTCGAACCAGACCGGGGTGCTCGGGGGCCTGCGCTTCCTCGGTCAGGCCAAGGTCGTCGACCCCGCCGGCGAGATCGTCGCCAAGACCTGGGCGAAGGGGGGACTGGCCGTCGCCGAGGCCGACGTCAGCACTGCCGTGGCGCGGGCCCGCCGCTCCCTCGACCACATCCACCAGCGCGTGGAGCACGCCTACCGACTCACCACCACCAGCGCCTGACCGTCACCGGCGGCGCACGATCGGACGACCCATGCGTATCGCCCAGCTCACCTACTCCACCAAGCCCCGTGGCGGGGTCGTCCACACGCTCGCCCTGTCGGAGGCACTCGCGGCCCGCGGGCACGACGTCGAGATCTGGACCCTGGGACGGGGCGGTGACCGCGCCTTCTTCCGGGACCTCGACCCGCGCGTGCAGGTGCGGGTCGTCCCCTTCGTCTCTCGCGAGGACGAGAGCGTCGGTGACCGCATCGAGCGGTCCATCGCGGCTCTGGCCGCGGCCTTCGACACCGGCGCGGACGTCGTGCACGCGCAGGACTGCATCTCGGCCAATGCCGTGCTCGACGCCGGCGTCGCGCCCATCCGCACCATCCACCACCTGGACGCCTTCACGACACCTCGTCTGGTCTCCTGCCACGAGCGTGCCATCCACGCCCCGGCCGCGCGCATCTGCGTCTCGCGGGCGGTTGCCGACGAGGTCGAGGCCGCCTACGGCTACCGCGCGGCGGTGATTCCCAACGGGGTCGACGCGGGCCGGTTCGCCCGCGCTGCCGGCCCCGAGGGTGCGCCCGCCCGCGACGCCTGGACCGCCCGGCTGGGCGGCTACGTCCTGGCGCTCGGTGGCATCGAGCCGCGCAAGGGCACGATCGACCTGCTCGAGGCCTTCGCCCGGCTCGACCGCCGCGATCTGCAGCTCGTCATCGGTGGTGGGGAGACGCTCTTCGACTACCGCGACTACCGCGCCCGATGTGAAGCCCGCGCCCGCGAGCTCGGCGTCAGCCCGCTCGTGCTGGGGCCGGTCGACGACGACGAGCTGCCAGCACTCGTCGCCGGCGCACAGGTGCTCGGCTTCCCCTCGACGAAGGAGGGGTTCGGGCTCGCGGCGATGGAAGCACTCGCCGCCGGGGTACCTGTCGTCGCCCGTGACCTCCCGGTGCTGCGGGAGGTCTTCGGGGACACCGTGCGCTACGGCAGCGACGTCGACGGTCTGGCGGCGGCGCTCGACGCTGCGCTGTCCGACCCCCCGTGCCACGCCGAGCCCGGGCGGGAGCTGGCGGCCGGCTACACCTGGGCCGCGGCGGCCTCCGCGCACGAGGACTTCTACGTCCGCCACCTCGACGCGACGACGGCCCGAGCGGTCCTCCCTTCGCGCTGAGCAAGAGAAACCCCGGCTTCGCAGGAGTACCAAACCCTTGCGAAGCCGGGGTTCATCGGGTGACCCGAGAATCGGGTGACGGGTGGGACGAGGCGCCGTCAGCCCTTGCGCGCGACGATCGCCTCGGCGATCTGCACGGCGTTGAGCGCTGCGCCCTTGCGCAGGTTGTCCCCGACGACGAAGAGCGTCAGGCCCTTGCCGTCGGCGACGGACTGGTCGGCGCGGATGCGCCCGACGTAGACGTCGTCCTTGCCGGTCGCCTCGAGCGGGTTGGGCACGGCCGTGACGACGACGCCGTCGGCGGCCTCGAGGATCTCGGTGGCCCGCTCGGGGCTGATCTCCCGCTCGAACTCCGCGTGGATCGCCAGCGCGTGGCCGGAGAAGACCGGGACGCGCACGCACGTGCCCGAGACCCGCAGGTCGGGGATGTGCAGGATCTTGCGCGACTCGTTGCGCAGCTTTTGCTCCTCGTCGGTCTCGAGGGTGCCGTCGTCCTGGACGGACCCGGCGATCGCGACGACGTTGAAGCCGACGGGCACCTCGTAGACCTGCGGGGCCGGCAGCGTCAGGGCGCTGCCGTCGCGGGCGAGGTCCTTGGGGTCGCCGGAGGCGTAACCGCCGCGCAGCTGGCTGTCGAGCTCGGTCAGCCCGGCGCCGCCCGAGCCGGAGACAGCCTGATAGGTGGCGACGCGAAGGGCGACGAGCCCCGCCTCGTCGTGCAGCGGCTTGAGGACCGGCATCGCGGCCATCGTCGTGCAGTTGGGGTTGGCGATGATGCCCTTGGGCAGGTCGTCGAGGTCGGTGGGGTTGACCTCGGAGACCACGAGCGGGACCTCCGGGTCCTTGCGCCAGGCGCTCGAGTTGTCGACGACGGTCGCGCCGGCGGCGGCGACCTTGGGCGCCCACTCCTTGCTCGTGGACCCGCCGTTGGAAAACAGCGCGATGTCCAGGCCGGAGAAGTCGGCGGTCGCGGTGTCCTCGACCGTCACCTCCTCGCCCTTCCACGGCAGGGTCGTGCCGGCGGACCGGGCAGAGGCGAAGTAGCGGATCGAGGTGACGGGGAAGTCCCGCTCCTCGAGCAGCGTGCGCATGACCTGTCCGACCTGGCCGGTGGCTCCAAAGACTCCGATGTGCATGGGCCCAAGGATAGGCGTCGGGGCCTGAACACCCACATCGTGTTCAGGCCCCGGACGCGGTGGAGCAGGTCAGGCGGTCGGCGTCTCGCCCGGCCGCGGGTCCGTCTCTGCCTGCTCGGTGGCTGCCTCTCCCTGCTCGGTGGCCGTCGCCGAGCCACCGTTGCTGGCGTGCAGCACCTTGTCCCGGTCGATGCCCTCGCCGGGCTCGGCGTGGTCGATCGACAGGACGAAGTCGTCCCCGTGCTCCTTGACACCCGCGACGACGGCCTGCTTGAGGGCCTCGACGGCGTAGGCGCGCCGCACCGCCATCGGGTCGGACTGCAGGTCCTTCACGAGCGCGACCGCCATGCCGATCATGATGAGCACGAAGGGCAGGGCCGCGATGATCGTGATCTGCTGCAGACCGGTCAGCGAGTCCTCGCCGCCGATCGTCAGCATGATCGCGGCCACGGCACCGGTGGCCACACCCCAGAAGATCACGGTGAACCTGTTGGGCTCGAGGGTGCCGCGCTCGCTGAGCGAACCCATGACGATCGAGGCGGCATCGGCGCCGGACACGAAGAAGATCGCGACGAGCACCATGACGAGGATCGAGGTGACCCCGGCCCACGGCATCGAGTCGAGCAGCGCGAAGAGCGTGCTCTCCTCGCCGTCGCCGAACTTGTCGAGCGTCGCGCCCATCTCCTGCGCCTTGATCGCGGCACCACCGAAGATCGCGAACCACACGAGGCTGACGGTGCTCGGGACGAGGAGCACGCCGGTGACGAACTCACGGATGGTGCGCCCCCGCGAGATGCGGGCGATGAACATGCCGACGAAGGGGGTCCAGCTGACCCACCACGCCCAGTAGAAGATCGTCCAGCCGGACAGCCACCCCTTGATGCCGGACTCGCCCTGCGCGTTGGTCCGCGCGGCGTACTCCATGAGGTGCTGCATGTAGGTCCCGAGCGAGGTCGGGACGAGGTTGAGGATGAAGATCGTCGGGCCGACGACGAAGACGAAGGCGGCCAAGACGAAGGCCAGCACCATGTTGGTGTTGGACAGCCACTGGATGCCCTTTTCGACACCGGAGACGGCCGAGAAGATGAAGCAGATCGTCAGCACGACGATGATGAGGACGAGGACCGTGTTGGTCACGTCGTCGGCCCAGCCGACGATCTTGGCGCCGGAGGCGATCTGCAGGGCACCGAGGCCGAGCGAGGTCGCGGAGCCGAAGAGCGTGGCGAAGATGGCGAAGATGTCGATGACCTTGCCCACCGGACCGTTGACCTGGCGCTTGCCGATGAGCGGCTCGAAGACCGCACTGATCGTCAGGCCGCGACCCTTGCGGAAGACGCCGTAGCCGATGGCCAGACCCGCGACGGTGTAGATCGCCCAGGGGTGGAGCGTCCAGTGGAAGAGGGTCGTCGCCATCGCGGTACGCGTCGAGCTGTCGTTGCCCGCCTCACCGGTGCCGGGCGGCGGCGTGAGGTAGTGCGCGAGCGGCTCGGCGGCACCCCAGAACATCAGGCCGATGCCCATGCCGGCCGAGAACATCATCGCGATCCACGAGATGGTGCGGAACTCCGGCTCCTCGCCGTCGGCGCCCAGGGGGATGTTGCCGTACTTGCTGGCGGCCAGCCAGATGACGAAGAAGACGAAGCCGGTCGAGGCCAGAGCGAAGAGCCAGCCGGTGTTGGTCACGACCCAGTCGAGTCCGCTCTCCGAGGCGCTGGACAGCGACGAGGTGCTGATGACACCCCACAGGACGAAGGCGACGGACAGCACGGCGGTGATGCCGAAGACGATCCAGTCGATGCCCAGCTTGTCCTGCTTGCGCAGGATGCGCGGCTCGAGGGCCGGGTGGTCCACCCGACGGGTGTCGCGCGGCGGGGCGTTCTTGCCAGAGGGTGGCGGTTGCGTAGGTGCAGTCACGTGTCGTCCGACCCGGACATCGCTGGAGCCGCCCGGGCCGCTCCTCCCAAGTCAGAGTCGGTGGCGTTAGCGGGCAGCATGCTGCCCAGCCACTCACTTTGACCCAAAGCGCACCCGGAGCCCAAATGCCTGTGACCGAGTCGTGACCTCAGAAGCCGAGGCGCTGCAGCTGCTTGGGGTCGCGCTGCCAGTCCTTGGCCACCTTGACGTGCAGGTCGAGGAAGACCTTCTGACCGAGCAGCTCCTCGATCCCGACCCGCGCGGTCGTCCCGACCTCGCGCAGTCGTGAGCCACCGCGACCGATGATGATCGCCTTCTGGCTGTCCCGCTCGACGAAGACGTTGACCCGCACGTCGAGCATCGGATCGTCGTCGGGTCGACCCTCGCGCGGGACGAGCTCCTCGACGACGACGGCCAGGCTGTGCGGGAGCTCGTCGCGGACCCCTTCGAGGGCGGCCTCGCGCACGAGCTCGGCGATCATCTTCTCGTCGTCCTCGTCGCTCACCTGGTCGACGGGGTAGAGCGGCGCGGGCGAGGGCGGCAGGTAGCCACCCAGCACGGCGAGCACGTCGTCGACCTGGTCCCCACGGACCGCGGAGCACGGGACGATGGCGGCCCAGTCGCCGAGCTGGTCGATGGCGATGAGGTGCTCGGCGAGGCGCTCGCGGTCGACCGCGTCGGCCTTCGTCGCGATGGCGACGACCGGCACCCGCTTGGCCCGCTGCAGCTCGGCGAGGTCCTTGGCGATGTAGGTGTCGCCGGGGCCGATCCGCTGGTCGGCGGGCATGCAGAAGCCGATGACGTCGACCTCGAGCAAGGTCTCGCGGACGAGGTCGTTGAGCCGCTCGCCGAGCAGGGTGCGGGGCTTGTGCAGGCCCGGCGTGTCGACGAGCACGAGCTGCTGGTGCTCGCGCGTGACGATGCCACGGATCGTGTGCCGCGTCGTCTGAGGCTTGCTCGAGGTGATGGCGACCTTGTCGCCGACGAGCGCATTGGTCAGCGTCGACTTGCCGGCATTGGGCCGGCCCACCAGGCAGGCGAAGCCCGCCCGCCACTGGGTCTCGTCGGTCATGCGTCGACCTCCTCGTGCTCGTGCCCGTCGCGCACCGGTGCCGTCCTCTCGACGATGACGGTCGCGATCCGGTGCTGTCGTCCGGACATCTTCTCAGCCGTGAGCCGCAGGCCGGCGACCTCGCAGGTCGTGCCGACGATCGGCACCCGGCCGGTGATCTTGCCGATGAGGCCACCGACGGTGTCGACCTCCTCGTCCTCGAGGTCGACGTCGAGCAGCTCGGCGAGGTCGTCGACGTGCAGCCCCGCCGGCACCCGGTATCGGCCGTCGTCGAGCTCCTCGACACCGGGCCCCTCGCGGTCGTACTCATCGGTGATCTCGCCGACGATCTCCTCGAGGATGTCCTCGATCGTCACCAGGCCGGCAGTGCCGCCGTACTCGTCGACGACGATCGCGGCGTGGATCTGGTCGCGCTGCATCTCGCGCAGCAGGTGGTCGACGGGCTTGCTCTCGGGGACGAAGGGAGCCGGCCGCATGAACTGCGAGACCGGCAGATCACGGCTCGTCTCGTCGGCCAGCAGGCGGCGCACGACGTCCTTGAGGTAGAGCAGGCCGACGATGTCGTCGCTCGACTCCCCCACGACGGGGACGCGGGAGAAGCCGGAGCGGATGAAGAGGTTGAGCCCCTTGCGCGCCGGCTTGTCCGACTCGATAGTGATCATGTCGGTGCGCGGGACCATGACCTCGCTGGCCATGGTGTCGCCGAGCTCGAAGACCGAGTGGAGCATGTCGCGCTCCTCGTCCTCGATGAGCGCGGACTCCCCCGCGAGGTCGAGCAGGTCGCGCAGCTCGGCCTCGGAGCGGAAGGGCCCGTCGCGGTAGCCGCGCCCCGGCGTCACCGCGTTGCCGAAGGTGACGAGCAGCCGGGCGAAGGGGCCCAGCACGCGACGCAGCCCGATGACCGCGGGCGCCGCGGCGAGCGCGATCGGCGTGCTGTGCTGCTGCCCGAGGGTCCGTGGGGAGACCCCGACGAGGACGAAGGTGACGACGACCATGATCCCGGCGGAGACGAGCAGCGCGACCCAGGTCCGCTCGACCTGCCCGACGACGACGAGGGTGATGAGCACGGCCGCGCTCGCCTCGGCGATGGCCCGGAGGAAGGCGATGACGGAGATCGGTCCCGCGCTGTCGGCGAGGATCTGGCGCAGGGCGGGTGCCCCCCTTCGTCCCGCGCTGTCGGCCTCCTCCGCGGCGACGCGGGAGGCCGAGCCGATGGCGGCGTCGACGAGGGTGAGGACGAAGGCGGCGACGATCGCGACGACCGCGCCGATGATCAGGGTGGTCACCCCTGGGCCTCCCGGCCGCGGCCGGCGAGGAAGGTGAGCAGCAGCTGGCGTTGCAGCTCGAACATCTCCTTTTCCTCGTCGGGCTCCGCGTGGTCGTAGCCGAGCAGGTGGAGGATCCCGTGCGTCGTCAGCAGGAGCATCTCCTCGATGGCGGCGTGGCCCGCTGCGGCGGCCTGCCGCTCCGCGACCGACGGGCACACGACGATGTCGCCGAGGACCCCCTCGGCGGAGGTCTCGCCCTCGCGACCGGGCCGCAGCTCGTCCATCGGGAAGCTCATGACGTCGGTCGGGCCGGCGAGGTCCATCCACTGCTCGTGCAGGACGGTCATCGTCGCCTCGTCGACGAAGCGGATGCACAGCTCGGCCTGCGGGTGCACGCGCATCTGCTCGAGCACGTAGCGGCTGAGGTCGACGAACTCGACCTCGTCGACGTCGTGGTCGGTCTCGTTGAGCACGTCGATGCTCATCGGCGCTGCCCCTTCGTCGCGTCGTATCGGTCGTAGGCCCCGACGATCTCCCCGACGAGCCGGTGGCGGACGACGTCGGAGGCGTCGAGGTGGGCGAAGTGGACGCCCTCGATGTCGGTGAGGATGCGCTGGACGACCTTGAGGCCGGACTCCATCCCGCCGGGCAGGTCGACCTGGCTCGTGTCGCCGGTGACGACCATCTTCGAGCCGAAGCCGAGGCGGGTGAGGAACATCTTCATCTGCTCGGGCGAGGTGTTCTGCGCCTCGTCGAGGATGATGAAGGAGTCGTTGAGGGTGCGGCCGCGCATGAAGGCCAGGGGGGCGACCTCGATGGTGCCGGCGGCCATGAGCCGCGGGATCGAGTCGGGGTCGATCATGTCGTGCAGGGCGTCGTAGAGCGGCCGCAGGTAGGGGTCGATCTTGTCGCCGAGGGTGCCCGGGAGGAAGCCGAGCTTTTCGCCGGCCTCGACCGCGGGCCTGGTGAGGATGATCCGGCTGACCTCCTTGGCCTGCAGTGCCGCGACCGCCTTGGCCATCGCCAGGTAGGTCTTGCCGGTGCCGGCCGGCCCGATGCCGAAGATCACCGTGTTGTCGCCGATGGCGTCGACGTAGTGCTTCTGCCCGAGGGTCTTGGGCCGGATGGTGCGGCCGCGGTTGGAGACGATGTTCATCGTCAGCACGTCAGCGGGCCGCTCCCGGGTCTGCCCCCGCAGCATGGTGATCGAGCGCTCGATGGCATCGCGGTTGAGCGGCTGGCCGGCCTCGACGATCTCCATGACCTCGTCGAGGAGACGGTCGATGATCGCGAGGTCCTCGGTCGGCCCCTCGAGGCGGAACTCGTTGCCGCGCACGAGGATCTCGGTCTTGGGGAAGGCGCGCTCCATGGTCCGCAGGAGCTCGTCCGTCGGACCGAGGATGTTGACCATCGGCACGTTGTCCGGCAGGACGATCGTCTGCCGGGAGCGGGTGCCGCGCTCGTGCGCGGTGGCGCGCGGGTCGTCGGAGATCGCGTCGAGGGCGCGCAGGTCGGGCTGGTCTGATGGAGGCATCGTGCCGCCGATTCTACGGGCGGCGCCGCGCCGGGACGACCGGATCGGCCTCAGCCCTGCGGCAGCCCCACGACCGGGTCGACGAGGGCCCGCTCCCGCTGCAGCTCAGGGGCGCGGCGCAGGTCACCGGCACGCACCCTGCGGGCGAGGACGAAGGGGGTCAGTCCCGCCGCGGGGTAGCCGTCGGCGACCATCGCCGCCTCGACCGCCTGGAGGAAGGCTCGCGGGTCGCTCGGCCCGAGCTGCCACCAGCCGAAGGGGCTGTCGGTGGGAGCCGGTTGGTACCGGTACCCCTGGGAGAGCGCCTCGGCGACCGGCAGCGACCCGAGTGGGCGGTCGGTCCAGGCGTTGACGACGACGCCCGGGGGCAGGACCGCCTGCTGGCGGGGCAGGGCGAGCGGCATCCGCGTCATCGCGCGGACGCTCGTCGCGATGAAGATGCGGCCGGGGTCCATCGACTCCCAGGGCAGCGCCTCGGCCCGACTCCCCGGGCCGCGGACGACGAGCCCGTGGCGGTGGACGTCCTGCCGGGTGCGGCGGGCGGCCAGGTGGACGACGAGCATGGCCGGGAGGTACACCGCGGCCGCGACGCACCACGCCCCGACGACGAGCGCGAGCGAGGGCCCGCCGGGGGCGAGCCCGGCCACCATCGCGCCGAGCCCGACGCAGACGAGCGCGAGGAGGGCGAGCGAGCGCCCCAGGGCCCGGGCGCCGACCCCGCCCCGGAAGGACGCGAGCAGCGGCCCCATGTCGGCCGGGCCGGCAGCTGACATGCGGGCCAGCGCGGCGTGGTCGTCCGGGGTCCCGCCGGCCCAGGCGTAGTACTGGCGCGTCACGTCCAGCGGCCTCGTGCGCTGATGACCGCGATGGCGGCCGGCCCGGCGGTCGAGGCGCGCAGGACCTGCGCCCCCAGCCGCACGGGCGTGGCGCCAGCGGCGACGAAGGCCTCGAGCTCCTGGGGCGAGATCCCCCCTTCGGGCCCGACGACGAGCAAGACCTCGCCGGAGTCCGGGAGCGGCGCGGTGGCCAGCGGGGTCGTCGCGTCCTCGTGCAGCACGAAGGTCGTCGCGCCCGCGCAGCGCTGGGCGAGGGCGGAGCTCGTGACGAGCCCGTCGACCTGGGGCCACCGGCCGCGCCGCGACTGCTTCGCGGCCCGCTCGACGACATTGGCCCACTTGCGCAGGCCCTTGTCGACCTTGGGGCCCTTCCACCGCACGATCGACCGGTCGGCCTGCCACGGGACGACGGTGTCGACGCCGAGCTCGGTGGCGGCCTCGACGGCGTCCTCGTCCCGCCCGTCCTTGGCCAGGGCCTGCACGAGCGTCAGGCGGAGGGAAGGCTCCGGCTCGTCGGCGCGCTGGAGCACCCGCAGCCGCACCAGCTCTCGGGCGACCTCGGTGACCTCGGTGAGCACGCGGGCGCCCTGCCGGTCGGCGACGAGCACGTGCTCCCCCACCGCGAGCCGCACGACGGCCGCGGCGTGGTGGGCCTCCGGCCCGGTGAGGTCGACGACGTCGGCGACCCCGAGACGGTCGAGGGCACCGGGGTCGACGACGAAGAGTGGTGCGGTCATGGCCCCAATCCTGCCCCTGGTCGGGCCCGCCACAGCGGCGGGTCGTGCGGCGCCCGGCGCGGGAGGGCCTCGCGACCGGCCGGCACGTCGGTCCGGTGCCGCGCCAGGTGGTCGGCGAGCCCGTGCACGGGGTAGCCGTCGGCGACCATCGCCGCCTCGAGGTCACGGACGAAGGCGCCGACGTCGCGCGGGCCGAGCGCCCACCAGACGAAGGGGGTGTCCAGCCGCGGGGCCCGCGGCAACGGGTCGTACCTGCCCCCGAGGCCTCGCCAGTCGTCGACGGCGTCGGGCCCGTCGGTGCCGTTGAGCAGCAGGCACTCCCCGCCGGCCACCCGGCGGCGCCGGGCGAGCGTGACGACGGAGCGGGCAGCCCGGGCGGACGTCGCCCACACCATGCGGCCGGGGTCCATCGTCGCGAAGGGGACCGGGCGCGAGCCGACGATCAGGCCGTGGGCGCGCACCTCGATGCCCCGGCTGTCGTGGGTGGCCGCGAGACCCACCCCGACGAGCACGGCCACGGCCACCCCGATGGCCAGAGGGCACAGGACGGCGGCCGCCGGCAGCGCGCCGAGCACCACGAGCACGGTCGCGGTCGCGACGGCCAGGACCACCACGACCCCGACGACCGCGAGCAGGGCCGCCACGGGACGCGAGGCGGCGGGCACGGTGTGCCGGGCGCGCACCGGCCCGAGCTGCTCAGGGGTGGTGCGCAGCGACGTCTCGAGCGCCGCCGACGCCTGCGGTGTGCCGTCGAGGCCGACGAAGCGGCGCAACATCGCGCGGCGTCCGGGCCGTCAGCGCTTGAAGGCGTGCCGCAGGCGTCCGACGAAGCCGGAGTCGACGTCGTGGAGCTCGCCGTCGGGCTGCTCCTCGTCACGCAGCCGCGCGAGGTCGCGCAGCAGCTGCTCCTGCTCGGCATCGAGCTTGGTCGGGGTGCGCACGTCGACGTGGATGACGAGGTCGCCACGCCCTTCGTGCCGCAGATGGGTCACGCCGAGCCCGGGCAGGACGATCGTGTCGCCGGGCTGGGTGCCCCGCTTGATGGTGATCTCCTGCTCGCCGTCGAGGGTGGCAAAGCTCATCGTCACGCCGAGGGCGGCTGCCGTCATCGGTACCGCGACCGATGCGTGCAGGTCGTCGCCGCGCCGGGTGAAGGTCTCGTGCTCGGCGACCCGCAGCTCGACGTAGAGGTCGCCGGCCGGCCCACCACCGGGACCGACTTCCCCTTCGCCGGCGAGGTGGATGCGGGTGCCGGTGTCGACACCGGCGGGGATGCGCACCTTCATCGTGCGGCGGCTGCGCACGCGGCCCTGGCCGGAGCACTCGTGGCAGGGGCTCGGGATGACCTCGCCGAAGCCCTGGCAGGTCGGGCACGGACGGCTCGTCATCACCTGGCCGAGGAAGGAGCGCTGCACCTGCTGGACCTCACCGCGTCCACCACAGGTGTCGCACGTGCGGCGACCGGTGCCGGGCTGGGCCCCGTCGCCGGAGCACGAGCCGCACACCGCCGCGGTGTCGATCGTCAGGTCCTGCTCGCCGCCGAAGACCGCCGTCGCGAGGTCGATCTCGAGACCCACGAGGCCGTCCTGCCCACGTGAGGAGCGCGAGCGCGGCCCACGACCGCCGCCCGCGGCCTGGCCGAAGAACTGCTCCATGATGTCGCTGAAGCTGAAGCCGGCACCGAAGCCCTCGTGCGCACCGCCGTAGGGGTCACCGCCCATGTCGTACTGGCGGCGCTTCGTCTCGTCGGAGAGGACGTCGTAGGCCTGCGAGACCCGCTTGAACTGCTCCTCCGCCTCGGGGCCGGGGTTGACGTCAGGGTGCAGGGTGCGGGCGAGCTTGCGGTACGCCCGCTTGATCTCCTCGGGCGTGGCCTCGCGGCTGACGCCCAGATCCTCGTAGTAGTCGTTCACGCGTGAGGTCCTCGTGGGTCGTGGTCGATGTCGGTCGGGTGCGGGGTGGCGCCGGTCAGGCGTCCACGATCCGCGAGAGGTAGGCGGCCACAGCGCGCACCTGCGCCATGGTCGCCGGGTAGTCCATGCGGGTCGGGCCGAGCACGCCGACGGCACCGACGTGCTCGTCGCCCGCGCCGTAGCCCGAGGTGATGAAGGAGGTCGACTGCAGGCTCGAGACCGGGTTTTCGGCGCCGATGCGCACCGAGACGCCCGTCGACGCGTCGTGGGCCTCGGCGCTCAGCAGGCGCAGCAGCACCACGTGCTGCTCGAGGGCGTCGAGCACCGGCTCGAGCGTCATCGGGAAGTCGCCGGAGCTGCGGGCGAGGTTGGCGGTGCCGGCGAGCGTCACCTTGGTCGCCCGCTCCTCCGCGAGCGCCGCGTCGAGCGCGGCGAGCACGCCCGCCGTCAGGGCGTCCTCGGTCTCACGGTCGTCCTCGTGGAGGGTCGCGAGCGAGGTGAGCGCCTCGGCGAGGCGCCGGTCGTGGGTCGCGGCGTTGATCCGCGCACGCGCGCTGGCGAGGGCCTCGGCCCCCACCGCGGTCGTGTAGTCGACGTTGATCGGGATGATCCGCTGCTCGACGCGGCCGCTGCCCATGATGACGACGACCATGAGCCGCGTCCGGCTCATCGGGACGAGCTCGACGTGCCGGACGGTGCTGCGGGTCAGCGAGGGGTACTGCACGACGGCGACCTGACGGGTGAGCGTCGACAGCAGACGCACCGTCCGGTCGAGGACGGTGTCGAGGTCGTCGGCGCCCTCGAGGTAGCTCGTGATGGCGGCCCGCTCGCCCTTCGACATCGGGCGGACGGCTGCCAGGCGGTCGACGAAGAGCCGGTAGCCGGCATCGGTGGGGATCCGCCCGGCGGAGGTGTGCGGCGCCGCGATGAGGCCCTCGTCCTCGAGCGCGGCCATGTCGTTGCGCACCGTCGCGGCCGAGACGTTGAGCTGGTGCCGGTCCAGGAGGGCCTTGGAACCCACCGGCTCGGAGGTCTGCACGTAGTCCTCGATGATGGCGCTCAGCACGGCCATGCGCCGCTGCTCCTGGCTCATGCGGACCTCCCTTCGACACGATGCTCGGACCGCTGGCACTCGGTCCACCTGAGTGCCAAGTCTACGACCGGGGCGGGCATTCCCCGGAATCCGGCGTGCCGCCTGCGCCGGCGACCGCCCTTCGGCCTACCGTCCCTGCGTGAGCGATCGATACGGCAAGGACGTCCTCTCGGCCGGCTGGCAGTCGAAGGGGAGGCTGGCGCGGCCCACCTCCCGCGCCCTCGAGGCGGTGACCGGCACCGTCGTCGAGGACGTCGAGACCGGCTGGGTCGGCGCCGTGGTCGCGGTGGAGAAGGCCGGCGGCGTCCACGTCGTCCACCTCGAGGACCGCCGTGGCAAGGTCAAGGCCTTCCCGCTCGGGCCGGGCTTCCACGTCGACGGCGCCCCCGTGACTCTCACCCCGCCGAAGGCTGCGCAGCGCGCGGCCCTCGCCGCCGCCCAGCAGCAGGCCTCGCGCACCGCGAGCGGCTCCGTCGCCGTCCACGACGGCAAGGCCCGCGTCGCCCGAGGCTCGCGGATCTTCGTCGAGGGGCGCCACGACGCCGAGCTCGTCGAAAAGGTCTGGGGCCACGACCTGCGCGTCGAGGGTGTCGTCGTCGAGCCGCTCGACGGCGTCGACGACCTGGCTGCCGCGATCCGCGACTTCGCTCCCGGCCCCGGCCGCCGGATGGGCGTGCTCGTCGACCACCTCGTGCCGGGCAGCAAGGAGTCGCGCATCGTCGAGAAGGCCAACCGGGTCGCCCCTGAGCACGTGCTCGTCCTCGGCCACCCCTACGTCGACGTCTGGCAGTCGGTCCGGCCCCAGCGTCTCGGCATGGACACCTGGCCGACGATCCCCCGCTCGATCGAGTGGAAGAAGGGCATCTGCCAGCACCTCGGCTGGGCCCACGACACCCAGGCCGACATCGCCCGTGCCTGGAAGCAGATCCTCGCCACCGTGCGCACCTACGCCGACCTCGAGCCGGCGCTGCTCGGCCGCGTCGAGGAGCTCATCGACTTCGTCACGGCCGAGTAGCGGGTCAGTCGCGCGGGCCGCCGGCGACGTAGATGACCTGGCCGGAGACGAAGCCGGCCTCCTCGGACAGCAGGAAGGATGCGGTGGCGGCGATGTCCTCGGGCTGGCCGACGCGACCGACGGGGGTCTCCTTGGCGGCGTGGGCGAGGAAGTCCTCGAAGGGCACGCCGATCCGCTCGGCGGTGGCCGCGGTCATGTCGGTCTGGATGAAGCCGGGAGCGATGGCATTGGCGGTGACACCGAACTTGCCGAGCTCGATGGCGAGGGTCTTGGTGAAGCCCTGCATGCCGGCCTTGGCGGCGGAGTAGTTGGCCTGGCCCCGGTTGCCGAGGGCGGAGGTCGAGGAGAGGTTGACGATGCGGCCGTACTTCTCCGCGGTCATGTGGGCCTGGGCCGCCTTGGTCATGAGGAAGGCGCCGCGCAGGTGGACCGCCATGACGGAGTCCCAGTCGTCGACCGACATCTTGAAGAGCATGTTGTCGCGGATGATGCCCGCGTTGTTGACGAGCAGGGTCGGGGCGCCGAGCTCTGCGGCGACCCGAGCGACGCCCGCCTCGACCTGCTCGGCGTCGGAGACGTCCACGCCCACGGCGAGAGCGGTCCCGCCCCCTTCGGTGATCTCGTCGACGACCACCTGGCAGGCGGACTCGTCGAGGTCGAGGACGGCGACGTGGTGGCCGTCCGTGGCGAGGCGAAGGGCGATGGCCCGGCCGATCCCGCGGGCGGCTCCGGTGACGATGGCGGTACGAGTCGTGGTCATGCCCTCATCGTGCGCCATGGGGTAAGCGCCCGCACACCTGCGTCCGCGAAGCGGTCATCGACACCGGGTCAGCGGCGGTGCACCCGGCTCGGGCGCCACTTCGGCTCGGTCGGCAGCATCCACCCACGCCGTCGAGCGAGGTCGCACACGCCGCCGCCAATGAGCAGTGCGCCCAACGAGGCGAGCGGATCAGTGGTCACCAGCTGGAGCAGGACGAAGGAGGCGCCGCCGGCGAAGGCCGCGGTCGCGTAGAGCTCGGAGCGCTGCAGGATCGCAGGCACGCTGCCGAGCATGACGTCGCGCACGACTCCTCCCCCGCACGCGGTGAGTACGCCGAGCAGGATCGCCGGGAACCAGTGGATGTCGAGCAGCAGCGCCTTCTGGGTGCCGACGACGGCCCAGGTGCCGAGCGCCACGGCGTCCACCCAGGGGAAGACCTGCCGCCAGCGGCGCCCGTCGAGCGGGACGAGGAAGGCGATGAGGGCGGCCGTGAGCGCCACCGTGAGGTACCGCAGGTCGGTCAGCGCCACCGGCTGGACGTCGAGCAGCACGTCGCGGATCGCGCCACCCCCGAGGGCGGAGACGACGGCGAGCACGCAGAAGCCGACCGGGTCGAGCTGGTAGCGCCGGGCGACGGCCCCACCGAGCAGCCCGTTGGCGAAGACGCCGAGCAGGTCGAAGGCGGCGATGAGGTCGGGGATCTGCGGGACGTCAGGCACCTGCGCTCCCGACGAGGTGGTGGACGACGGTGTCGGCCAGCAGTCGTCCACGGCGGGTGAGGACGACGCGGCCGCCGATCGCGGCCCGGCCCTCGACGAGGCCGTCGGCGACGAGGCCCGCGACGGCCCGACGCCCCTGCGGCGTCAAGCGATCGGTCGGCAGCCCGTCGACGAGACGCACCCCGAGCAGGACGTCCTCGTCGGCGCGCTGCTCGGCCGTCAGGACCTCACGCTCGGCGGCCGGGTCCCCCTCGGCCAGCGCCTTGGCCCATGTCGCCGGGTGCTTGAGGTTCCACCAGCGCTCGCCGTCGACGTGGCTGTGCGCGCCCGGGCCGACGCCCCACCAGTCGTGGCTGCGCCAGTAGGCCTCGTTGTGCCGGCAGCGGTCGGCGGGCGTGCGGGCCCAGTTGCTGATCTCGTACCAGCCGTAGCCGGCCGCGGCGAGCAGCTCGTCGGCCAGCTCGTACTTGTCCGCCTCGTCGTCACCCGTCGGCATCGGCAGCTCGCCCCGACGCACCCGGGCGGCCATCTTGGTGCCGTCCTCGACGGTCAGGGCATAGGCGGACAGGTGGTCGGGCTCGAGGGCGACGGCGGTCTCGAGCGAGGTGCGCCACTGGTCGAGGGTCTCCCCCGGCGTGCCGTAGATGAGGTCCAGGCTCACCGCGAGACCCGCGGCACGGGCCGCGGCCAGGGCACGGGCGACGTTGGCAGGGTCATGGGTGCGGTCGAGCGTCGCGAGCACCTGCGGCACGGCCGACTGCATGCCGATGCTCACCCGGCTGAAACCGCCGTCGGCGAGCACCCGCAGCGACTCCTCGGTGACGCTGTCGGGGTTGGCCTCCGTCGTCACCTCGGCATCGTCGTCCAGGCCCCACCGCTCCCGCACGGCATCGAGGAAGCGCACGAGGTCCTGCGGGGGCAGCAGCGTCGGCGTGCCGCCCCCGACGAAGACCGTCGAGACCGGGCGGTCCGTGCCCACGGACCGCGCCGCCAGGTCGAGCTCGCCGATCGCGGCGTCGACGAAGGTGGCGACGCTCGCCCCCTTCGCGCCGCCGACGGGGCCCAGCTCGGTGGCCGTGTAGGTGTTGAAGTCGCAGTACCCGCATCGGACCGTGCAGAAGGGCACGTGCAGGTAGATGCCGAAGGGGGGACGCACCGTCCCATCCTCCCACCGATACCGTGGGCGGCATGACCCGGTGGATCGAGCTCGACGGCGTCGTCAACATGCGTGACCTCGGTGGCCTGCCCACCCGCGACGGCCGCACCACCCGCGAGGGGCGGCTCATCCGCAGCGACAACCTCCAGGACCTGAGCGAAGGGGACGTCCGTCACCTCGTCGAGGTGCTCGGGGTGACCGACGTCGTCGACCTGCGCAGCCACGTCGAGCACGAGGTCACCGGCGCCGGGCCGCTGCGCTCCACCCCGCTGACCCACCACCACCACAGCCTGCTGCGCGAGGACCTCGGGGCCGATGAGACGGTCGAGGAGGCACTGGCGGTCCGGTGGGGTCGCGGGGACCCCGCGCCGCGGGACGGGGCCTTCTGGGCCCGGCACTACACGGGCTACCTCACGCGGCGCCCCGACTCCGTCGCCGCGGCACTCGCCGCGATCCGGGACAGCGCCGGAGGCACCGTCGTCCACTGCGCCGCGGGCAAGGACCGCACGGGCACGGTCGTCGGGATGGCTCTGGCGGTCGCCGGGGTCCCCGACGAGGAGATCGTCGCCGACTACGTCCTGACCGCCGGGCGGCTCGAGCGGATCATCGATCGCCTCATCGAGGTCGAGCCCTACCGCAGGTCACTGCCCACCCACACCCTCGAGGAGCAGCTGCCCCGCGCGGAGTCGATGGCGGCGGTGCTCGCCCACCTCGACGAGGAGTTCGGCGGGACGATCGGCTGGCTGGAGGCCGCCGGGTGGACCCAGGAGGAGGTCACGCGGCTGCGCGACCGGCTCGTGGGGTGAGGCTCAGGCCTTCTTCGGCTTGGCAGTGACGTAGACGGGGATGACGCCCTCGACGACGACGACGCCGTCGGTGCGCACCGCCTTGACCCGGATGTCGACGTCGTAGGGAGCCTCGCCCGTCCACTGCTCGGGGTCGGTCTCGGCGACGCACAGCAGGTCGGTCGTCGACTTGGCGAGGTAGCTCACCCGCAGGCCCCGCGGCAGCCATCGCTGGTCGCTCGGGCAGGTTGCCTCGGCGAGCAGACCCATCGCGGCCTCGAGCCCGTTGCACACGGCGATCGCGTGGAGGGTGCCGATGTGGTTGTGCACCCGCTTGCGGTTGCGGATCGACAGCTCGGCGTGGTTGGCGCGGACCTCGCGCACCTTCGGTCGGACGGTGGCGAAGTACGGCGCCTTGACGGCGTAGAGCAGGGAGAAGATCCGCTTGCCGGCCGGGAGGCTCGTGACGCGCTGGTAGAGGTCGAAGGTCTGCTGTGCCATGACCGCCACACTAAGCCAGCGCTTAGTGGCCGGGAAGGGTCCCCGGCGTCGGCTGCGTCACGTCAGCATCGCGCCGTTACTTCTTGGCCTTGTCCACGGCGCTGTCGTCAGAGGAGAGCGCAGCGATGAAGGCCTCCTGGGGCACCTCGACGGTGCCGATGTTCTTCATCCGCTTCTTGCCCTCCTTCTGCTTCTCGAGCAGCTTGCGCTTGCGGGAGATGTCACCGCCGTAGCACTTGGCGAGCACGTCCTTGCGGATGGCGCGGATGGTCTCGCGGGCGATGATCCGCGCGCCGATGGCGGCCTGGATCGGCACCTCGAACTGCTGGCGCGGGATGAGTTCCTTGAGCTTGCCGGCCATCATCGTGCCGTAGGCATAGGCCTTGTCCTTGTGGACGACCGCGCTGAAGGCGTCGACGGTCTCGCCCTGCAGGAGGATGTCGACCTTGACCAGGTCGGCGGCCTGGTCGCCCGCCTCCTGGTAGTCGAGGGAGGCGTAGCCGCGGGTCTTGGACTTCAGCTGGTCGAAGAAGTCGAAGACGATCTCGGCGAGCGGCAGCGTGTAGCGCATCTCGACGCGGTCCTCGGAGAGGTAGTCCATGCCGCCGAGCTGGCCGCGCTTGCCCTGGCACAACTCCATGATCGCGCCGATGAACTCGCTCGGCGCGAGGATCGTCGCCTTGACGACCGGCTCGCGGACCTCGGCAACCTTGCCGTAGGGGAACTCGCTGGGGTTGGTCACGAGGATCTCGGAGCCGTCGTCCATCGTCACCTCGTAGACCACGTTGGGCTGGGTGGAGATGAGGTCGAGGTCGAACTCGCGCTCGAGGCGCTCGCGCACGATCTCCAGGTGGAGCAGGCCGAGGAAGCCGCAGCGGAAGCCGAAGCCGAGGGCAGCGGAGGTCTCCGGCTCGTAGACGAGTGCGGCGTCGTTGAGCTTGAGCTTGTCGAGGGCGTCGCGCAGCGTCGGGTAGTCGGAGCCGTCGATCGGGTAGAGCCCCGAGAAGACCATGGGGTTGGGGTCCTTGTAGCCACCGATCGCGTCGGCCGCGGGCGCCGCGGCATTGGTCACGGTGTCACCGACCTTGGACTGGCGCACGTCCTTGACCCCGGTGATGAGGTAGCCGACCTCGCCGACGCCCAGCCCCTTGCTCGGCAGCATCTCCGGCGAGATGACGCCGATCTCGAGCAGCTCGTGGGTCGCCTTGGTCGACATCATCGCGATCTTCTCGCGGGGGTGCAGGGCCCCGTCGACGACACGCACGTAGGTGACGACGCCGCGGTAGTTGTCGTACACGGAGTCGAAGATCATCGCGCGGGCCGGGGCGCTCGCGTCGCCCTCGGGAGCGGGCAGCTTGGCGACGATCTCGTCGAGCAGCTCCTCGACCCCTTCGCCCGTCTTGCCGCTCACCTTGAGCACGTCCTCGGGCTCGCACCCGATGAGGCCGGCGATCTCCTCCGCGTACTTCTCCGGCTGTGCCGCCGGGAGGTCGATCTTGTTGAGCACCGGGATGATCGTCAGGTCGTTTTCCATCGCCAGGTAGAGGTTGGCGAGGGTCTGCGCCTCGATCCCCTGGGCGGCGTCGACGAGGAGGATCGCTCCCTCGCACGCGGCGAGGGAGCGGGAGACCTCGTAGGTGAAGTCGACGTGCCCCGGGGTGTCGATCATGTTGAGGCAGAAGGTCTCCCCCTCCTGCTCCCACGGCATGCGCACGGCCTGCGACTTGATGGTGATGCCGCGCTCGCGCTCGATGTCCATGCGGTCGAGGTACTGCGCGCGCATCTGCCGGGCCTCGACCACGCCGGTGATCTGCAGCATCCGGTCGGCCAGCGTCGACTTGCCGTGGTCGATGTGGGCGATGATGCAGAAGTTGCGGATCTGCGCCGGCGGGGTCGCGTTCGGCGGGAGGGCCTCACGGGCCTGGGGTGACACGGGTTGCGGACCTCGGGTTCGTCGGGACAGGGCTCAGTGGCCCATCCTCTCAGACCAGACGCGATCTCCCGTCATATCCCGTCGTCGGCAGGCCGAAGTACTGCGCGATCGTCGGCGCGACGTCCATCGTGTGCGCGACCGCGGTGCGCACCCCGGGCCTCACCTGGGCGGCTCCGCCGGCCACGATGAAGGGGATCGGCTTGGTCACCGGGTGCCCGTGGTTGCCCGGGATGGGGTTGTTGAAGATCGTCGGGTCGGAGAAGCGCCACCCCGCCTTGCAGTAGACGACGAGGTCGCCGGCGTTGGGGCTCAGACGCAGCTCGGCGGGCGTGTGCACGGACAGCACGCCCTGCTGCTTGAGGACGAGCTCGCGCAGGCGCTTCAGCCCGGCCGCCCTGCCACCGGCGGGCCCGGTCCAGTAGAGGCAGTCCGCTCCGCCGTTCTGCGCGATCTCGACGTTGTCGCGCAGCGTGCGGTCGAACCAGATCGGCGCCCCGAGCGAGATGACCCGGTGGCCCATGGACCAGTCCATCGAGTGGTCCGCGAGGACGATGACGAGCGAGTCCTTCCACCGGTTGGTCGACTTGAGGTAGCTGACGAAGTTGCCGATCAGACGGTCGGTGTTGTTGAGGGCCGCGTAGCGCATGGCCGGGACGGTGACCGTGCCACCGGGGTCTGCGTGCCCGACCCGGTCGATGTCGCCGAAGTTGGCGAAGACGAGGTTGGGGTCGGCGGCGCCGATCATCTTGACCAGGGCGTCGTAGGTGTAGCCGTCGGGCGCGTGGTCGGTGATCGGCATGAGCGGCTTGGGCTCCCAGCGGTACATCGCCTTTTCGCCGAAGATCCCGTAGAGGTAGTCCTTGGACAGGACGGTGCCGCCGGTCACCCCCTTCGTCTCGAGCTGCTCGAAGATCGTCGGGGCCTTGATGTCGCTCTCGCGGTCCATGTCGCGGACCTCGCCGAGCGTGCGGTCGTAGATCTTGTTGGCCGGCACGCCGTTACGGTCCGGTCGCACCCCCGTCATCATCATGACGTGGTTGGGGATCGTCTCCATGATGGGCAGCGATCGCGCGTTGGGGTACCAGGCTCCCGTCGAGCGCAGCTGGTGGAGGTTGGGCGTGCGCGCGACGGTGATCTCGTCCGGGCGCAGCCCGTCGGTGACGAGCACGTAGACCCGCTTGCGGCTGCGGGTGGTGGCCGCGGAGGCGGCACTCGCACCAGCCGCAGCCGAGAGGGTGATCGTCGCGCCGCTCGCGGCGGCGACGCGCATGACGGTACGGCGGGTGGGGGTGCTCATGAGGCGGCCTTCCAGACGCGGCGGACCCGGTTGGTCCCGGGCAGGGTCTCGAACCCGGCGCTCCACCGCGCGGTGGACTGCCGGTCGGTCCGGTCCGCGAGTGCGTACCAGTCCATCTGCGCCCGCGCGGGCGTCAGGGTGAGCACGGAGTAGCCGTGCCGGTCGAAGTCGAGGTAGCGCACGTGGAGGTTGGCCCCACGGATGGCCCCCTCGACGGCGAGCGAGAGGGTGCGCGGCTCGACCTTGAGGATGTCGTCGAGGTTGTTGGAGGTCACCGACGTGCCGACGAACTCGACGGCGACGGACCGGCTCAGCGGGTACGTGCCGACGTTCTTGGGGATGTCGCAGGCCCAGGCCGAGTGGATGTCACCGGTGAGGAAGACGGTGTTGTCGATCGCGTGGTCGGCGATGTGGTCGATGAGCTCGCGGCGGTCGGCCGTGTACCCGTCCCACTGGTCGACGTTGTACGGGATCCCCTCTGGGGGCAGCACCCCACCCATGTCGTGCAGGGCCCGACCCACCTCGACGTCGACCGCGCCGAAGGTCACGGGCGCGATCATCACCGGGTTGCCGACGAGCTTCCACGTCGCCGTGGACCTGCTCAGCGACTGCTTGAGCCAGGTCATCTGGGCATCGCCGGTGATCGTGCGGTCGGCGTCGCCGACGGCACCCAGCCGGGCCGCCGAGGCCTGCTCGCTGCGGTAGGTGCGCAGGTCGAGCATCCGCAGGTCGGCGAGGGTGCCGAAGGAGAACTGCCGGAAGATCTGGCTGCCGTCGCCGATGGCGGCGGTGCCGGAGAGGCGGATCGGCATCCACTCGTCGTAGGCGCGGCGGGCCGCCGCGGCGCGGTCACGCCACCTGCCCTCGGTCAGCGGGTCGTGGTTCTCGGCTCCGCCGATCCAGGCGTCGTTGGCGCTCTCGTGGTCGTCCCACGTCGTGATCCACGCAGCGGCGGCGTGCAGCGCCTGCAGGTCGGGGTCGGTCTTGTAGTGCCCGTGGCGGATGCGGTAGTCGGCGAGGGTGACGATCTCGTGCGCCGGCTCGCTGGTGCGCACTGCCCCCTTCGCCGCCCCGTACTCACCTGTGGGGTACTCGTAGAGGTAGTCGCCCATGTGGAGCACGGCGTCCAGGCCCTGGTGAGCGGCGAGGTGGCGGTAGGCGGCGAAGTAGCCGGCCTCCCAGTTGGAGCACGACACGACACCCAGGCGCAGCCGGCTCGGGGTGGAGCCGGCCGCGGGCGCGGTCTTCGTCCAGCCGGTCGGCGAGACCGAGCCGCCGCTGCGGAAGCGGTAGGCGTAGCGGGTCGCGGGCGTGAGGCCGGTCGCGTCGACCTTGACGGTGTGGTCGCGCTCGGTGCCGGTCGTCATCGAGCCCCGGCGCACGACGGTGCGGAAGGACGCGTCGGTCGCGACCTCCCAGGTGACGGTGACGCGCGCGCCGCGCCCCGAGCCCGGGGTGGCGTCGGCGGTCGGCGTCACGCGGGTCCACAGGACGACGGCGGTGGGCAGCGGGTCGCCGGAGGCGACGCCGTGGAGGAAGCCCGTCGTCGTGGCGGCCTGCGCCGGGCTCGTGGCGAAGGGGGCGACCGTCGCCGTGGCGACGGCGGCACCTGCGGCCGCGCCGCGGACGACGTCGCGCCGGGCGGGTCCGGGCAGGGGTGAGTCGGGTGTGGCGGTCATGTCGGTGAGCCTCTCGAGGCTTGATGACCGGTGGGCAACCTCAAGGTGTCCGCTACGGATGTCGAAGAGGTGATCCTTTTCACCGGCGTCACCGCTAGCGTGACGTGCTATGAGCGAGTACCCCGGAGACTTCACGGGCACGCCTGACCTGCGCTGGGCGCCGACCCCGGACGACCCGAGACCCTCCCCCGGCGAGGTCGTGTGGGCCTGGGTGCCGTACGAGGAGGACCACCGTCAGGGCAAGGACCGCCCGGTGCTGCTCGTCGGCGAGGACGGCGACTGGCTGCTCGGCCTGCAGGTGACCAGCCAGGACCACGACCTCGACGCGGAGCAGGAGGCTCGGGCGGGTCGGCGCTGGATCGACATCGGAGCCGGCGCCTGGGACCGCGAGGGGCGGCGCAGCGAGGTGCGGGTCAACCGCATCGTGCGCCTCGACCCGGCCGCGGTCCGTCGTGAGGGCGCGGTGCTCGACGAGCGGGTCTTCGCCGCCGTCGTGGAGGCGGTGCGCGCCGTCGCCGCCGGCCGGGACTACGACGACGATCCCGTGTGAGTGGTGATTTCCCTAGGGACATGCGGCAGGGGGTGCGCATTCCCCTAGGGAAATACGGCCGGGGGTGCGCATTTCCCTAGGGAGATGCGCACTCTGGCCCATGACGAAGGGGGCCGGTCACCTCGCGGTGACCGGCCCCCTTCGTGCTGCCATGAGGCAGATCAGATCTTGTTGACCCGCTTGGCCAGAGCCGACTTCTTGTTGGCCGCCTGGTTGGCGTGCAGGACGCCCTTGCTGACGGCCTTGTCGAGCTTCTTGCTCGCGGTGACGAGCGCGGTCTGCGCACCGTCGCGGTCGCCGGCGTCGGCGGCCTCGCGGACCTTGCGGATCCACGTGCGCAGCTCCGACTTGTAGGCGCGGTTGCGCTCGGTGCGGGCCGCGTTGGTCTTGACGCGCTTGATCTGGGACTTGATGTTTGCCACAGGAATCTTTCTTGACTGGGTTGGTCGAGCTTCTGCCGTAGAGGGCGGCAAGGCATCTCGGGACCGGCGTGGGGACACCGTGGGAGAGACACCCTGGGTGGTGCTGCGTTGCGCGCACGACCATGCGCGCACGCGAGGAGCAAATCTAGCAGCGGCCAGCGGCCCCAGCCAAACCCGCCAGCTACCCCGTGACGCCCTTGGCCGCGATGACGAGGATCGCCCGCTCGACGGCGTAGACCGGGTCGCGGCCACCGCCCTTGACCTCGAAGTCGGCGGCGGCGACGGCCTGGATGCTGCGACCCAGGCCCTCACCGGTCCAGCCCTGCAGCGAACGGCGAGCCTTGTCGACCTGCCAGGGCGCCATGCCGAGGTCCCTGGCGAGGTCGGCGCTGCGGCCTCGGCCCGCTCCCCCGACCTTGGCCAGCTGGCGCAGCTGCTGCGCGAGCACCGCGACGATCGGCACCGGGTCGACGCCGACGTTGACCGCGTGCCGCAGCAGGCGCAGGGCCTCACCGGTCTGCCCGGCGACGGCGGCGTCGGCGACCTTGAAGCCGGTGGCCTCGACCCGGCCGCCGTGGTAGCGCTCGACGACCTCGGCGTCGATGACGCCGGTGGTGTCGTCGACGAGCTGCTGGCAGGCCGAGGCCAGCTCACGCACGTCCTTGCCCACCGCCTCGACGAGCGCCTGGACCGCGCCGGCATCCGCCTTGCGCCGGGCCCGGCGAAACTCGTTGGTCACGAAGTCGGCCTTGTCGCGGTCGCTCTTGATCGCCGGCGCCTCGAGCACGAGGGCCTTGGCCTTCTTGAGCGTGTCGAGCACCTTCTTGCCCTTGTTGCCCGAGGCGTGGGTGACGACGAGGGTCACGTCGTCGGCCGGGTCGGCGAGGTAGCCGAGCAGGTCGAGCTGCAGGGCGTCGGGGGCCTGGTGCAGGTCGCGCACGATGATCAGCTTGTCCTCGCCGAAGAGGGAGGGGCTGGCGTGGACACCCAGCTCGCCCTCCTCGTAGCCCTCCGCCCGGAGGGTGACGACCTCGACCTCTGGCGAGGTCACCCGCACGTCGGCGACGACCTGCTCCAGCGCCCGGTCGGCGAGGACCGCCTCGGGCCCCTGGACGAGCACGAGCGACGGGGTGCTCAAAACAGTGCCACCTTGGGCACCCGCGGGAAGATCTCGTCGAGCGCGGCCTCGTCCTCGGCGGTCGGCACCCAGTCGGCCGCCGCGGCATTGGCGACGACCTGCTCGGGCCGGGTCGCGCCCGCGATGACGCTGCTCACCGCCGGGCGGGAGGCGAGCCACGAGAAGGCGACCTGCAGCTCGGTGAGGTCGCGCTCGCGCGCGAAGTCACCGAAGGCCCGCAGCTGGTCGAGGTCGATCTGCTCGAGCAGGTGCTGGCGGGCGTGCGTCAGCCGGCTGCCCTCGGGCGCGGTGCCCTGCGAGTACTTGCCCGTGAGCAGACCGTTGGCCAGCGGGAAGTACGGCAGCACCCCCAGGCCGAAGGCCTCGGCCGCCGGCGTCACCTCGAGCTCGGCCCGCCGGTCGAGGAGGTTGTAGTGGTTCTGGCTCGAGACGAAGCGGCTGCCGCCCCGGGCCCGAGCCACGTGCTCGGCATCGGCGATCTGCCACCCGGCGAAGTTGGAGTGGCCGATGTAGCGCACCTTGCCCGCCCGCACGAGGTCGTCGAGCGCATCGAGCGTCTCCTCGATCGGCGTCGCCGGGTCGGGGGTGTGGAACTGGTACAGGTCGATGTGGTCGGTGCCCAGCCGCTGCAGCGAGGCCTCGACCGCCCGCGTGACGTAGCGCCGCGACCCCCGCGCCCCGAAGTCCCCACCCCCGATGCCACCGACGTCCATGCCGAACTTCGTCGCGAGGACGACCTCGTCGCGCCGCGAGCCCAGGGCCCGCCCGAGCATCGTCTCGGACAGCCCGGCCTCGGCACCGTAGACGTCGGCGACATCGAAGAGGGTGATGCCCGCGTCGAGCGCCGCGTGCACGACGGCGTCGGTGCCCTCCTGCGTCGCGGTCACGGTGCCGGCGCGACCGAGGTTGTTGCACCCCAGCCCGACGACGGAGACGGCGAGTCCGGAGCGGCCCAGGCGTGAGGTCTGCATGTCGACAGGCTATCCGCGGGTGGGGACACGCAGACCGAGCGCCTGCGCGCGGGCCGCGACCGCGGACTCCTCCCGGTCGAGGGATGCGGCCAGCTCCTCGAGGGGCAGCCCGAGGTCGACGCCGTCGCGCAGCTCGTCGTCGTCCTGGACGGACCACCCTTCGCCCTGCACGACCGCGGTCCGCGCACCAGCGGCGGGACCGGGGTCGGCGACCGTGCCGGTCATGCTCCGCTTGCCCGGCTCGGCCACGGGTAGCGGCGGCGGCGCGATCTGGTCGAGGCGGGTCAGCGCGCCGAGGACGAGCTGGCGGTCGGTCGTCGGCCAGAAGGGCGGCAGCGAGCGCTGGAGGAAGCCCGCGTAGCGCGCCTTGATCATCCGGTGGTCGAGGAAGGCGACGACGCCCCGGTCGTCACCGCGCCGGACGAGCCGGCCGGCACCCTGCGCCAGGCGCAGGGCGGCGTGCGTCGCCGAGACCGCCATGAAGCCGTTGCCGCCGCGCCGCGCGATCTCCTGCGTGCGCGCCGAGCTCAGCGGGTCGTCGGGCCGGGGGAAGGGGATGCGGTCGATGATGACGAGCTGGCAGCTGCTGCCGGGCACGTCGACGCCCTGCCACAGGGTGAGCGTCCCGAAGAGGATCGTGCGCGGGTCACGTGCGAAGTCCCGCACCAGCGTGCCGATCATGTCCTCGCCCTGGCAGAGCACGGTGAAGGACTCGTCGAGCCGCTCGCGCATCGCCTCGGAGGCCTCCTTGGCCGCGCGCATCGACGAGAAGAGCCCGAGCGTGCGCCCACCGGCGGCCCGCACGAGCGCCTCGATCTCGTCGAGGGTCTGCGGCGCCAGCCCGTCCCGGCCGGGGGCCGGCAGGTGCTCGGCGACGTAGGCGATGCCCTGCTGCTGGTAGTCGAAGGGGGACCCCACGTCGAGCCCGGTCCACTCCGGTGCTCCCGGCCCCCGCAGACCGAGGGTGCCCGCGACCGCGTCGAAGGTCCCGCCGAGCTCGAGGGTCGCCGAGGTGAGCACGACCGTGCGGTCGCGCACGCCCTCGTCGTCGTCGGTGGCGCCCGTGCCGAAGATCCGCTCGCGCATCCGCATCGCCACGCTCATCGGCGCCACCCGCAGCAGCGGCCCGCGACGCAGGTCGCGGCTGACCCAGATGACGTCGAGCTCGTGCTCCTCGAGCATCCGGCCGGCCGTCTCGTGGACCTCGTCGACCGCCGCGAGGGCGACCTGACGGGTGCCGTCGACCTGCTCCCCCTTCGGCGGCTTCATCTCCGTGAGCAGGTTGCGGCTGACGTCGCGGCAGCGCCCGAGGACGCTGGCGAGCGCGTCGGGGATGCCGGTGGCCAGCCGTCCCTCCGGCGCCTCCTCGAGGACCGCCTCGAGGTCGGAGGCGATGTCGTCGAGGGCGTCGGAGGACTCGGCGTACTTGCGCGCCCGCTTGGCCGCCGCGCGCACGCCACCGGGCGCCAGCTCGTCGGTGACCGTCGAGGTGACCCGGTCGACGAGCTCGTGCGCCTCGTCGATGACGAGCACGTCGTGGTCGGGCAGCATCGGGCGCCCCTCGAAGGCGTCGATGGCCATGAAGGAGTGGTTGGTGACGATGACGTCGACGTCCTTGGCGGCCTCGCGCGAGCGCTCGACGAAGCACTCGGTGACCATCGGGCACTTCGAGCCCAGGCACTCCTGCGCGGAGACGGAGACCTGGCGCCACGCCTTCTCGGAGACGCCCGGGACGAGCTCGTCGCGGTCGCCGGACTCGGTCTCCTCAGCCCACTCGCGGACGCGGACGACCTCCTTGCCCAGCCACCCGGCCTGGGCGTCGGCCTCACCGACGTCGAAGAGCCCGTCCTCGTCGTCGGGGAAGCCGCCTTCGGTCTTGTGCTTGCACACGTAGTTACGCCGGCCCTTGACGATCGCGTAGGTCGGGCGCCGGCGCAGGTGCGGTGTCAGGGCATCGGCGAGGCGGGGCATGTCGCGGTCGACGATCTGCCCCTGGAGGGCGAGCGTCGCCGTCGCGACGACGGCCGGCTTGCCGACCCGCTGGGCGTGCTCGACGGCCGGGACGAGGTAGGCCAGCGACTTGCCGGTGCCGGTGCCGGCCTGGACGAGCAGGTGCTCCTCGGCGTCGATGGCGTGGGCCACGGCCTTGGCCATCTCGACCTGCCCCGGCCGGGTCGACCCACCCACTCCCCCGACGGCAGCAGCGAGCAGGGACTCCACGGACGATGACACGACCCCACCTTATGCGCCCTCACCGACGAGCACGGCGGGCGATCCACAGCCAGCGGACGACGAAGGAGGTCGGCGCAGCGTCAAGTCGAAGTCGAGAACGACAACGTGCCCACACGACAAGGAGGGACTTCGGCAGCGCGCCGGCCTTCTTCGTCGGGAGCGGGCCGGCGCCGACCTCCCCTGCCGTCCGCTCGGTGGTGTCGCCGGGGTCCATCGAAAGGTTGATCGCAGGACCAACCTCCCGCGCGATGTGGCGGGACCCCCTTCGGCGGTGGACTGGATGGCATGACGCCAGACCTGCGCCCTGCACCTTCCCAGCCCTCGCCCACAGCCACCCGCTCCCCCTTCGTCCAGCGCATCCTCGGGCGGCGGGGATCTGCCCTCGTGCTCGTGCTCGCCGTCGTCGTCGTGGGGCAGGCGTCGGTCCTCCTGGGGTCGGCGCAGGCGCCGCCGCGGGGGGCGGCGTACCCGGAATCGGCGGAGTCGGCGGTGGTGGCGGAGCAGCTCGAGGGCTTCCCCGGCAGCAACACCGCGCCCGTCCTCCTCGTGGCGACGAAGGGGGACGGCGGCAGCCTGTCGACGGCCGACGAGCGGGGCCTGGCGCAGCTGGCCCACGAGCTCGGGGCCGGCGAGCGCGCCCACGTGCAGGTGAGCGATGACGGGCTGGCGGCGACGGTGACCGTGCCCGTCGCCACGAGCGACGACAGCGCGACGCAGGTCCAGACCATCACCGACCTGCGGGCCGACGTGGCCGACCACGCACCGGCCGACCTGACCGTGCAGGTCACCGGCGGCCCCGCGATCGGCGCCGACATCGCCTCCTCCTTCGACGGGGCGGACTTCACGCTGCTCGCCGTGACCATCGGGGTCGTCGCGCTGCTGCTCCTGCTCACCTACCGCTCCCCCGTCCTGTGGCTCGTGCCGCTGCTCGTCGTCGGCGTCGCCGACCAGCTCGCCGGGACCGTGGCGGCCGCCGTCGGTGAGGCGAGCGGCCTCCCCTTCGACGCCGGCATCGTGTCGGTCCTCGTCTTCGGCGCCGGCGCCAACTACGCCCTGCTGCTCATCTCGCGCTACCGCGAGGAGCTGCACGAGCACGACGACCACCGCACGGCGCTGGCCGCAGCATGGCGGGCGACGGTCCCGGCGATCGTCGCGAGCAATGTCACCGTCGTCCTCTCCCTGGCGACCCTCCTCCTCGCGGCCGTGCCCGGCACCCGCGGGCTCGGGCTCGCCTCTGCCGTCGGCCTGCTCGTCGCCCTCGCCGCGGTCGTCCTGCTCCTGCCCGCGGCCCTGGCCCTCGTCGGCCGTCGCGTTTTCCGGCCCTTCGTCCCCCACCCCGGCGACGACCTCGCGCACGCAGGTGTCTGGGCCCGGGTCGCCCGTCGGGTCGTCGCCCGGCCCGCGCTGCACCTCGGCGTCGGCCTGGTCGTGCTCGCGGCGCTCGCCTCCGGCCTGCTCGGCGCCCGCGTCGGGCTGAGCCAGGCCGACTCCTTCCGCACCGCCTCCGAGTCGGCGGCCGGGCTCCAGGTCGTCGCCGAGCACTTCCCGGCCGGGTCGGCCGCTCCCTTCGTCGTGACGACGGACGAAGGGAGCGCCACCCGCCTCACGAGCACCCTCCAGCAGGTGACGGGCGTGACCGCGGTCGCGCCGGCGGGCACGGACGGGCAGGGGCTGGCCCGGCTCACTGTCATCGGTGAACCGGCACCGGGTACGCCGGCCAGCCTCGACCTCGCCGAGCACGTGCGGGAGAGCGCGCACGCCGTGCCCGGCGCCGACGCCCTCGTCGGGGGCGGCTCCGCCGAGCTGCTCGACGCCCGCTCGGCAGCCGAGGCCGACCTCGCCACCGTCGTGCCCCTCGTCCTGCTCGTGAGCCTCGGGGTCCTCGTGGTCCTGCTGCGGGCGCTCGTCGGCCCGCTCGTGCTGCTCGCCCTCAACGCGTCGAGCGCTCTCGCCGCGCTCGGCCTCGGCGCCTGGCTCGACGAGCACCTGCTCGGCCACCCGGCGCTCGACGTGCAGGTGCCGCTCGTGGCCTTCCTCTTCCTCGTCGCGCTGGGCATCGACTACACGATCTTCCTCGTGCACCGGGCCCGGGCCGAGGCCGTCGAGCACGGCACCCGTGACGGGGTCACCCGCGCGGTCGCCCGCACCGGTGCGGTCATCACGAGCGCCGGCATCGTCCTCGCCGCGGTCTTCGCCGCGCTCGGGGTGCTGCCGCTCGTCGTCCTCGGGCAGCTCGGCCTGGTCGTCGGGCTGGGCGTGCTGCTCGACACGCTGCTCGTGCGGACCGTCGTCGTGCCGGCGGCGACCGCGCTCGTCGGGGACCGCTTCTGGTGGCCCAGCCGGGTAGCGTCGCGGTCGTGACGACGAGCACCGACCCGACGGGCACCGGCCGCTGGCTGCGCCTGGGTCAGCACACGCTGCTCGCCGTGCTCGTGCTCGTGTGCGGTGGCCGATCGATCGCCGACGGCGCCCATCCCGTCGCCGAGCTCGCGACGCTCGCGGCCTTCGTCGCGTGGTACGCCGTCGGACCGCGTCTGGCGCGGGCCGGCCGCGGTGGCACGGCGTGGTTCGTCGGGCTCGTGGTCCTGTGGGGCCTGCTCGTGCTCGTCTCGCCGGAAAACGTCTGGCTGGCCTTCCCCCTCTGGCTGCTCGCCGGGCACGTCCTGCCGCTGCTGCCCGCGGTGCTCATCTCGCTCGCCGTCCTCGTGGTCGTCGCCCTCGAGCCGGTGCGGCACACGGGTGAGGCGTCGTACGCGGCGATGATCGGCCCGTGCATCGGCATGGTCGTGGCCCTGGGTGTCGCCAAGGCGCAGCAGGCCCTCGTGCGCGACGGCATCGAACGGCAGCGCCTCATCGCCTCGCTCTACGCGGCGCAGGAGGAGAGCGCGGCGCTCACCGACGAGCTGGCCCGCGTCCAGCGCGCCGAAGGCGCGAGCAGCGAGCGCACCCGCCTCTCCCGCGACATCCACGACGGCATCGCGCAGGGATTTTCGTCGATCGTCCTGCTCGCCCGCGCGGCCCGCACGGAGGAGGACCCGCAGCGGGTGCGTGAGCTGCTCGCCCACCTGGAGGACGGTGCCACCCGCGGGCTCGAGGAGTCGCGGCGGGTCGTCGCCGCGCTCGCGCCCGCCGACCTCGACGAAGGGAGTCTCGCCGGCGCCGTCCGTAGCGTCACCGATCGCTTCGGCACGGAGTCGGGGGTCGACGCCCAGGTCGACGTCATCGGCCAGCTCCCCCCGCTGCCGACGACGACGGAGGTGACCCTGCTGCGCTGCGTCCAGGGAGCCCTGGCCAATGTCCGCACCCACGCCCGGGCCAGGCGGGTCGTCGTCACCCTCGACGCCACCGATGACACCGTGCGGGTCGACGTGGTCGACGACGGCCGAGGCTTCGACACCGACGCGTGGTGGGCATCGGGCGCCGCCCCCTCCGGCGAAGGGGGCTACGGCCTGCGCGCCACCCGGGCCCGCCTGCGAGAGGTCGGCGGCGGCCTGGCCGTCGAGTCCACGCCCGGCGAGGGCACCGCGGTCTCCGCGTGGGCGCCCCTGCCGACGCGTCGGGGGGAGGGCTCGTGAGCGTGCGCGTCGTCGTCGAGGACCACCCGGTGACCCGCGTGGGCATCGTCGCCCTGCTCGGCCAGGACGACCGGATCACCGTCGTCGGTGAGGCTGCCGATGGCGAGGGCGGCCTCGAGGTGGCCGCGCGAGAGGACCCGGACGTCGTCGTCACCGACCTGCGGCTCGGCGATGGCCTGGACGGGGTGGGTCTGACGCGGGCCCTGCGGTCAGGTCGCGGTGCCCCGGAGGTCCTTGTGCTGACGACCTACGATACCGACCGCGACATCGTCCGCGCCGTCGAGGCGGGCGCCTCGGGGTACCTGCTCAAGGACGCCGCACCGGCCGACATCGTCGAGGCCGTCGTCCGGGCGGCCGGGGGCGAGACGGTGCTGGCACCTGCGCTCGCGCAGCGGGTGGTCGCCCGCATGTCACGCCCGCGACCCGAGCTGTCCGCCCGCGAAGTGGAGATCGTCGCGGCGGTCGCCCGGGGCCTGAGCAACCGCGAGATCGCCCGGACACTCGTCATCTCCGAGGCGACGGTCAAGACGCACCTCGTGCACGTCTTCACCAAGCTCGACGTCGACTCGCGCACCGCGGCCGTGGCCCGGGCGCGCGAGGAGGGGCTCATCCCCTGAGCCGGTAGCCCACGCCGCGCACCGTGACGATCCGCTCGGACCCGATCTTCGACCGCAGGGAGCGGACGAAGACGTCGACGACGTTGGACCCCGGGTCGAAGTCCATGTCCCAGACCATGCCGAGCAGCTGCTCGCGCGAGAGCACCTGCTCGGGGTGCTCGACGAAGGCCTCGAGCAGCGCGAACTCCCGCGCCGTCAGCTCGACCTCGCGGTCGGCCACCCGCGCGGTGCGGCGACGGACGTCGAGGCTGAGGTCACCGACGGTCAGGGCGGAGTCGTCGGCGGGGGCGGCGCCCCCTTCGCGCAGTCGCAGTCGCACGCGGGCGAGCAGCTCGGCGAACTGGAAGGGCTTGGTCATGTAGTCGTTGGCCCCGCCCTCGAGCCCGGCGACGGTGTCGTCGACGCCGTCACGGGCGGTGAGGATGATGACGGGGACGTCGACACCGTCACCGCGCAGTCGCCGCAGCACCTCGAAGCCGTCGAGCCCGGGCAGGCCGACGTCGAGGATCAGCAGGTCGAAAGCGCCCGTGCCCGCGAGAGCCCAGGCCTGCCGACCGTCGGCGGTGATCGTCGTGCGGTGGCCGTTGGCCCGCAGCCCCTTGTCGATGAAGCTCGAGATCTCCGCGTGGTCCTCGGCGATGAGGATGCTGCTCATGGTGCCTCCTGCTCGTCCGGACCGGTGCGTCCGGTCTCGTCGTCCACGGGGAGCACGAGGGTGAAGACGGCTCCCTCGCCGGGGTGACCCCCGACGTCCACGCGCCCGCCGTGGCCCTCCGCGATGGCGCGCACGATGGCCAGCCCGAGGCCGGCCCCGCTGTGCCGGCGCCCGTCCGGGGGCTCACCGTGGGCGAAGCGCTGGAAGATCCGCTCCCGCTCGCCCTCCGGCACCCCCGGACCGGTGTCGGTGATCGAGACCCGCAGCACGCGCCCGAGCTCGGTGTCGTCGTCGACCTGCGAGCCGAGGATGATCGCGTCGCCCTCGACGGTGTGCTGCACCGCGTTTTGCGCCAGCTGGAGCACGGCCTGGGTGACCCGCTCGGCGTCGAGACGGGCGGTGCCCTCGGCGACCCGGCTGACCTGCCAGCGCCGCTCGGCCAGGGCCGAGATCTTCGCGTCGAGCGAGACCGTGAGCACCGACAGGTCGACATCGGCCGTCGGGCGGATGAAGTCGGGCCGGTCGGCCTTGGCGAGCGCCAGCAGGTCGGTGACGATCCGGCTCATCCGGTCGAGCTCCTGGGTGACGATGCGCATCGTCGCCGCACGCGACTGCGGGTCGTCGTCCATGAGCTCCAGGTGCCCGCGGATCACCGTGATCGGCGTCCGCAGCTCGTGGCCGGCGTCGTCGACGAAGCGCTGCTCGGCCCGGAAGGCCTCCTCGAGCCGGTCGAGCATCCGGTTGAAGGTCGCCGCCAGCCCGGACACGTCGTCGTCGCCGACGTCGATGCGACGGGTGAGGTCCTGCTCGGTGATCTCCTCGGCGGCCTCGTGGACGAGGCGCACCGGGCGCAGCAGCCGCCCGGCGACGAGCCACGAGACGACGCCGGCCAGGAGGAGGGCGACGAAGGAGACGAGGCCGAGGGTGCGCACGGTGCCGTCCGCCTCGGCGCGGGCCTCGTCGGTGAAGACGGCGACGAGCAGCATCGCGTCGTCGCCGCCGGGGACGTCGACGACCGTGCGGGCCCAGCGCATCTCGCCGGCCGCGGTGTCCGTCGTGCCCGAGGTGGAGCGCTCGGCCGCGGCGATGAGCTCCGGGTCGCGGGTCAGGTCGTACTCCGCGACGTCGGGGGTCCGTGGCCCCGGCGAGGTCGTGACGACGCCCGACTGCCCGACGTAGCCGACGATGACCTCGCCCTCCCCCGGGCGCTGCCGGGTGAGGTAGACGGTGAGGAGGCGCTCGGCCGAGGTGAAGGGCTTGGAGGTCTCGGGGTCGACGCCCTCCTGGGTGAAGGTGCGAAACTCCTCGATCTCCTGCGAGACATCGGCATTGGCCCGCTCGGTGACCGACAGGTGCAGGCTCTCGCGCACGATGATGACGACGCTCAGCAGGCTGACGAAGAGCACGAGCAGCATCCAGCCGACGATCGTGTCCCTCGCCAGCCGGGGACGGCGGCGGCGCTCAGCGCGCATCAGTCGTCGTCATCGTCGTCATCGTCGTCGTCGTCATCATCGTCGTCATCGTCGTCATCGTCGTACGAGGGCACCGGTGCCTGGGTGCGGGTGGTCAGCGTCGGCGGAGGCGGGGTCCACGTCGGGCGCGGTGTGGACGCCGGCGGGGTGGTGCGGCGGGGGGCCGAGGTCGAGCTCTTCGACGACGAGGAGGTCTTCGACGTCGTCGCCGAGCTGCTCTTCGACGTCGTCGACGAGCTCGAGGACGACCTCGTCGTCGACGTACCGCTCGGCTCGCTGGTCTCGCTCGTCAGCTGCAGCGGCCGCTCCTGCACCGGCGGCGGGTCGGAGGGCGCTGCCGCGACCCGGAAGCCGAACAGCACGAGCAGCGGCACGCACAGCAGTGCCACGAGCAGCAGGCCGTCCCGGCCGATCAGTCGTCCTGTCCCCATGGCAGTGGACCCTACGGACGGGGCATGACCCGCAGGTGAGGGCTGGATGAGGAGATCTTCATCCGTCGAGCGGCTCGAGCGGGTCCGGCACCGCGCGGGTCAGGAGGTTGACCCCTCGCATGACGTGGAAGCCGACGAGGGCGGCGACCGTCCCGAGCGCGATGCCCGCGAACTGCAGGTCGCCGACATTCCACGTGAAGTCGGCGATGCCGATGATCAGGGCCACGGCGGCGGTCATGAGGTTGATCGGGTTGCCGAAGTCGACCCCGGCCTCGACCCAGATCTTCGCGCCGAGCAGCCCGATCATCCCGTAGAGGACGACGCCCGCCCCGCCGAGCACACCCTGCGGGACGGTGGCGATCGCCTCGCCGAACTTCGGCGAGAAGGACAGCAGCAGGGCGACGGCCGCGGCGACCCAGTAGGCGGCGGTCGAGTACACGCGGGTCGCGGCCATGACGCCGATGTTTTCCGCGTAGGTCGTCGTGCCCGATCCACCGCCGGCACCCGCGAGGGTCGTCGCGAGCCCGTCGGCGATGAGCGCCCGCCCGGCGACGGGGTCGAGGTCCTCCCCCGTCATCGAGGCGACCGAGCGGATGTGCCCGACATTTTCCGCGACGAGCACGAGGACGACGGGGACGAAGAGGCCGGCCACCGCGAGGTCGATGTGCGGCGCGGTGAAGGTCGGCAGGCCCACCCAGTCGGCGGCCTCGACCTTGGTGAAGGCGACCTCGTCGCGCAGCAGCGCGGTGACGTAGCCGGCGGCGACACCGACAAGGATCGCGATGCGGGAGAAGAGGGTTCGCGTCGCGACGGTGACGAGGAGGATGACGACGACCGTCACGAGGGCGGTCACCGGCGAGAGGACGAACTTCTCCTTCGCGGTCGGCGCGAGGTTGAGCCCGATGAGCGCGACGATCGCGCCGGTGACGATCGGGGGCATGAGGGCCCGCAGCCACCGGTCGCCGGCGAGCTGCACGACGACCCCGACGAGCGCGAGGGCGAGGCCGGCCATGACGACGCCGCCGAGGGCGGTGGGCATGTCGTGGCTCTTCGACGCCGCGGCGAGCGGGGCGATGAAGGCGAAGGAGCTGCCGAGGTAGCTCGGGACCCGCCCGGCCGTGATGAGCAGGAAGAGCATCGTGCCGATGCCGCTGAAGAAGAGGGTCGTCGCCGGCGGGAGGCCGGTGATGAGCGGCACGAGGAAGGTCGCGCCGAACATCGCGACGACGTGCTGGGCGCCCAGACCGATCGTCCGCGGCCACGAGAGCCGCTCGCCGGGGAGGACGACCTCGCCGGGCCGGACCCCGCGGCCGTCGCCGTGGACTCGCCACCCCAGGCCGAAGGGGGGTCTGCTCGCGCTGTCGTGATCGGTCTGGGTCATGGCCCGAATGCTAGGTCCTGCGCCGCACCAGCTTCGACCACAGCCAGGGGGTGCGCGAGGGCGCCTCGACCTGCGCAGGCGGGGGTGGGCCCTCGTCGACGTCGTCGAAGAGGAGCGCGTGCCCCGGGACCTCGCCGCTGAGGGTCGTCGGGTCGATGCTCCAGCCGCGCGCGACCGCCATGACGGTCTCCTCGTTGACGTCGAGGACGACCTGGAATCGCGCCTCCTCGTCGGTGATCTCCTCGAGCACGGGGAGCCCGAGACCGGTCTCGGTGGGAGTGGACACCCCGGCCCAGACGAGCTCACCGCTCTCGCCCACGACCTCGACATGGCGCAGCAGTCGCCCGCGGTCCGCCAGGAGCCACCGGTGGGCCTCGACGACCCGGTGGCTCGCGAAGGCCTGGACACGGGTGCCGAGCAGCGCCGACAGCGAGGCGAGCCGGGTGGCCGAGATGTCCGCGAGATCGGAGCTGACCGCCAGGGTCCACCGACCGTCCACCCCGGGCACCGGCGGGAGCAGGCCGACCTCGTCGAAGGCCTCGGCGGCCTCGCCACCCGAGACGTTGCGCCCGCCGGTCAGGCCGAGGGCCTCGGCCACCTGCGCCTGCGAGCGGTCGAGGACCGCCAGCCAGGCGGTCTTGTACCCGAAGGGCTCGAGGTGGGTCACAACGAGCGCGCCATGATGACGCCGTCACGGTCGTCGCCGGGGGCCACCCGGACGCCTCCGGGCACCCGGCCGACCTCCGTGTAGCCGTAGCGGGTGTAGAACTCCCCGAGCCCGGTCCCGCCGCGGTAGTCGAGCGTCACGAGCTCGACCCCCGCCTCGCGGGCCGCGCGGTGCAGCCCCGCCATGAGGAGTGCGCCGTGGTTGGTCCCCCGACGGCCGGGGTCGGTCATGATCCGCTCGAGGTTGGCGGTGTGGGCCACCGTCGCGCCGGTGGGCCGGACGACGAAGCCGAAGCCGAGCAGGTCACCGAGCGGCGAGTTCAGCGCGACGCACCGCACCCCGCCGTCGCCGAGGCGCGCGATGTACCCGTCGAGGACGCGGGCGACCTCCCCTTCGCTCGCACCGGGCGCGAAGCCCACGGCGCCACCGGCGTCGTTGACCTCGACCCACATCCGCAGCATCGCCTCGCGCGCCCGTGCGGGGACCTTGTCGGCGATCCGCACGTAGGGCAGCTCGAGGACCTCCCACGCGTCGCCGTCGACGGTGTGGTCGAGCTCGGGCACGTGCACCATGCCCGCGGCCTCCGCGACGAAGCGGGTCGAGATGTCCTCGGGGGCGACCCGCAGCCGCAGCGGCAGGTCCGGCAGCCACTCGAGGCAGTACGCGACGACGAGCCGCAGCGCCCGCCCGGCGAGGGTGTCGCTCCCTTCGCCCTCGACGACGCGGATCGTCACCCGGATGAAGTCGGCGTGGGCACGCAGCCCGACGAAGCCCACCCGAGCGCCGACGCCGTCCTGCACGATCCAGGCTCCGTAACCGTGCTCGTCCCAGTGCTCGCGCCAGCCCCGCACGATCTGCGCGGGTCGCTCCGCGGAGACGGGCACGTCCATCAGCTCGGCCACGAGCTGCGCGTCGTCGTCGACGGGCGGCTGCAGCGAGAGGTCATCGGTGGTGATCGATCGTGGTGCAGTCACGGGACCCATGGTGACACCCGGATCGGCGCGCTGGGACGATGGCCAGATGAGTGAACCGCTGCACGTACCCGTCGGCACGGGACCCGACGACCTCTTCGAGCGGTTCACCCGGTGGGCGCAGGAGCGGGGCACCCCGCTCTACCCCCATCAGGAGGAGGCGCTCCTCGCGCTCCTGGGCGACGACCACGTCGTGCTCGCCACCCCCACCGGCTCCGGCAAGTCGCTCGTGGCGACCGGCGCCATCGCCCACGCGATGGCCAAGGACGAGGTCGCCTTCTACACCGCGCCGATCAAGGCGCTCGTGTCGGAGAAGTTCTTCGACCTCTGCGCGATCTTCGGTGCCGACAACGTCGGGATGCTCACCGGCGACGCCTCGGTCAACGCCGACGCGCCCGTCATCGTGTGCACCGCCGAGGTCCTCGCCAACCTCGCCCTGCGCGAAGGGAACGAGGCCGACGTCGGTCTCGTCGTCATGGACGAGTTCCACTACTACTCCGAGCCGGAGCGTGGCTGGGCCTGGCAGGTCCCCCTGCTCGAGCTGCCCCAGGCGCAGATGCTCCTCATGTCGGCGACCCTCGGCGACACCCGGGCCATCGAGACCGACCTCGCCGAGCGGACCGGCCGTGACGTCGTCGTCGTCGCGGACGCCGAGCGCCCAGTGCCGCTCACCTTCTCGTGGGCGCTCACCCCGATCCAGGAGACGATCGAGGAGATCATCGAGTGGCGCCGCGCGCCGGTCTACGTCGTCCACCAGACGCAGGCCAATGCCGCCGAGCACGCCCGCCTGCTGCAGACGCTCAAGCTCCTCGACGCGGACGAGAAGCAGGCCATCGCCGACCGGCTCGCCGGCTTCCGCTTCTCCGCGGGCTTCGGTCGCACCCTCGGCGCGATGCTGCGCCGCGGCGTCGGCGTGCACCACGCCGGCATGCTGCCGCGCTACCGCCGGCTCGTCGAGCAGCTCGCCCAGGCCGGCCTGCTCAAGGTCATCTGCGGCACCGACACCCTCGGTGTCGGCATCAACGTCCCGATCCGCACGGTGCTCTTCACCTCGCTGACGAAGTTCGACGGCTCCCGCCACCGCGTGCTCCGGGTCCGCGAGTTCCTCCAGATCGCCGGCCGGGCCGGCCGCGCCGGCTACGACACCGAGGGCTACGTCGTCGTCCAGGCCCCCGAGCACGTCATCGACAACCACCGTGCGCTGCTCAAGGCGGGCGACGACGAGAAGAAGCGCAAGAAGGTCCAGCGCAAGAAGCCGCCGGAGGGCTTCGTCGTGTGGACCGAGGAGACCTTCACCAAGCTGACGACGGCCACCCCCGAGACCCTGCGCTCGCGCATGAAGGTCGACAATTCCATGATCCTCAACGTCGTCGCCCGGCCGGGTGACCCGGTGGCGGCCCTCTCGCGCCTCACCCGCGACAACCACGAGGACGCGAAGGGGAGGGCTCGCCTCGCCCGACGGGCCATCCGTCTGGGGCGCAGCCTGCTCGACTCCGGGGTGCTCGAGCGGCTGCCCGCGCCGGACCCGACCGGCCGCACCGTGGCGCTCACCCTCGACCTGCCCCCGGACTTCGCGCTCAACCAGCCGCTCGCCCCCTTCGCGCTGGCAGCGCTCGACCTGCTCGACCCCGACTCCCCGACCCACGCCCTCGACGTCGTCTCGACGATCGAGGCGGTCCTCGAGGCGCCCTTCGCGATCCTCATGGCGCAGCAGCACGCCGCTCGCGGCGAGGCGGTCGCCGAGATGAAGGCGGACGGCATCGAGTACGAGGAGCGGATGCGGCTGCTCGACGAGATCACCTGGCCGCGGCCGCTCGCCGAGGAGCTGACCGCCGCCTTCGAGACCTACCGGCAGACCCACCCGTGGCTGCCGGAGGAGGCCCTCGTCCCGAAGTCCGTCGTGCGCCTCATGTGGGAGGAGGGCATGTCCTTCGCCGACTTCGTGCGCCGCTTCACCCTCGCCCCCCGCGAAGGACTCGTCCTGCGCTACCTCACCGACGCCTACCGCACGCTGACCCGCACCGTGCCCGAGAGCTACTCCTCGCCCGAGCTGGCCCAGATCGTCGAGTGGCTCGGCGAGACGGTCCGCCAGACCGACTCGTCGCTGCTCGACGAGTGGGAGGCTCTCTCCGACCCCGACGCGGCCGCCCGGCTCGCCGAAGGGCGGGAGGCCGCCGCCCCGCCGCGCCCGCTCACCGCGCGCACCGGCCCCTTCCGCACCATGGTCCGCGGCGCCCTGTGGCAGCGGGTCGAGCGGGCCGCGCGCGACGACCTGACCGCCCTCGCTGCCATCGAGCAGGCCGCGGCCGAGCTCGCCGACGACGACCGCTCCCCCGTCATGCGGTACGACGACTGGGACGTCGCCCTCGGCGACTACTGGGAGGAGCACGACCGGATCGGCACCGATCAGGACGCCCGGGGCCCGCACCACCTGCACGTCGAGGAGACGAGCGGCCCCGCCCCGGGACTCGACCCGGACGAGGCCCCGGACGTGCGGCTGTGGGAGGTCCGCCAGACGCTCGCCGACCCCGAGGGCGACGGCGACTGGGTCATCGAGGCCACGGTCGACCTCGACGCCTCCGACCGGGTCGGCGAGGCCGTCGTGCTCGCGACCGCCCTGCGCCGGCTGTGACCGCGGGCATATCCTGACGCCCTGATGATCACCCTCCCCCGGCGCCTCGCGCAACTCCTCCTGGCCCTGGCCCTCGCGCTCGGCCCGGCACTCCTCGCCCCACCGTCGGCGTCCGCAGCACCGACCGAGCGCTCCGACACCACGGCGAGCAAGGTGCCCAACCCCCTGCGCGTCGGGACCGAAGGGGTGTACGCCCCCTTCTCCGTCAAGCAGGGCGACGACTTCACCGGCTTCGACGTCGAGGTGATCAAGGCGGTCGGCGAGCGGCTCGGTGTCGAGGTCGAGTTCGTCGGCACCCCGTGGGACTCAATGTTTGCCGCGCTGGGCGCCGGACGATTCGACATCGTCGCCAACCAGGTCAACGTCAACCCGGAGCGCGAGAAGCTCTACGACCTCTCCGACCCCTACGTCGACACCGCCGGCGTGCTCGTCGTCGCCGAGGACAACCCGGAGGGCATCACGCAGCTCTCGGACCTCAAGGGCAAGAAGGCCGCGGAAAACATCACGAGCAGCTGGGCCGAGGTGGCCGAGGAGCACGGCGCCGACGTCGTCGGCGTCGACGGCATGAACGAGGCGATGGCCAGCCTCAAGGAGGGCCGCGTCGACGCGATCGTCAACGACAAGCTCGCGGTGCGCAACTACATCGCGACCGCCCCCGACCCCGGGGTCAAGGTCGTCGCCGAGACCGATGACAAGGCGCAGTCCGTCTTCGCCGCCAAGAAGGGCTCCGGCTACATGCCGGAGATCAACAAGGCCTTGGCCGAGATGGAGGCGGACGGCACCACCCAGCAGATCTACGACAAGTACTTCAGCGCCGACAACGCCACCCCGAGCTCCTGGGACCTCGTCAAGACCAATGCCTGGCCCATGGCGTGGAAGGCCATCGCCGTCACCATCCCGCTGACCGCGATCTCCTTCGTCGTCGGGCTCGCGCTCGCCCTCGTCACGGCCATCGGTCGGATGTCGACGTCGGCGCTCCCCCGCGGTCTCGCGCGCGCCTACATCTCGGTCATCCGCGGCACACCGCTGCTCGTGCAGCTCTTCCTCATCTTCTACGCACTGCCGGAGATCGGGGTGGACTTCCCGCCCTTCGTCGCGGCGGTCATCGCCCTCTCGCTCAACGTCGGTGGCTACGCGGCCGAGATCATCCGCTCGGCGATCGAGTCGATCCCCCGCGGCCAGTGGGAGGCCGCGCAGACCATCGGCATGAGCCGCACGACCGCACTACGCAGGATCATCCTGCCGCAGGCGGCCCGCACGGCGATCCCGCCGTTGTCCAACACGCTGATCTCGCTGCTCAAGGACACCTCGCTCACGTCGATCATCCTCGTCGTCGAGCTGACCCAGGCGGCCCGCTTCGCGGCCGCCCCGACCTTCCAGTACATGCCGATGTTCGGCCTGGCCGCGCTCTACTACTGGATCATCTGCACGGTCCTCTCGCTCGTCCAGGACCGTGCCGAGGAGAGGTTCAGCCGCTATGTCGCAGCCTGAGGCAGGCACCCCCGCCGTCACCGTGCAGCACGTGCGCAAGAGCTTCGGTGACAAAGAGGTCCTGCAGGACATCTCCTTCGAGGTCGGCACCGGCGAGGTGAGCGTCGTCCTCGGCCCCTCGGGCTCGGGCAAGACGACGCTGCTGCGGGCGCTCGGCGGGCTCGAGCGGCCCGACTCCGGCGTCATCACCATCGGCGGCGCGAGCGTCGACTTCGCCGAGCTCACCCCGAGCCGGCGCGGCAGCCTCCCCCGGGGACAGCGTGCGCAGGTCGAGGCGCTCGGGGCGCAGAGCGGCTTCGTCTTCCAGGGCCACAACCTCTTCGCCCACAAGAGCGCCCTCGACAACATCACCGAGGGCCCGGTCGTCGTCCAGGGCGAGGACCCCGAGGCCGCGCGGGAGCGGGCCCGGACGCTCCTCGAGCAGGTCGGGCTGTCGGAGCACGCCGACAAGTACCCCTACCAGCTCTCCGGCGGCCAGCAGCAGCGCGTCGGCATCGCCCGGGCCCTCGCCCAGCGGCCGGCGGTCGTGCTCTTCGACGAGCCGACCTCCGCCCTCGACCCGGAGACCGTCGGCGAGGTGCTCGCCGTGATGCGCGACCTCGCCGAGGCCGGCTGGACGATGGTCGTCGTCACCCACGAGATCCGCTTCGCGCGCGAGGTCGCCGACGAGGTGCTCTTCATCGACGGCGGGCTCGTCGTCGAGCACGGGCCCCCCGAGCGGGTCATCCTCGACCCGCAGCAGCCGCGCACGCAGGCCTTCCTCCAGCGGATCCTCGACCCGCTGTGATCCTCGTCGACCCACCCACGTGGCCCGGCTGGGGCCACACGTGGAGCCACCTCGTGTCGGACACCTCCCTGGCGGAGCTGCACGACTTCGCCGAGCGGGTGCGCCTGCCACGGCGCCTCTTCGACGAGGACCACTACGACGTGCCCGCCGAGCGCTACGACGAGGTCGTGGCCGCCGGCGCCCAGCCGGTCGCGGGGAGCGACCTGATCCGCCGCCTCATCCGCAGCGGGCTGCGGGTCACGCAGGCCGAGCGATCCGGGCGGTCTCCCGACGCAGGTTGACCCGCGCCGGTCCTCCGCGGCTCGTCAGGCGATCTCGCCACCGGCCTCCTACGCTGGGTGGCGCACCAACCCACTCATCGAGCACCGGACACAAGGGGACATCCAGCACATGAGCAAGCACCTGACCACCGCCCGATCCTGCGCGCTCGTCGCGATCGCCGCCCTCGGCCTGTCCGCCTGCGGCGGTATCGGCGACGGCGGCTCGACCGTGACGGTCACCGAGTCGTCGCAGGAGCAGAGCCAGACCTCCGAGCCCACGGACCAGAGCACCACGTCCGCACCGACCTTCACGCCGAGCACGACGGCCAGCTCCACGTCGAGCCCGACCTTTGGTTCGGGCGATGCGCCCAGCACCCCTCCCGCCGGGTCCACGCCGAACACCGACACCTCGAAGAAGATCGACGTCAACACGCTGACGCAGAAGGTCGAGGACCACGCCGAGGGCACGATCCCCTCCGACGTGACCCTGTCGTGCCAGGGGGGCATCGCGCTCGTCGCCGACGAGACGCAGAAGTGCTCGTGGATGGACTCCGACGGCAACGTCACCCGGCTGACCATCACCGTCGACTGGGCAGCGGTGGTCGGCGACAACATCCAGTACTACCTGTCGCTGGAGAACTCCGCCTACACGCCCTGACCGGAGGCCCTCACGGGCCACACCGGAGCCGGTCGAGCTCGCGTCGCAGGTTGACGCGGGCTCGACCGCTCCACCGCCGGTGCGCGTGGTCGGTGAGGTAGAGCCGCTCCCGGTCGACGAAGGGGGTGAGCACCGTCGCCCTCCCCCGTGCGTAGTCCGCGTCGGAGTAGTCGCCGTACTCGAGGCGCACCTGGTGGCAGTAGGCGTCGAAGCGCTCGGTCGGCGCGGCGAGCACCCACAGGTCGGCGTCGTGGAAGGCGCGGGCGGCCGCGTCGGTGCTGCTCATCTCGTGGGTCGCGCTGTCGCGCACCAGGGTCGCCACGTGCGCCACGCGCTCGGCCGGCAGGCCGAGCGCGGTGAGCCGCTCCTCGGCGAGCACCGCAGACGCCTCCTCGTTGGCCCCCGGCGGGGCCGCCGGGTCGTACACGGCGTCGTGGTACCAGGCAACCAGCCCTGCGAGGCGCCGTTCGAGGGCGGGGAGGTCACCCCCTTCGTGCAGCTCGTCGAGGGCCGCGAGGACCTCTGCCAGGTGGACGGCGTCGTGGTACGAGCGGTGGTCCTTGAGCCAGCGGTCGAGCAGGTCGGTGACCTCGGCAGCGACCCGCTCCGGCAGCGCGGTCGGGCACAGTGCGGTGACATCGGCGTGCCACCGGCTCCTCAGGGTCTCCACCTGTGCGATTCTGCCCGAATGAGCGCTGACTCCCTCGAGTCCGTCCGCCGCGCGGGCGTCGAGACCACCGGTATCGAGATCATCGACGAGGCGGATCGCACCGCCCGACCCGCTGACCTCTTCTGGCCGTGGTTCGCCGCCAACGTCTCGGTCTTCGGCATCTCCTACGGCAGCTTCGTCCTCGGCTTCGGCATCTCCTTCCTCCAGGCCCTCGTCGTCTCCCTCGTCGGCATCGTGGTCTCCTTCCTGCTGTGCGGGCTCGTCGCCGTCGCCGGCAAGCGCGGGTCGGCACCGACCATGGTCATCTCGCGGGCCGCCTTCGGCGTGCAGGGGCAAAAGCTCCCCGGCGTCGTCTCGTGGGTGGTCTCCATCGGCTGGGAGACCTTCCTCGCGATCATGGCGACGCTCGCCACGGCGACCGTCATGCGCGAGCTCGGCTGGGGCGGCGGCACGCCGACCAAGGTCGTCGCGATGCTCGTCGTCGCGGCCCTCATCGTCACCGCCTCCGTCGCGGGCTACCACCTGATCATGCGGCTGCAGTCGGTGCTCACCTGGCTCACCGGCATCGCGACCCTGCTCTACCTCGCCCTGACCGTGCGCCACATCGACTGGTCGGCGCTCACCGCGCTCGAAGGTGGCTCGACCCAGCAGGTCCTCGGCGCCCTCATCATGGTGATGACCGGCTTCGGGCTCGGGTGGATCAACATCGCCGCCGACTGGTCGCGCTACCAGAGCCGCCAGGCCCCCTCCGGCGCGATCGTCGCGTGGAACACCCTGGGCGGCGCCCTCGCCCCCGCCCTCCTCGTCGCCTACGGCATCGGCCTCGCCGGCTCGGACGAGGCCCTGAGCGCCGGCATCGCCGCCGACCCCGTCGGCACGCTCGCGACGATCCTGCCGACCTGGTACCTCGTGATCTTCGGCGTCGCGGCGGTCCTCGCACTCGTCTCCGGTGCCGTGCTCGGCATCTACTCCTCCGGCCTGACGCTGCTCAGCCTCGGCGTGCGCATCCCCCGCCCCGCGGCTGCCGGTCTCGACGGGCTGCTGCTTACCCTCGGCACGATCTACGTCGTCTTCTTCGCCGAAAACTTCCTCGGGCCCTTCCAGTCCTTCCTCATCACCCTCGGCGTGCCGCTCGCGGCGTGGGCCGGCATCTTCCTCTCCGACCTCGCGCTGCGCCGCCGTGACTACGACGAGGAGGCCCTCTTCGACGCCCGCGGTCGCTACGGGTCGATCGACTGGACCTCCGTCGGCACGATGGTGCTCACCTCGGTCATCGGCTGGGGACTGGTCACCAACGCCATGCCGGACTCGACGTGGAACAACTGGCAGGGCTATCTGCTCAAGGCCTTCATGGGCACCGAGCTCGTCGAGGACCCGGCGGGCAACTACTGGGCCGGCGACTGGTCCTACGCCAACCTCGGCGTCATCGTCGCCCTCGTGCTCGCCTTCGTCATCACCTGGGTCGCGCGCCGGGGCACCGTGCGCCGCCAGGAGGAGCAGGCATGAGCGAGCTGCCCGACCTCTCCGACGCCTGGCTCGTCGTCATCGACCCCCAGCGGGTCTTCGCCGACCGCGGCTCCGAGTGGGGGTCGCCCATGTTTGACGACGCGCTCGGCCCGATCAAGAGCCTGCGCTCGGGCTTCGGAGCGGACCGCACGCTGGTGACCCGGTGGGTGCCGGGCGCCGATCGTCCGGGCTCGTGGGGGCCCTACTTCGAGCGCTGGTCCTTCGCCGACCGACCGGCGACCGACCCGCTCTTCGACCTCGTCTCCCCGGCCAACGGCTGGAGCAGCCGGGGCACGGTCGACGTGTCGACCTTCGGCAAGTGGGGCGAGGGCATCACCCGCACGACCGGCGAGACGCCCACCCTCGTGCTGGCGGGCGTCTCGACCGACTGCTGCGTCATCTCCACCGCGCTCCCCGCCGCTGACGCTGGCGCCACCGTCGTGGTGGCCGCCGATGCCTGCGCCGGCTCCAGCGAGGACAGCCACGCCGCGGCGCTGCAGGTCATGGGGCTCTACGCGCCCCAGATCGTCGTCGCGACGAGCTCGGACGTGCTCAGCTCCCGCTGATGTTGACCATCCACGGGATGCCGTAGCGGTCGGTGAAGGAGCCGTACTCGTCGCCCCACATCTGCATCTCGAGGGGCATCTCGATCTGGGCCCCGGCGGTGAGCCCGGCCCAGTAGCTGCGCACCTGCTCGGTGTCGTCACCGCTGATGCTGACCGTCACCGAGGTGCCGAGGGTGCGGGCCATCCCGGGCGGGGTGTCGCTGGCGAAGATCGTGTAGCCGGCCTCGGTGACGAGGCTGGCGTGCATGACCTGGTCGGCGATCTCGCCGGCATCGGGCATGCTGTCGCCGAAGGTGTGGACGAGCAGCTCACCGCCGAGCACCGACTGGTAGAACTCCATCGCCTCGCGGGCGTTGCCGTCGAAGTTGAGGTACGGGTTGAGTTTCGATGCCATGGCCCGACGCTAGGCCTGCGCACCGACAACCGGAAGACCTGCGGCCCCCCGCACCGGACGCAGCCTCCGGGCCGCGTCGTGCACCGCGTCGGTGAGCCGCGCGATGCGTGGGGTGGCCAGGGTCCAGACCTGCCAGTGCAGCGGCACGTCGCGGTGCTCCCGGCGGCGCAGCAGCACGAGGCGGCCGGTGTCGAGGTCGTCCTCGAGCTGGGCCTCGGGGACCATCGCCCAGCCGAGCCCGGCCCGCACCGCCGCGACGAAGCCCTCGGAGGAGGGCACCTGCGAGGTCGGCGGCGGCGCACCCACCCCGAGGTCGCGCAGCACCCCGAGCTGCAGGTCGTCCTTGGCGTTGAAGCGCAGCACCGGCATCGCCGACCAGTCGTACCCGCGGCCCCGGGCGAAGCGCTCCGCCAGCTGCGGAGCGGCCACCGGGAGGTACCGCATCGCGCCGAGCGGCTCGGTGCGGCAGCCTGACACCGGTACGGGGTTGGCCGTCACGGCCCCGACCACCCCACCCCGACGCAGGTGGTCAGCGCTGTACTCCTCGTCCTCGACCTCGAGCTGCAGCCGGGTGCCCTCCCAGCCCGCGGCCGCCCCGAGCACCGGCGCGAACCACGTCGCGAGGGAGTCGGCGTTGACCGCGACCGGCAGCGCGACGGGGGCGTCACTCCCTTCGCCCAGCGCGGCACGCGCCTCGTCCTCGAGCAGGACCATCTGGCGGGCCGTGCGCACGAGCGTCTCCCCCGCAGCCGTAGCACGGCAGGGGGCGGTGCGCTGGACGAGCACCCGGCCGGCATCGCGCTCGAGCGCCTTGATCCGCTGGCTCACCGCCGAGGGGGTCACGTGGAGCACGCCGGCGGCGGCGTCGAAGGTCCCGGTGTCGATGACGGCGAGCAGCGCTCGCAGCTGATCGAGCTGCATGAAGCAATGCTAATGATCCCCAAGGATCTTTCGCTGGGCTTGCTCGCCACGTCCACCTAGCGTTGCCCCGTGCTCACCACTGCCCTCGCCGGTCTGCTCACCGGCCTCACGCTCATCGTCGCCATCGGTGCGCAAAATGCCTTCGTCCTGCGCCAGGGCATCCGTCGTGAGCACCTGCTGCCGGTCGTGGCGATCTGCATCGCCGCGGACGCCACGCTCATCGCCCTCGGCACGGGTGGGGTCGGGGCGCTCGTGAGCAGCCACCCCGGGCTGGTGCGCGTCGTCACGTGGGTCGGCGCCGCCTACCTCGTCGGCTACGGCCTGCTCGCCCTGCGTCGCGCCACCCGCCCCACTGGTCTCGGGGCGACCGCACCCGCCTCCAGGGGGTCCGTGGTCGCGACGACCCTCGCGATCACCTTCCTCAACCCCCACGTCTACCTCGACACCGTCCTCATGCTCGGGTCGATCGCCAACGGCTTCGAGGACGAGCGGTGGGCCTTCGCCGGCGGCGCCGTGGTCGGCAGCACGGTGTGGTTCACCGGCCTCGCCCTCGGCGCCCGGGCGCTGGCCCGACCGCTGGCGAGCCCGCGGACGTGGCGCGTCCTCGACGCCGTCATCGGCGTGACGATGATCGGGCTGGGCGTGCTGCTCGCCCTCTGAGGTCAGCCGGCGGCGGCGAAGGGGGTGAGCTCGGCCGCGAGGTCACCGTGCACCCGTGCCCGGAGGTGGGTGCCCTCGGCGACGTGCTCCTCGGCGAGGATCTCGGCCTCGTCGTGCAGTCGGCTGACGAGGTCACCGCGCGCATACGGCACGAGCACCTCGACGTCGATGTCCGGTCGGGGCAGCTCCTCCGCGACGAGGTCGAGCAGCTCGGGGATGCCCTGGCCCGTGCGCGCCGAGACGGCGACGGAGTAGCGCTCGTTGCGCAGGATCCGGTCGACGACCTCGGGGTCGGCCGCATCCGCCTTGTTGATGACGACGACCTCCTTGACGTCGGTCGCGTCGACGTCGGCGAGGACGCTGCGGACGGCGGAGATCTGCCCCTCGGGGTCGGGGTGCGAGCCGTCGACGACGTGCAGCAGCAGGTCGGCGTCGCCGACCTCCTCGAGCGTCGAGCGGAAGGCCTCGACGAGCTGCTCGGGCAGGTGGCGGACGAAGCCGACGGTGTCCGCGAGGGTGAACTCGCGCCCGTCGGCGGTCTCGGAGCGCCGCACCGTCGTGTCGAGGGTCGCGAAGAGCTGGTTGTCGACGAGCACGCCCGCGTGGGTCAGCCGGTTGAGCAGGGTGGACTTGCCGGCATTGGTGTAGCCGGCGATGACGACCGACGGCGTGCCGTTGTGCCGGCGGGAGGAGCGGCTCGTGTCGCGGTGGGTCTTCATCCCCGCGATGTCGCGCTTGAGCTTGGCGATGCGCGAGTTGATCCGGCGACGGTCCAGCTCGATCTTCGTCTCACCCGGGCCACGCGAGCCCATGCCCTGACCGCCGGCGGCCTGACCGCCGGCCTGCCGGGACATCGACTCACCCCAACCGCGCAGACGCGGCAGGAGATAGGTCAGCTGGGCCAGCTCGACCTGCGCGCGACCCTCGCGCGAGGTCGCGTGCTGGGCGAAGATGTCGAGGATCAGCGCCGTGCGGTCGATGACCTTGACCTTGACGACGTCCTCGAGGGCGCGCCGCTGGCTCGGGCTGAGCTCGTCGTCGCAGACGACGGTGTCGGCCCCCTCCGCCACGACGATGTCGCGCAGCTCGAGGGCCTTGCCCGAGCCGAGGTAGGTGCCCGGGTCGGGGTTCTGCCGGCGCTGGAGGACACCGGCCAGCACCTCCGAGCCGGCCGTCTCGGCGAGCGCGGCGAGCTCTCGCAGCGAGTTTTCGGCGTCCTCGACCCGGCCGTCGGTCCACACCGCGGCGAGGACGACCCGCTCGAGCCGCAGCTGGCGGTACTCGACCTCGGTGATGTCCTCGAGCTCGGTGGACAGGCCCTGGACACGGCGAAGGGCGGAGCGCTCCTCGCGGTCGAGCTGCTCGCCGTCGTAGTCGCTCCTGTCGACGAAGCCGTCGTCGTCGGCGAGCGCCTGGGCGCGTCGGGAGAGGACCCGGTCGATGGTCGGGTTGATGGTGATGTCGTCGCCGCCGTCGTGGGCGCTGCGCAGTGGTTCTGTCATGTTCTCCTCAGGATCTCACCCTGCAACGCCCGCAGGCCAGCCATTAGTCCTCGTCGCCCTCCACCGCATCGGTGAAGGCCCGGGCGAAGGCGCCTTCGACGACCACGTCGATGCCCCCTTCGCCCCGGCGGATCACGACGCTCATCGACCCGTCCGCGGCACGGTGGTACTCGGGTGGCGACGGCATCTCGTCGGGGCGGTGCAGACGCACGAGGACGGACCGCGGGTGCGGTGGGCCCTCCGGCACCGGCTTGTCGAGCAGCGCGTCGAGGTGGGTGCCCGACCATCTGCGGCCACTCCTTCTCCGGTGCCCGGGCCGCAGCAGCCGCGAGGTTGTGCAGGCCGAAGACCTCACCGTCGTCGGCCTCGAGGTACCCCGCGTTGGCCCCCGGGTGGTGGTGGAGTCGGACGGCGTCGCCGGCTGAAGATCCCCACACCGACATCCTGCCACCGGTGCCGCGGCACCCCCGGCGAGCGCGTAGGGTCTCCAGCCGTGTCCGACTCCCCCACCACCGTCCCCGAGCACGAGCACCTCGACCGCGGGCTGAACCCCCGCCACGTGCAGTTCATCGCGCTCGGCACCGCCATCGGCACCGGCCTCTTCTACGGATCGTCCGAGACCATCCAGGCCGCCGGCCCCGCCGTCCTCGTCGCCTACGCCGTCGCCGGCTTCATGGTCTACGTCGTCATGCGGGCCCTCGGTGAGATGGCCGTGCGCCACCCCGTCGCAGGGTCCTTCGCCCAGTACGCAGGCTCCTTCCTCGGCCCGTACGCGGGCTTCATCGTCGGCTGGGTCTTCTGGCTCGAGCTGGCCGTCGTCGCCATCGCCGACATGACGGCCGTCGCGACGTACATGGGGCTGTGGTTCCCCGGGGTCCCCGGCTGGGTGTGGATGGCGGCGGCGATCGCCCTCATCGGGGCGCTCAACCTCATGGCGGTGCGGGTCTTCGGGGAGATGGAGTTCTGGTTCTCCCTCATCAAGGTGACGGCGATCATCGCCCTCGTCGTCGGTGGACTCGCGCTCATCCTCTGGGGACGCGAGGTCGGCGGCACGACCCCGGACTTCGCCCACCTGTGGAGCCACGACGGCTTCGCCCCCTTCGGCCTGTGGGGCATCATCATGAGCTTCAGCGTCGTCGTCTTCTCATTCGGCGGCATCGAGACGCTCGGGATGACGGCCGGCGAGGCCGACGACCCGGAGCACTCCATCGCGCGCGCGGTCAACACCGTGCCCTTCCGCATCCTGCTCTTCTACGTCGCGGCGCTCGCGGTGATCATGTCGATCATCCCGTGGGACGAGGTCACCGGTGAGTCCTCCCCCTTCGTCGAGGTCTTCGCCGCGCTCCAGGTGCCGGCGGCGCAGCACGTGATGAACTTCGTCGTCCTCACAGCCGCCCTGTCCGCGATGAACGCGATCTTCTACGCCTGCTCCCGGACGATGTACGGCCTCGCCGAGCAGGGGCACGCCCCGCGCTCCTTCCTCCACCTGTCCCCGCGGGCGCACATCCCGATCTACCCGGTCGTGTGCATGTTTGCCGCAGGCGGAGTCGGCCTCGTGCTCTTCCTCGTCATCGAGGACCGGCTCTTCTTCTTCGTCGCCGCGATCGCCTCCTTCGCCACGGTCTTCACCTGGCTGATGATCCTGCTGGCGCACCTGCGGATGCGCGCCCGCATGGCGCGCGAGGGTGCCCGGCCCGGCGGCTTCGCGATGCCCTTCTTCCCCGTGCTCAACCTCATCGCGATGACCTTCATGGTCGGCGTCATCGTCCTGCTCGCGACGACCGAGGACGGACGCAATGCCTTCCTCGTCGGTGCGGGGGCGCTCGTGCTGCTGACGATCGCGTGGTTCGCCCTCGTGCGCGGCGAAGGGCGGCGCCCGATCGTCCTCGAGGACGCCGGTCAGCGCTCCGGCGACAGCTCCCGCGTGTAGAGCACCGTCCCCTGCGCGTCGCGCAGGGTGACGGTCAGCGTGCCGTCGTCGGCGATGTCGGCGTGACCGAAGAACTGGTTGCCGCCCCGCGGCGACTGGTTGGGGTGATCGGCGCTCTTGACGAAGTCGACCCGGGGGCCGAAGGTGCCGTCCATCTCGTTGGGCCCGAAGGTGCCCGCGTTGATCGGCCCGGCGACGAACTCCCAGAAGGGCGCGAAGTCGGTGAAGGCCGCTCGCTCAGGGCTGTAGTGGTGGGCGGCGCAGTAGTGCACGTCGGCGGTGATCCACACGACTCCGGGCACGTGCTTGATCTCACGCAGCAGCCAGGCCAGCTCGATCTCCTTGCCGAGCGGCGCACCATCGTCGGCATTGGCGAGGGACTCCTGGGCATCGCCGTCGGGCACGACGATGCCGAGCGGCAGGTCGGCCGAGATGACCTTCCACGTCGCGGTGGAACGCTTGAGCTCACGGGCGAGCCAGCGGACCTGCTCGTCGCCGATGAGGCTGGTGCGGCGCTGCTCGAGACCCGGGGTGTTGGGGTCCTTGAAGGTGCGCATGTCGAGGCAGAAGACGTCGAGGTGCCTACCACGCGAGACCCTGCGGTGAATGCGCTGCCCGTCGCGTCGGTCCTGACCGTTGCTGATCGGCTGCCACTCCCACCACGCGCGCTTGGCGTAGCGCGCGAGGACGTCGACGCGCCGCTCGCGGTCGTACCGGGGGTCCTCGAGGACCTCGCCCGGGTACCAGTTGTTCGTCGTCTCGTGGTCGTCCCACTGGGCGATCACGGGGACGTCGGCGTACATGGCGCGCAGGTTGCCGTCGAGGTGGTTGTAGCGGTGACGCCCGCGAAACTCGGCGAGGGTCTGGGCAACGTCAGACACCTCGGGGATCACGAGATTGCGCCACACCTGCCCGTCGGGCACGGTGACGCTCGCCTCGATCGGCCCGTCGGCGTAGATCGTGTCGCCGCAGTGGATGAAGAAGTCCGGGCGCGTCGCGTGCATGGCGCGGTAGGCGACGTACCCGCCGAGGTCCGGGTTGATCCCCCAGCCCTGCCCGGCGGTGTCACCGGTCCAGACGAAGGACTGGCTCCCCCGGCCCCGGTCGGCCGTGGTGAAGCTCAGGTCGGCGCTCTCGCCGCGGCGGCCGTGCTCGTCCTCGAAGGCCACCTCGATCTCGTGCCGGCGCCCCGGTGCGAGAAGGCGCAGGTCGATCTTGCCCGTGTGGTCGGTGCCCGGCGTGACCCACGGCCCGCGGATCGTGCGGCGGGAGCGGCCTCGCCCCGTGAGCGTGGCCACCATCCGCGAAGGGCGGTCCGCCCGGGCCCAGACGACCGCCGAGTCGGTCGTCACGTCACCTGACGAGACGCCCGAGGTGAGCCGTGGGCGCCGGGTGGACCGGTCAGGGTGTGCAGGTGACGGTGGCGTGTCCGGGAGGTCAGCCCTTTGCCAAGGTGCGGATGTCGGTGGCCTCGGTGCGCTCGGCGTCGGCCCGCTCGTCCTCGGTCATCTGCTGGCTCTCGATCTCCGCCTGCACCCGCCGCAGGTAGTGCTCGACCTCCGAGCGCGTGCGCTCCTCGTCCCACCCGAGCTCGGCCGCGAGGATCTGGGCTGCCGGCTCGGCCGCCTCGACACCCCGGTCGGTCGTCTCGATCGAGATGCGCGTGCGCCGGGTCAGCAGGTCGTTGAGGTGGAGGGTGGCCTCGTGGCGCGCCGCGTAGACCACCTCGACCCGGAGGTACTCCGCCGCTCCTGCGAGCGGCTCTGCGAGAGAGCGGTCCTCGTCGATCATGGCGAAGAGGTCGACGGCCATAGAGCCGTAACGGTCGAGCAGGTGGGTCACCCGCCAGACCGGCAGGTCGTGACGCCGGCTCAGGGTGTCGAGCTGGTTGACCAGAGCCTGGTAGCCCTCGGCCCCGACCAGCGGAATGTGCTCGGTGACGCTGTCGGGCACGCCGGGCGAGAGATCCTCACGAGCGGCGTCGACGGCGTCGGCGGCCATGACGCGATAGGTCGTGTACTTGCCACCGGCGATCGAGATGAGGCCCGGCTGGGGCCGGGCGACGGCGTGCTCGCGGCTGAGCTGCGAGGACTCCTCCGACTCCCCGGCGAGCAGCGGTCGCAGGCCGGCGTAGACGCCTTGGATGTCGTCGCGGGTCAGCGGCGTGAGGAGCACGCCGTTGATCTGCTCGAGGATGTAGTCGATGTCCGCCGAGGTCGCAGCGGGGTGCGCCCGGGAGAGGTTCCAGTCGGTGTCGGTCGTGCCGATGATCCAGTGGGTGCCCCACGGGATGCAGAAGAGCACGGATTTTTCCGTCCGCAGGATCAGGCCGGTCTCGGAGTTGACCCGGTCACGGGCGACGACGATGTGCACGCCCTTGCTCGCGCGGACGTGGAAGCGCCCCCGCCCCCCGGCCATGGTCTGGATGTCGTCGGTCCACACGCCGGTGCAGTTGATGACCACCGAGGCCCCCACCTCGACCTCGTCACCGGTCTCGACGTCGAGCACCCGGGCGCCCACGACGCGCTCACCGGCGTGGAGCAGGCCGGTGACCTTGGCGGAGTTGAGCACCGTGGCGCCGTAGGAGGCGGCAGTGCGCACGACGGTGAGGGTGTGGCGAGCGTCGTCGCACTGGGCGTCGTGGTAGAGCAGCCCGCCGTGGTGGGCGGAGGGCTTGAGCGCCGGGACGAGGCGACGCACTCCCCCCTTCGTCAGCTGCTTGGTCCGCGGCACGGACCGGCCGCCGCCCATCGTGTCGTAGAGGGTCAGGCCCGCGGTGACGTAGGGGCGCTCCCAGACCGGGTGCTCGAGGGGGTAGAGGAAGGAGACCGGCCTGACCAGGTGCGGCGCGATCCGGGTGAGCATGAGCTCGCGCTCCTTGAGCGCCTCGCGGACGAGCCCGAAGTTGAGCTGCTCGAGGTAGCGCACCCCTCCGTGGAAGAGCTTGCTCGAGCGCGACGAGGTCCCCGAGGCGAAGTCCCGCTGCTCGACGAGCGCCACCTTCAGGCCGCGCGTCGCGGCGTCGAGGGCGACCCCGGCGCCGGTGACGCCACCCCCGATGACGAGGACGTCGAGGTCCTGGCTCGCGATGCGGCGCCAGGCCTCGGCGCGCTGCTGGGGGTCCAGAGGTGTGGGAGTCGTCATGGCACAAAGGTAGTCGCGTCTGCCGCCGTGGCCGAACCCAAACCTGACAGGATGCGGCCATGAGCGCTGCGACGACCTACGTGCTGGCCATCGACCAGGGGACGACGAGCACCCGGGCGATGGTCTTCGACCGTGACGGGGCGGTCGTGGCGACCGACCAGATCGAGCACGAGCAGATCTTCCCGCGGGCCGGCTGGGTCGAGCACGACGCGCTGGAGATCTGGGGCAACACGCGCCGGGTCATCGGCGGGGCCCTCGGCAAGGCCAATCTCAACAGCGGCCACATCGAGGCCGTCGGCATCACCAACCAGCGTGAGACGACCGTCGTGTGGGAGAAGGCGACCGGCCAACCGATCCACCACGCGGTCGTCTGGCAGGACACCCGCACCCAGGGGATCGTCGACGAGCTCGCGGCCGACGGCGGGCTCGACCGCTTCAAGGAGGTCTGCGGCCTGCCGCTCGCGACCTACTTCGCCGGGCCCAAGATCGCGTGGATCCTCGACCACGTCGAGGGCGCCCGCGAGCGGGCGGAGGCGGGCGAGCTGCTCGCCGGGACGATGGACACCTGGGTGCTGTGGAACCTCACCGGCGGCGGCGAGAACGACGGCGTGCACGTCACGGACGTCACCAATGCCTCGCGCACGATGCTCATGGACCTGCGCACGCTGCAGTGGGACGAGGCCATCTGCGAGGCGATCGGGGTGCCCCTGCAGGTGCTGCCCGAGATCCGCTCCTCGTCCGAGGTCTACGGCGAGTGCAAGCCGGGCGTCCTCAACGGCACGCCCATCGCGGGGATCCTCGGCGACCAGCAGTCGGCGACCTTCGGCCAGGCCTGCCTGACGCCGGGGACGGCCAAGAACACGTACGGCACGGGCAACTTCATGCTGCTCAACACGGGCACGGAGATCGTCACGAGCGACAACGGCCTGCTGACGACGGTCTGCTACCAGCTCGGCGACGAGCCGGCCGTGTACGCGCTGGAGGGCTCGATCGCCGTCACCGGGTCGCTCATCCAGTGGCTGCGAGACAACCTCGGTTTCATCCGCGAGGCGCCCGAGGTCGAGCAGCTCGCCGGGACCGTCGAGGACAACGGCGGCGTGTACTTCGTGCCGGCCTTCTCCGGGCTCTTCGCCCCGCACTGGCGCCCCGACGCCCGGGGGGCGATCCTCGGTCTGACGCGCTTCGCCAACAAGGGCCACATCGCCCGGGCCGCGCTCGAGTCGACGGCCTACCAGACCCGCGACGTGCTCGACGCGATGCAGGAGGATGCCGAGCGCGCGGGCGGCCGGCTCACGGAGCTCAAGGTCGACGGCGGCATGGTCGCCAACGAGACGCTCATGCAGTTCCAGGCCGACATCCTCGGCGTCGACGTCGTGCGCCCCAAGATCGCCGAGACCACTGCGCTCGGTGCTGCCTACGCGGCCGGGCTGGCCGTCGGCTACTGGGAGTCGACGGACGAGATCGTCGACAACTGGACCGAGGACGAGCGGTGGTCCCCGTCGATGGACGAGACCGAGGTCGAGCGACTGCACCGTAACTGGACCAAGGCGATCTCCAAGACCCTCGACTGGGTCGACGAGGACGTCGACTGACCGCCCGCCGGGCTCAGGCAGCGAGCTCGGAGAGGTACTCCTCCACGGGCGACCAGTGCAGGTCGGCCCGTGGACCCGCCCCGCGACGAAGGGGGTCAGTGTCGCGACCCCGTCCGTGCCCGAGGAGTGGTGGGGCAAGGCAGTGGTGGTCGCTGCCGGTCGGGGTGGTGATGACCACCTCGTGGGCCCCGCCTCCGGGGTCGAGCCCGGTCGAGATCACCTCGGCCCGCCAGCCGGGGGTCTCCTTGACCAGGTTGTGCGCCTGACAGGTCCCCCACCCACCAGCCGCGCTGGTGGCGCCGCCGGATGCGTGTGGGGTGATGTGGTCGATGTCCCGGATCGGGGCCCCGCACCACGGGACACGGCAGGTCCCGGCGTCGCGGGCGTGGATGAACCTGCGCAGCCCGCCCGCGAAGAGGCGGCGGGTGGAGTCCATCGCCACCAGGTCCTTGCCGTCGGGGGTGGTCCACAATCGGCGCAACCACGTCGCCGTGTCACGGCCCTCAGCATCACTCGCGTCTTCGAGGAGACTCAGCAGGTGCTCCAGCGCCGTACCCGCGGGGATCGGGCCGTGGCCGACCACCTCCACGCCGCTCTCGGACTCGCCGGCGGTGTCGCTGGTGGGGATCAGGAGGCTCTCGTTCATCACCAGGCCGATCTCGACCGGCTGCGTCTGCCCCTGCGCCCGGCCCGAGAGCCGCTCCAGAGCGGTGTCGGTCATCCACGCCCCACGCCCCCGGTCATCCGCGGCACGTGCCGCGTCCGTCTCGGGGTCGCCGGTCGCGACGAACCGGGCCTGCTCGGCGGCCTTGAGCGCCGCGAACGCCCCGACGACGTCGACCATCGGGCCCAGCACGCTCAACCACGCCATCCCATCGGCCGCGGGGCGGATGCTCACCCGCCGCGACGCCACCGCCCGCTCCCTCCTGCGCACCAGGGATTCCTGGTCCAGGTCCACCGTCACCCGGTGCGCAGCAGCCCGCAGCTGCCGATCCCCCAACGTGGTCAGGCACCCCGACAACCGCTCGTCGGCGATCACGTGGTCCTCGTGGGACAGGCACGCCGTCTCCCTCGCGACGATCGTCGCCCGCCACTCACCCACCTCACCCGAGGTCAACGCCTGCAGTGTGTGCGGCAAGTCCTCCACCAACGCCTTGGCCAACCCCACGTGCCGGTCCGCCTGGCTGGGCGAGCAGCGCCGCGCCAACGCCACGTCACACCGCGACCCGCGCCGCCGAGACGTCGCCTCACGCGCACTGATCTCCCCCGCCTGCTTCTGCTCACCGATCCGCGCGTCCCGCTCCGCGACGAACCGAGCCGTCGCCCGCGCCTGCACCCCAGCCAGCGACCCCTTCAACGCCTCACCCAACGTGATGACCTCGAGCAGGTCCGCCTCGCTCAACCCCTCAGGGCGAGCCGCAGCCAACTCCGCGAGCATCCCCCGAAGACGCCTCGGCAGACCAACTCGCTCCCCCGACTGCACTTGCTGTGTCTGCCCGCTCATCGCACCTCCCCTCGCTCACCCAGTATCGAACACCTGTTCGAATGCCGTCAAGAGGGGGTGGGGACAACTTCTCGACGACATCCCTACCACCTCCCCCGACACCACCGCGCCTGCCACCACCCACCGAAGACCCGCGTCACCAAGGTCATGCCCAGTTACACCTAGGGTGATCCCCGTGACCGAGCACTACTTCACCGACTCCCCGGCCGCGACCGACGCCGAGCGCCGCCCGCGGCAGCTCACCCTCGCCGGCCGTGAGGTCACGGTGGAGACGGCCGGCGGCATCTTCTCCCCCGGCGGCGTCGACAAGGCGACGGCGATCCTGCTCGACGAGGTGCCCGCACCCCCTGCGGCCGGCGACCTGCTCGACATCGGTTGCGGCTGGGGGCCCATCGCCCTCAGCCTCGCCCTGCTCTCCCCCGAGGCCACCGTCTGGGCCGTCGACGTGACCGAGCGCGCGCTCGACCTCACCCGCCGCAATGCGGCCACGCTCGGCCTGACCAATGTGCGGACGGCCCGACCGGACGAGGTGCCGGCCGACCTCGCCTTCGCCGCGATCTGGTCCAATCCGCCGATCCGCATCGGCAAGCCCGCGGTGCAGGAGCTGCTGGGCACCTGGCTCCCCCGCCTGACGCAGGGAGCCGACGCCCACCTCGTCATCGGCAAGAACCTCGGCGCCGACGGGTACGCCCGCTGGATCACCGACGAGCTCGGGCTGCCCACGGAGCGGGCGGCGACGAGCAAGAGCTTCAGGGTCCTGCGGACCAGCCGGCCCGCGGGGGGTTGATCAGGTCACCCTCCCAGGTGAGGTCACTGCTCTCGTCGACCTCGTAGGCCTCGAACCGCTCGTCCGCGAGGACCGCGTCGACGAGCTCACGTGAGCCGGCGACGATCGTGCTGTCCCAGTCGATCTCGCTCGCGACGACCCACTCGCGGCCTGCGGGCCAGATGATCTGCGGGCCGAGCTCGGGCGCCTCTGCCATGACCCCGATCCCCGCGCGCCCCGGCCATGTCGGGTCGGCCAGCTCGGCGGACGAGGTCGCGAAGAGCAGACACTCGCGCCCGGGCAGCTGCAGGAGCGGCCCGCGCCGCACGGCTCGACGCACCTCGGGCCGGAGCGAGGCCGCACGCCGCCGCTCGGACTCCCGCTGCATCCGGCGCCGCGCCCACCAGCCCTGCAGCCCGGCGTCGTCCGAGAGGTAGACGACGGACGCCGAGCCGGACAGCTCACCCCAGCCGGCCCAGATCCCGGCGACGAGGTCGTCGGGCGTCGCCGTCGCATCGCGGAGGTGCCCGGTCAGCCCGGCGAGCAGGTCGACGTCCAGGCACCCCTCGCGCGTCTGACCGACCTGCCACCCGTCCGCGAACTGCACGCCGCTGTGCAGATCGGCCAGTCGGTTGAACTGCACGAGCGGGTGCATCGTCAGCCCCTGCCGGGAGGCGATCTCCGCCCACGGCCAGCGGGTCTCCACGAGCACGCGCGGCATCCCCCACGTGTCGACGTCGGACAGGTCCAGCCGGGTCACGGGGACCGGGTGCAGGACCCGGGCATAGGCCGCGAAGCCGGCACCGGCGACACCGCCGACTCGACCCCAGTCACCCACCCGGGCGAGCAGCCAGCCGCCGCACGTGACATCCCGCAGCAGCTCCACACCGAGAGCCTAGGCCGCGACCGACCTCGGCAGCCCCGCGAGAGCCACCTCAGGGCCTGCTCGAGTACCGCCACCAGTCCGGGTCGACGACCATGGCCGACCCACCTCCGGCGCGGGTCGGCTCGGCGGCGGCCTCGAGGTCCCGTCGGTCGTGCACCCGGATGCCGGTGGCATTGCCGAGCCGGTAGACCTCCTTGACCTGGTGGCCTCGCCGCCGCATGTCGTCCCCGACCGGGCCCCCGGCGAGCGAGGGCTCGAGCTCGGTGGAGCTCCCGTTGCGCGAGGACACCCGTGGAGCGGCGAGCGCGTCGCCGATCGGCAGATCGCGGTCGACGACACCGGAGACGAGCTGGGCGACCGTCGTGATGATCGTCGCGCCGCCGGGGCTGCCGGCGGTCATCCACGGCTTGCCGTCCTCGAGGACGATCGTCGGGGCCATCGACGACCGCGGCCGCTTGCCGGGACCGGGCAGGTTGGGGTCGGGGACCCCCTTCGTCACCGGCGTGAAGTTGAAGTCCGTGAGCTCGTTGTTGAGCAAGAACCCGTAGCCGGGCACGACCATGCCGCTGCCGCCGTACTGCTCGATCGTCAGCGTGTAGGTCACGGCGTTGCCGTGCTTGTCGACGGCCGTCAGCGACGTCGTGTGCTGGTCCTCGGACCCCACCTTCGTCGTCGCCGTCGAGGACTGGCAGTCGCTGTAGGAGCCGTCCGGCTCGCCGAAGGGGACGGGACGGGTCATCGCCGCGTCCTCGTCGAAGAGGCACGAGCGCTCGTCCGCGAAGTCCTGGGAGAGCAGCTCCTCGCCCGGGACGCCCGGCACGTCGCCGACGTAGCGGTTGCGGTCGGCGAAGGCCGTGGCGGAGGCCTCGGCGAACCAGTGCGCCCACTCGCCGTCGGAGAGGTCTTCGGTCCGCTTGCCGGTCCGCTGCTCGTAGGACTCGAGCAGGTTGAGGATCTCGCTCACGGCATAGCCGCCGGAGCTCGGGGTCGGCATGCCGTAGACGTCGAGGCCCCGGTGCTCGCTGTGCGTCGGCTCCTTGACCAACGCCCGGTAGGCGCGCATGTCGGCCATCGTCATCTGCCCGCGCGGGACCGACACCCCGGGCGCGGTGCGGGGGTTGCGCGCGGTCCGCACGACCGCCTTGCCCATGTCGCCGCGCTGCATGGCGTCGGCACCGTGGGTGCGGATCTGCCGGTAGGCGCGGGCGAGGTCGGGGTTGCGCAGGATCGCGCCGGTCTTGATCGGCTCACCGCCGGGCAGGTAGATCTTCGCGGTGTCGGGGAACTTGGCGAAGCGCTCGGCGTTGTCGACCGTCGCCTCGTGGAAGGGCTCGTCGACGACGAAGCCGCGCCGCGCGGTGTCCTCCGCAGGCTTGAGCAGCTGGTGGAGCGACTTCGTGCCGTAGCGCTCCGCCGCCAGCTCCCAGGTCGCCGGCGTGCCCGGGACCCCTACGGAGAGACCGGAGTTGACCACGGTGTCGAAGTCCATGGCCTGCCCGTCGTCCCCGACGAAGACCTCGTCGTGGAAGCTCGCGGGCGCGGTCTCCCGGCCGTCGATCGTCTCGACCTTGCCGGTCCTCGCGTCGTAGTGGACGAAGAAGCCGCCACCACCGAGGCCGGAGCTGTAGGGCTCGACGACGCCGACCGCCCCGGCCATCCCGATGGCCGCGTCGGCGGCATTGCCGCCCCGCTCGAGGATGTCGATGCCGATCTGGCTGACGATCGGGTCGACGGAGGCGACGGCGCCGCCGTTGCCACGCATCACGGGCATCTTCGGCAGGTCATGGCCCGCCGGTGGTGGCCCCGGCCTCGCGTCGGGGGTCGCAGTGGCGCCGGCGGTCGCGGCGAGGGTGAGCCCGCCAGCGGTGAGTGCCCCGACGATGACTCGTGTCGCTCGTCCCATGACCTCCACGCTAGGTGTGATGGCCGTCACTCGCATGTCGAGGCGGGGCGAAGGGGTCCCCTCAGACGAGCTCGGTCGTCCCGTCCGCGACGAGCACCGCAGGGCCGGCGAGCTCGACCTCCCGGCCGGGCAGGAGCCGCACCCGCAGGGTGCCGCCGGGGACCTCGACGGTCATCGTGCCGGTCGAGTCCGCGTCGCCGGACCAGAAGGCGGTGCCGATGGCCGCCGCGCAGACGCCGGTGCCGCAGGAGCGGGTCTCCCCGACGCCGCGCTCGTGGACCCGCATCGAGATGTGCCCCGGTCCGAGCACGCGGACGAACTCGACATTGCTCCCCTCCGGCGGGACGGGGTTGACGGCGGGCGGACGCCGCAGACGCAGTCCGTTGAGGTTGACGTTTTCCGGCAGGGCCACGACGGTGTGCGGGTTGCCGAGGTCGAGCGAGAGCCCGGAGTAGGGCTCGGTGATGTCCTCGGCCTCCTCGACGTGCACGAGCGCGTCGAAGCCCTGCTCCTGCGCCTTGGCCTCGTCGACGAAGCGCCACGTGCCCATGTGGGTCACGACGTCGTCGCCCTCGAAGCGGATGCGCCGCACACCTGCTCGTGTCGCGATGGCGAAGTCGTCGCCGACGAGACCCTCTCGCCGCAGCCAGGTCGCGAAGACGCGGGTGCCGTTGCCGCACATCTGCGCGAGCGAGCCGTCGGCATTGCGGTAGTCCATGAACCACTCGGCCTCGTCGGCCTGGGCGCGGACGTCGGCCTCGGCGGCGTGGGCCGTGCGGACGACGCGGATGAGGCCGTCGCCGCCGATGCCGGCCTGCCGGTCGGCGAGGCGGACGACCTGCTCGGCGGTGAGGTCGAGCCCGCCGTCGAGGTCGGGCACGAGGACGAAGTCGTTTTCGGTGCCGTGGCCCTTGGTGAATCGCAGCGTCATGGCGTCCATTGTGTCGGACGGCGAGCCAGGTCCGACGCCACCTGCACGAGGTCGGGCGCCGTGGCGTCGAGCCATCGGGGCCGCGGGTCGGGGCGCCACCACGACTCCTGCCGGCGGGCGTAGCGGCGGGTGGCGCGCGCCGTGTCGGCGATCGCCTCCTCACGCCCCCAGCGACCGTCGAGCTCGCCGAGCGCCTGGGCGTAGCCGATGGCCCGGGATGCGGTGCGCCCACCGCGCAGGCCGGCGGCGTCGAGGCGGCGCACCTCGTCGAGGAGCCCGCCGTCCCACATCGCCCGGGCCCGTCGCTCGATGCGCTCGGTGAGCGCCGTCCAGTCGTCACGCAGACCGATGACGAGCGAAGGGCGTCGGTAGCGCTTGGTGGGTGCCGTCGCCGAGAAGGGGCGACCGGTGATCTCGACGACCTCGAGGGCCCGGATGATCCGACGGATGTTGTTGGGCTCGATGGCCTCGGCTGCTGCGGGGTCGACCTGCTGGAGTCGACGACGCAGGGCGGCGGGACCCGCTTCGTCCTCGGCCACCGCCTCGAGACGGGCGCGGACCTGCGGGTCCGTCGGGGGGATGTCGAGGTGGTCGAGCGCGGCGCGCACGTAGAGTCCGGAGCCGCCGGCGAGGACGGGTACGCGACCTCGGTCGAGGATGTCGACGACCGCGGCCTCCGCGCGCTGCTGGAAGTCGGCGAGGGTCGCCTCGTCGGTGACGTCGAGGACGTCGAGGAGGTGGTGCGGGATGCCGCGCCGCTCGTCCGGTGGGAGCTTGTTGGTCCCGATGTCCATGCCGCGGTAGAGCTGCATGGCGTCGGCGTTGACCACCTCGCCACCGAGCTCCTCGGCGAGGTCGAGGGCCAGGTCGGACTTGCCCGTCGCGGTGGCGCCGACGACGGCGATGACCTGCGGGGTCACTCCTCGTCGACGTCCGGGTCGTCGTGACCGAAGGGGTCGGGCCCCTCGCCGGGCAGCCAGGTGTGCCCGGGGACGCCCCAGCCCTCGGCCTTGACGGCCTTGCGGGCCTTCTTCTTCCAGCGGTCGCCGAGGCGGTCGACGTAGAGGAACCCGTTGAGGTGGTCGTACTCGTGCTGCATGCAGCGGGCGAACCAGCCCGTGGCGGAGAAGGCGATCTCGTTGCCGTCCCAGTCGTAGCCGGTGACCTCCGCCCGCTCCCCCCGACGCAGGGGGAAGGAGTAGCCGGGGACCGACAGGCAGCCCTCGGACTCGTGGTCGCGGTCGGGCTCGCCGGCAGCGGGCTTGCTCGCCCGGACGTAGGGGTTGATGACGTGGCCGAGACTCGGCACCCCGTCGTCGTTGGCCATGCTCCAGGTGAAGATCCGCAGGCCGAGCCCGATCTGGGGGGCGGCCAGGCCGACGCCGTGGGCGGCCTCCTGGGTCTCGTACATGTCCTCGACGAGGGTGCGCAGCCGCGCGTCGAAGTCGGTGACCGGCTCTGCGCGGGTGTGCAGGACCGGCTCTCCCGTGATGGTGATGCGGTGGATCGTCATGGACCGCATCGTATGTCGCCCGGCCCCCACGACATGACGGAGCCGGGGCCGGCAAGGGGGGACCGGCCCCGGCTCCGCGGGGGGGTGCGGCGTCAGGGGCGCCGCACGGTGTGGCTCGAGACTCAGGCCTGCTTGATGGCCGAGATGTCGAGGGTCAGGGTGATCTTCTTCGAGACGAGGACGCCACCGGTCTCGAGCGCGGCGTTCCAGGTCAGACCGAAGTCCTCACGGTCGACGTCGGTGCGGGCGGTGAAGCCGACGCGGACGTTGCCGAAGGGGTCCTGGGCGGTGCCCTCGTACTCGGCGGCGAGCTCGACGGTGCGGGTGACGTCCTTGATGGTCAGGTCGCCGACGAGGGTGAACTCCTCGCCCTTGACGTCCTTGATGCCGGTCGAGACGAAGGAGACGGTCGGGTAGTTCTCGGCGTCGAAGAAGTCGGCCGACTTCAGGTGGCCGTCGCGGTCGGCGGAGCCGGTGTCGACGGAGGCGACCTGCATCGTGGCGGAGGCGGACGAGGCGGTGAAGTCGTCGGCGACGGTGATCGTGCCCTCGAGCTCGCGGAAGTAACCGCGAACCTTGGTGACCATGGCGTGGCGGGCGACGAAGCCGACCTCGGAGTGGCTGGCGTCGATGGTGTAGGTGCCGGTGGGGAAGTTGCTCACGATGTCTCCTGGGTGGTGATCGTTGGTTCTGGGAACACGACGGACCCTAGATGCTTTTAATTGTCGTGTCAACTATTGGACTTTCAACCACTTAGTACATGGCACGTCAGCGCCAGCGGTTGAAGCGCTCGCGCGCACGTGTTTGGCTGGGACCACGGCCCGATACCGGGCACCCGGCAACAGAAGGAGAACACCATGGGGTTCGACGATCTGAAGGGCAAGGCCACCGACGCTCTCGGCAACAACAGCGACAAGGTCGAGGAGCACAGCGACCAGGGGCTGGACAAGGCCGGCGAGTTCGCCGAGGGCAAGGGTGCCAGCTCCGAGCACGTCGACAAGGGCAAGGACTTCCTCGACGGCAAGATCGGCGAGTGAGTCAGCCTCACTGACACGTCGAAGGGGGTGGGTCACCGCAACGGTGACCCACCCCCTTCGTCATGCCCGGGTGTCAGAGCCCGCAGGCGGGGCCGCTCGTCTCGACCGTCTCCGGAGCGCCGATGCGCGGCATGCCGAGCGAGACGCTCGGCTTGGCGACCGCGCCCTCGGCGCCCTGCTCCTGCAGAGCCGCCCACGCATCGCCACCGGCCGTGCGGCGCACGGCGAAGACACCACCGGTGATCGCGGAGTCGGCGACGAGGTGGTGCGGGGCGCCGTAGGTGACGCCGACGGTGACCATGTCACCCGGGCGCGGGCGGCCGGCCTCGGCCAGCCCCTCCGGGAGGGCGAAGTGGACGAGGCGGTTGTCGGGGGCGCGCCCGCTGAGCCGGGCGGTCTCGCGGTCCTTGCGCCCCTCCCCCGTCGCGACGAGCACCTCGAGCTCGCGGCCCTCCTGCTCGCGGTTGCCGGCCCAGGAGATCTCCTCCTGGAGGGCGACGAGGCGCTCGTAGCGCTTCTGGACGACCTCCTTGGGCACCTGGTCGTCCATCGTCGCCGCCGGGGTGCCGGGGCGGATCGAGTACTGGAAGGTGAAGGCGGAGCTGAAGCGGGACTCGCGGACGACGCGCAGCGTCTCCTCGAAGTCCTCCTCGGTCTCGCCGGGGAAGCCGACGATGATGTCCGTCGTGATCGCCGCGTCGGGGATGCGGTCGCGGACGCGCTCGATGATCCCGAGGAAGCGCTCGGAGCGGTAGCTGCGGCGCATCGCCTTGAGCACCCGGTCGGATCCGGACTGCAGCGGCATGTGCAGGCTCGGCATGACATTGGGCGTCTCGGCCATCGCGTCGATGACGTCGTCGGTGAAGGCGGCGGGGTGCGGGCTGGTGAAGCGGACCCTCTCCAGCCCCTCGATGTCACCGCAGGCGCGCAGCAGCTTGCCGAAGGCGAGCCGGTCACCGAACTCGACGCCGTAGCTGTTGACGTTCTGCCCCAGGAGGGTCACCTCGATGACGCCCTGGGAGACGAGCGCCTCGAGCTCGGCGAGGATCTCGCCCGGCCGGCGGTCCTTCTCCTTGCCGCGCAGGGCGGGGACGATGCAGAAGGTGCACGTGTTGTTGCAGCCGACGGAGATCGAGGTCCAGCCCGAGTAGGCGGAGTCGCGTCGCGTCGGGAGGGTCGAGGGGAAGGTCTCGAGCGACTCGAGGATCTCGACCTGGGCCTCGTCGTTGTGCCGCGCGCGGTCGAGCAGAGCCGGCAGCGAGCCGATGTTGTGCGTGCCGAAGACGACGTCGACCCACGGGGCGCGCTCGACGATCGTCGCGCGGTCCTTCTGCGCCATGCAGCCCCCGACCGCGATCTGCAGGTCCGGGTTGCGCTGCTTGAGCGGGCGCAGCTGGCCGAGGTTGCCGTAGAGCTTGTTGTCCGCGTTTTCGCGCACCGCGCACGTGTTGAAGACGACGACGTCGGCGATCTCGCCCCGGTCGTCAGCAGGCAGGCTCGCGATGTCGACGTAGCCCGCCGTCTCGAGCAGCCCGGCGAGGCGCTCGGAGTCGTGCACGTTCATCTGGCACCCGTGGGTGCGCACGTCGTAGGTCTTGGATGCAGCATTCATGTCAGTCGAAGGGTAGTCGCCCGCCAGATCAAGGAGTGACGCAAAACCCTGGACACTGGCGTCCAGATCACGTTGTTCAGATGACATGCTGACACCATGAGCACCGCAGATCAGGACCCGGCCGATCTGGTCGTGCTGCTGGCTGACGACGCACGTCCCGTGGGGACCGCCCCTCGGGCCGACGTGCACACAGACCGCACGCCGCTCCACCTCGCTTTCTCGTGCCACGTCACCGACGGCAGCGGCCGTCTCCTTCTCACCCGACGCGCGCTCAACAAGCGGACCTGGCCGGGGGTCTGGACGAACGCCTTCTGCGGGCACCCTCGCCCGGGCGAGGACCCCCAGGTCGCGGTGCACCGCTACGCCGAGTACGAGCTCGGGCTGCGGCTGGACCACCTCGAGCCCCTGCTCCCAGACTTCCGTTACCGAGCGGTCGACGCCTCGGGCATCGTCGAGCACGAGGTCTGTCCTGTCTGGCTCGCCCATACGACATCGGACCCGAGCCTCAACCGAGACGAGGCCGTCGAGGCCCGCTGGGTGACGCCGCAGGAGCTGAGGACGACGGCCGAGGTCGCGCCGTGGGCGCTCAGCCCGTGGCTCGTCCTCCAGCTCGACGAGCTGCCTGCTGGCCGGAGCGCCCTCGACCAGGTCGGCCAGGCCGTATGAGGTCGGCAACCCGTGACGCCGAGCCCACCTCTGTGACCACATCGCCGGCAGCGGCCGTGTCGGCGTATGAGCTCAGCGACGCTCAGGTCCTGCGGGACGCTCTGGCCTCGGCAGGCAGCGGCGGCAAGCGCTTCCGCCCTCGTCTCGTCCGTTCGGTCCACGACCTGCTCGGCGGTGACGCCGGCCCGGCCGTCGACCAGGTCGCCGACGCCGTGGAGATGCTGCACACCGCCTTCATCGTCCACGACGACGTCATCGACGGCGACGACCTCCGACGGGGTGGGCTGAGCACGCCTGGCCGCTTCCACGCCGACGCGCTCAGAGTCGGCGCCCCGGCGGCTGCGGCCCGCTCCTTCGCCACCGCCGGGGCGATCCTCACCGGCGACCTGGCGCTCGGCGCGGCCATGCGGGCCGTGGCCTCGGCGCCCGTGTCGCGTGAGCGGATGCTCCAGCTGCTCGACCTCTTCGACCACACCCTGGCGGTCTCGGCCGCAGGAGAGCTGGCCGACGTCCGCCTCTCGCTCGGTTGCGAGGAACCGACGCTGCAGGAAGCGCTGAGCGTCGCCGAGCAGAAGACTGCGGTGTACTCCTTCAGCCTGCCGATGCAGTGCGGCGCCGTGCTCGCCGACTCCCCGGACCAGCTCGTCGACGGCCTCGGCCGCATCGGGCGGCACCTCGGCCTGGCCTACCAGCTGCTCGACGACCTCACCGCAGTCTTCGGCACGCCGGCCCAGACCGGCAGGCCAGGCATCGCCGGTGACCTGCGCGAGGGCAAGCGCACACCGCTCGTCGTCCACGCACGCACTACCTCGGCGTGGCCTGTCCTGGAGCGCCATCTCGGTGATCCCGACCTCGACGAGCAGGGCGTCGAGCACGTCCGGGCCGCCCTCGCGACTGCCGGATCACGCTCCTTCGTCGACGACCTCGCCACGCAGCAGCTGCGCGAGGCGACCACGCTCGCCGAGGACCTGAGCCTCCCACCCGAGTTCGTCACGTGGGTGGGCGAGGTCGCGGGCTCTCTCGAGGGCGGCGTGGCATGACACCGGCCAGGCATCAGCGCGACGAGGCCCCACCCCACGTCCGCTACGACGCGACCGCCCAGGCCGCGGCCGAGCTCGTCATCGCCCGGTACTCGACCTCCTTCGGTGCGTCGAGCAGGCTGCTCGCCGAACCCGTCCGGGCGCGCGTGCGCAGCATCTACGCCCTGGTCCGGGTCGCCGACGAGATCGTCGATGCTCCCCGCCCCGACGTTGCCACCGACGAGCAGCGCGCTGTGCTCGACCATCTCGAGCGCGAGGTGAACGTCGCGATCGACCGCGGCCTGAGCTCTGACCTCGTCGTCCATGCCTTCGCCCGGACAGCGCGAGCATGCGGGATCGGCATGGACCTCGTCGAGCCCTTCTTCGCCTCGATGCGCACCGACCTCACTCGCACCACCCACGACGAGGAAAGCTTCGCGAGGTACGTCTACGGATCGGCCGAGGTCGTCGGTCTCATGTGCCTGCGCGCCTTCCTCGCCGACGAGCCCGACGCCCAGGCCAGCTACGACCGGCTCGCCCCGGGGGCTCTACGCCTCGGGGCCGCCTTCCAGAAGGTGAACTTCTTGCGAGACATCGCCGCCGACCGCGACGAGCTCGGTCGCCGCTACTTCCCGGGCGTCGACCCGCACCGCATCGACGACGCCGACCGTGACCGGCTCCTCGACGACCTCGACAACGATCTCGCCCTCGCTGCCGCCGCCGTCGAGCAGCTGCCGCCGAGCAGCCGACGTGCAGTCCGGGTGGCGCACCGGCTCTTCGCCGAGCTGTCTGGCCGACTGCGCGAGACCCCCGTGGAGCGGCTGCGCCACGAGCGGGTCCGGGTGCCGGGCCCCCGCAAGGCCGCAATCGTGCTCGACAGCGTCGTTCGAGGCCGACGATGAGGCCCCTGCGCTGGACCGGTCGGACCAGTCAGCCGCGCGAGCCCGGGACCGTCTGCGTCATCGGTGGCGGGGTGAGCGGTCTGGCCACATCGGCGCTGCTCGCCGCCGACGGCTGGCAGGTGGATCTCGTCGAGCGCTCGGAGCGTCCCGGCGGCCGGGCGGGGTTGTGGGAGCACGAGGGCTACCGCTTCGACACCGGGCCGTCGTGGTACCTCATGCCCGAGGTCTTCGCCCACTTCTTCGAGATGCTCGGCACCTCCGTCGACTCCGAGCTCGACCTCGTCCGGCTCGACCCGGGCTACCGGGTCTTCTTCGAGCATGACGACGAGCCGGTCGACGTGCAGGCGACCAGGGCGGCCAACGAGGCGCTGTTCGAGTCCCTCGAGCCCAGTGCTGGGTCGGCGCTGTCGGACTACCTCGACTCCGCGCGCCACGTGTACGAGCTCGCCGTCGACCGCTTCCTCTACACGAGCTTCGATTCCAGCGGCTCGCTGCTCAACGCCGACGTGCTGCGCAACGGGCCCCGCCTCTCGAGCCTGCTGACTCGTTCACTCGAGTCCCACATCGCCACCCGCTTCGACGACGCACGGCTGCGTCAGATCCTCGGCTACCCCGCTGTCTTCCTCGGCACCTCGCCAGACCGCGCCCCGAGCATGTACCACCTCATGAGCTGGATGGACCTCGCAGAGGGCGTGCTCTACCCGGCAGGGGGCTTCACGACGATCGTTGACGCCCTCGTGCGGGTGGCCGAGCGCCACGGCGTCCGGGTGAGGACGAGCACGACCGCGACCGCTATCCGTACGACTGCCGCGCGCGGTCGGCGTGCCCGCGTGATCGGCGTCGACGTCACCGGCCCGGACGGCGAGACCCAGGAGCTCCCGTGCGATGCCGTGGTCGGGGCGGCCGACCTGCACCACGTCGAGACCGCGCTGCTCCCCGAGCACCTCCAGACCTACCCGCAGTCGTGGTGGGAGCAGGTCGACCCCGGGCCCGGGGGTGTGCTCGCGATGCTCGGCGTCGACGGCGAGCTGCCGCAGCTCGCCCACCACTCGCTCTTCTTCACCACCGACTGGCGGCGCAACTTCGACGACATCCTCGGCCCTGAGCCCCGGGTGCCCGACCCGGCCTCGATCTACGTGTGCCGGCCGTCGGCGAGCGACAGCACCGTCGCCCCCGCCAGCAAGGAGAACCTTTTCGTCCTCGTCCCTGTCCCCGCAGACCCCACGATCGGCCGGGGCGGCACGGACGGCGCCGGTGACCCCGGGGTGGAGCGAACCGTGGACGCGGCCATCGATCAGATCGCTGCGTGGGCGGGCGTGCCGGACCTTGCCGAGCGCGTCGAGGTCCGGCGCACCGTCGGGCCGGAGGACTTCGTGCGGGATCTGTCGTCCTTCTCCGGGAGCATGCTCGGACCGGGACATGTCCTGCGCCAGAGCGCCTTCTTCCGCGCGGACAACGTCTCGAAGAAGGTCGACGGGCTCTACTACGCGGGCTACTCGACCCGCCCCGGCATCGGGCTGCCGATGTGTCTCATCAGCGCCGAGCTCGTGCTCAAGCGGCTGAGGGGCGATACCTCGAGCGGGCCGAGCGTCACCCCGACCGGCGATGTCGAGGTGGGCTGAGTGGGTCTGCTCTACCTCGGTTTCGTCGTGGTCTCCACGGTCTGCGTGGGTCTCGTCGACCACCGGTGGCGCCTCGCCCTCTTCGACCGGCCCGCCCGCACCCTCGCCGTCGTCGCAGCAGGCTCATTGCTCTTCCTCGTGTGGGACCTCGTGGCGATCGAGTCGGGCATGTACGTGCGTGGCGAGTCGCCCGCGATGACCGGCATCGAGCTGCTGCCCGAGCTCCCCGTCGAGGAGATCTTCTTCATCGTCTTCCTCAGCTACCTCACGTGCGTGCTCCACGGGCTCTTCTCGAGCCTGATCCCCCGCGGCGAGTTGCCCTCATGACCTACGCCGGCCTGGCCGTCTGCTTCCTCGCCGCCGCGGCGCTCGTCCTCGTCGCCGCCGCCGTGCTGCGCCGACCCGACCGGCGCTGGTGGCTCGCGACCGCTGCGACGGCGCTGGCGCTCGTCGTGCTCACCGTGATCTTCGACAACCTCATGATCGCCGCCGACCTCTTCCGCTTCGACGAGGCCCAGCTCTCCGGCATACGCATCGGCCTCGCACCGCTCGAGGACCTCGCGTGGCCGGTCGCGGCCGCTGCCACCCTGCCCGCGCTCACGCTCCTGCTCGATCTCGACCACCCACGAGCCACCCGCGGAGCCCAGCGATGAGTGCCGCAGCGCAGCAGCGGTCGGCTCAGTCCTCTCCCTTCGCCCACGTCCTCGCGTCCTCCCGGCCGCTGTCGTGGGTCAACACGGCCTACCCCTTCGCCGTCGCCTACCTGCTCGCCGGCGGGCGGGTGGACCTCTCCTGGGTCGTCGGGACGCTGTGGTGCCTCGTGCCCTACAACCTGCTCATGTACGGGGTGAACGATGTCTTCGACTACGAGTCGGACATCCGCAACCCCCGCAAGGGAGGAGTCGAAGGGGTCGTCCTCGATCGTGGCCTGCACCGGGCCACCCTGTGGTCGGTGGTGGTGTCGAACCTGCCCTTCGTCGTCGTGCTTGTCATCCTCGGCGATCTCCGCTCGACCCTCGTCCTCGCGGTGAGCGTCTTCGCACTTGTCGCGTACTCAGCCCCAGGGCTGCGATTCAAGGAACGGCCCTTCCTCGACTCGCTGACGTCGAGCACCCACTTCGTCAGCCCCGCCGTCCTGGGCATCGCGCTGTCCGGTGGCACCTTCGACCCCGTCACCCTCGCCGCGCTCACCGGGTTCTTCGCCTGGGGGGTCGGGTCGCACGCCTTCGGCGCGGTGCAGGACATCGAGGCCGACCGGGCAGGCGGCATCGCTTCGATCGGCACCGTCCTGGGGGCGCGGCGCACCACCGGCTTCGCCCTGCTCGCCTACCTCGTCAGCGGGCTGCTCCTGCTGGCCCTGCCCTGGCCAAGCACGCTCGCTGCGGCCTTCGTCCTGCCCTACCTCGCCAACGTCGTGCCGTACCTACGGCTGGAAGAGGCCGAGTGCGAGCGCGCGCACACAGGCTGGCGACGCTTCCTCTGGCTCAACTATCTCACCGGCTTTCTGCTCAGCCAGCTGATCATCGTCGCGACGATCGGCCTGCCCGGTCAATGACCTCGAGGCGCGCCCGCTCGATGCGGTCGCGCCACCGCAGCCACGGCGGGTGAACCTGCCAGTTGAGCTCGAGGGTCCGCACAGCCCGTGCGAAGCGCCGACGCACCTGCGCGGCCCCACGCAGCGACCGGGCCGAGACCCCGACGTGCAGGCCGCGCGCCAGCCGAACCCTTCGGCCCGGCCCGAGGACGAACGCGAGGTCCATGTCGTCGTGCACCTCGGGGTCCTCGCGGTGCACCTCGTGGCGGACGGCGAGCCAGGTGCTGCGGCGAACGGCCATGCTCGAGCCCCACAGCGCGGTATGGGCGAGCGCGAGGTGGCTCAGGACGTAGTACGCACCGAGGTACAGCGCAGCCACCGGCGGCCCGAATGGGCGGGGCAGGTCGTAGAAGGTGCCGGTGCCGGTCACGGCGCTCACCGCAGGGTCGGCCATGGCCCGGGCGACCCCCTCGACCCAGCCCGGGCCGGGACGGGAGTCGGCGTCGAGACGGGCGATCACCTCGCCGCGGGCAGCGTCGTAGCCAGTTGCCGCAGCGAGGGGGATTCCGACCCGTGACTCGTGCATCACCGTCGCTCCGTGCGCCCGTGCGACTGCTGCCGTGTCGTCGCGGGAGCCGTTGTCGACGACGACGACCTCGAGCGGCGGCACGTGCTGGCGGGCGAGCAAGGTCAGACAGGTGCGCAGGGCCACGGCATCGTCGCGAGCCGGGATGACGACGGAGACACTCGGCAGGCCGTGCCCGGCGGGTGCTCTCATCCTGACCCCTCGGGCTCAGGTCTACTCAGTGCGAGCAGGACCGCGGCGACGACCGCCCCGACCACCCCGGCCCCGAGATCGCCGAGCGTGTCCTCGTAGCCCACCTGGATGCGGTCGTCGAGGACGGTGTGCCCGAACCACTCACCCATCTCCCAGAGGAGGGCGAGGGTCGTGGCCAGGGTGCTGCTCACGACGACGAACCCCAGCCGAGTCATGTCCTCACCGAAGAGCCCGAGCCGCTCGAGCGCGGCGTAGCCGATCGCGCCGACGAGGCCGGTCAGTGCGGCATGCACGACGACATCGAGCCAGCTGACGGCGAGGTACCAGTCGAGCATCGCGGCCCAGGCGCCGACGAGGATCGTCGCGCAGTAGGAGAGATCGAGCGGCGCGGGGGTCCCCAGGGCGCGGGGGATCATCGAGCCTCCGAGCACGAGCATGAAGAGCGCGAAGCCGATGAATCCCCAGCCGAGCGTGCCGAGCACCACGCTCAGAGCCGCCGCGAGGCGCAGGAGATCCATGGCGGCCGGGCAGAGGGGGTCCCGCAGGCTCTGCCGACGCGGCGCATCCGGGGGCAACCGCCGGACCCTCAGCTGACCCGGGTGAAGGTGATCTCGACGTCGAGCTCGGAGAGCTCGGGTCCGGCATACATCCCCCGGAAGGGCGCGACGTCGTCGTAGTCGCGGCCGCGGCCGACGACGACGTGGTCGAGCCCCACGGGCGCGAGGTTCGTCGGGTCGTAGGGCATCCACGCGCCGTCCCAGATCTCGATCCAGGCGTGCGACTCGCCGGGGCAGGACTGGCCGCGCTCGAGGTCAGGCTCGCTCGCGACGTAGCCGGAGACGTACCTAGAGGGGATGCCGATGCAGCGCAGCGCCGCGAGGGTGATGTGCGCGAAGTCCTGGCACACGCCCTGCCCCTTGGCCCAGGCGTCCTCGGCGGTGTCGGAGACCTCCGTGACGCCCTTGGCGTAGCTCATCCGCTCGTGGACCTGCGTCGAGATCGCCTGGGCAGCAGCCCGTGGGGTCCGCTCGTCGCGAGCCGCCTGCGCGATCTTCGTCAGCTCCTCGGTGGTCGTCGTGCGCGGTGTCGCGGTGACGAGCTCGCTCAGCAGGTCACGGGTCTGCTCGTTGGCCAGCGCATCCCAGCCGGTGCCGCTCGCCTCCGCCACCGTCTGCGCGCGCTCGACGGTCGACATCGCCTCGATCTCGAGGGTGTCGTGCGCGCCCTGGGACTCGACCGCCATGACCTGGGTGCCCCAGTGGTCGGTGTAGACGTTGCTCCACGAGTGCGGGCGTACCCGGATCCGCGCCTCGAGCGTGGTCTGCCCGGGCTCGCTCAGCGGCGTCATCCGCAGCTCGTTGTGCGAGGCGACGACGTCGCCGTCGTAGCGCATGACCGTCCGGTGCACGATGCGGTGCCGTCGGGTACTCACAGGATCTCCCCCGTCCACTCCTGGACCGGGCCCGACATGAAGTAGCGGGCCCCGATCGCGTCCGATGCCTGGGTGACCGACTCCTGGACCAGACCCATCATCGCGGGCAGGTCGTCCAGGACGTCGTCCGGGTCGGCGTACTCGAGCTGGGTGCGGGTCTGGCCGAGGATGCGGCGGGCCTCGTCGGAGAAGCCCACGCGGTCGGTGTCCGGCGAGAGGGTCGTCAGCCGCTCCTCGGCCTCACGCAGGGACGCGAGGACCGAGCGCGGGAAGCGACGGTCCAGCGAGAGGAAGGCCGCAGCGGTGCGGTCGGTGATGACACCCCGCATGGTGCGCAGCATCGCCTGCTGGGCACCACAGCTCGCGAGGACGACGCCCCAGTTCGGGCCGCCGTCGATCGCGCCGGTCGCCACGATCCGAGCCGTCATGTCGGCACGCTCGAGCGACCGCCCGAGGCTGAGGAAGTCCCACGCCTCGTCGTGGCTCATCGTCGAGTCGGCGATGCCGGCGACGAGGGCGGCGCGCTCGGTGACCCAGCCGAGGTGCTGCTGGGTCGCGGTCTGCGCCCCGAGGCCGTTCCACCGGTGCCAGGAGGTGTTGATGACCTCCCACAGCTCGGTAGAGAGGGTCTCCCGGGCCCGGCGGGCATTCTCCCGCGCGGCCAGCCATGAGCCGGAGATGGCGCTCGGGTTGTCCGCGTCGAAGACGAGCCGGCTGGCCACGTCGGCGTAGGTGACATCGGGGCTGACGTCGTCGAGCCCCATGATCCCGCCGAGAAGCATCCACGAGGTGTAGTTCACGTCCTGCCCCGGGTCCTCGATGAGCGAAAGGCGCAGCACGTCGACCATGCGCGCAGTGCCGTCGGCGCGCTCGATGTACCGGCCGATCCAGAAGAGCGAGTCCGCGATCCGGCTGAGCATCAGGCCTCCTCGCCTGCCGTCGAGTCATGGTCCGGGACCGCCTGCGGTGGCGAGGTGCCCCCCGGTTCGGTCTCGGAGTCGAGCAGCTCGGTGGGCGGCGCGCTGTCGTCGCTCGGCATCGGACGGTTCGTGCCGAGGAGGATGACCTCATCGCCGCTCGTCGGGACCTTGGCGTAGCGGCCGGCGAGCACCCACGTGTCCTTCGAGCCACCGCCCTGGCTGGAGTTGACGACGAGCTGCCCCTCGGGCAGCGCGACCCGGGTCAGCCCGCCGGGCAGCACCGTCACCTGGTCCCCGTCGTTGACGGCGAAGGGGCGCAGGTCGACGTGCCGAGGGCGCAGCTGCCCGTCGATGAGCGTCGGCACGGTGGAGAGCTGGACGACGGGCTGGGCGATCCAGCCCCGCGGGTCCCGCTCGAGGTTGGCGCGCAGCTCGTCGAGCTCCTCGCCGCTCGCCTTCGGTCCGATGACCAGGCCCTTGCCGCCTGAGCCGTCGACCGGCTTGACGACCATCTCGTCGAGGCGGGAGAAGACCTCCTGGAGGGCCTCGGGCTCGTTGCAGCGGTAGGTGTCGACACCGTGGAGGATCGGCTCCTCGTCGAGGTAGTAGCGGATGAGGTCAGGCACGTACGAGTAGACGAGCTTGTCGTCGGCGACGCCGTTGCCGATGGCGTTGGCCAGGGTGACCCGACCCGCCCGGACGGCGGAGATGAGACCGGTCACCCCGAGCATCGAGTCGCGACGGAAGTGCACCGGGTCGAGGAAGTCGTCGTCCACCCGCCGGTAGATGACGTCGACCCGCTCCTCGCCGCGCGTCGTGCGCATCCGGACCTCGCCGCCGCGGACGACAAGGTCACGACCCTCGACGAGCTCGACACCCATCATCCGCGCGAGGAGCGTGTGCTCGAAGTACGCGCTGTTGTAGACGCCGGGGGTGAGCACCACGACGGTCGGGTCGGTGCGGCCCTCGGGAGCAGCCGCACGGAGCGCGTCGAGCAGGATGCGCGGGTAGTGGTGGACCGGGCGGATCCGCATCGTCGCGAAGGCCTCGGGGAAGACGTTGGCCATGGCACGCCGGTTTGCGATGACGTAGGAGACGCCGGACGGCACCCGGACGTTGTCTTCGAGGACGCGGAAGTCGCCCTGCTCGTCGCGGATGAGGTCGATGCCCGAGACATGGGCCCGGACGCCGTTGGCGGGGCGCAGACCGGCCACGGCGCGGTGGAAGTGGCTCGAGGTCGCGATGAGCCGCCACGGGATGATGCCGTCCTCGACGGCCCGTGGCATAGCCCCTTCGCGTGAGTAGATGTCGTCGAGGAAGGACTCGAGGGCGAGCACCCGCTGGGCGACTCCCCGCTCGACGGTCTGCCAGCTCTCCGCGTCGATGACGCGCGGCACGGCGTCGAGCGGGAAGGGGCGCTCCTCCCCGGCGTGGTCGAAGGTCACGCCTTGGTCGAGGAACATCCGGGCGAGCGCATCGGCGCGCTCCTCGAGGCTCTCCGGGTCCATCGCGCGCAGCGTGTGGTGGATCGGCTTGTACGGAGCGCGGGGCTCTCCCGATCCGTGGTCGAACATCTCGTCCCACGCGTCCCCGGTCGGGTAGTCGTCGAACATGCTCGGCCCCTCGGCGGTCGCGGGGTTCCCGCGGCCCTGGGACTGTCGTTGTACCTGGGTCACCCCCACACCATAGGGCCGGGAGGTTGCCGCAAGGTTTCCCGCCCGAGGCCTCTTTCGGCAGGGCTCTGCGACGAGCTCGCTGTGGTGACCATCCACCTCAACGCGGACCTCGGCGAAGGCTTCGGCCGGCGGGCCCTGACAGACGACGAGGGCCTGCTCGACGTCGTGACGAGCGCCAACGTCGCGTGCGGCTCCCACGCCGGGGACACCCGCACGATGCAGCCCGTCGTCGCCCTGTGCGCCCAGCGCGGCGTCGTCGTCGGAGCGCAGGTCTCCTACCGCGATCTCGCGGGCTTCGGCCGTCGCTTCATCGACGTCGACCCCGCCGAGCTGACGGCGGAGGTCGTCAGGGACCGGTCTCCTCCCAGTGCGTCCACGGGGACTCCCCCAGCGCCGTCGAGGACGTCCGCGCCGTGCGGTACGCACCGTCCTCGTCACCCTCGACCCACGCGTGACGACGACGACGGCGGTAGTCGCTGCCCTGCGCTCAGCCGCCGGCACGCATGGCCGGCCCACCGGGAGCGCGACGAGCCGGGCCCACGAGATCTCCGTCGTCGAGGTCGCCTTCGCCGGCTTTGCCAATCTCGCCGGCGCACGCTCACGAGCGCGGAGTGGTCGGTGACGGCAGACGTCGACCGGGTCGGGGCGCGGCTGCAGGGACCCACCCTCGAGCGCGCCGTCACCGACGAGCTGCCGAGCGAGGGGGTGGTCCGCGGATCGGTCCAGGTGAACGGCGACGGGCAGCCGACGCTCTTCCTCAGCGACCACCCGGTGACCGGGGGCTACCCCCTCATCGCCGCGCACACCGCGGGGTCGGGCGACCGTGCGGCCAGCTCGTGCCGGGTCCTCGCGTGCGGCTCAGTCGCGCTGGTGCTCCGGATCGGCGTCGAGCGCCTCGGTGATGACCACTCTGGCGACGTCGTGGCCATAGCCCTTGCGGGCGAGCATGCCGGACAACCGTCGGGTCTGGACCACGCGGTCGAGGCCGTGCATCGAGCGCAGCTTCTTGGCGACGAGCTCGTGGGCCCTGGCCCGCTCGTCCTCGGGGTCGACGTCGTCGAGGACCGCACGGGCGATCTCGTCGTCGACCCCCTTGGCGCGCAGCTCGTGCGATAGCGCTCGACGGGCCAGGCCGCGCCCGGCCTGCTTGGAGCGGACGAAGGCCTGCGCATAGGCCTCGTCGTCGACGAGCCCGACCTGCTCGAAGCGGTCGAGCACCTCGGCCGCGACGTCGTCGGGGCAGCCCTTGCGGGTCAGTGCGTCCTCGAGCTGCTTGCGGCTCTTGGGTGCACCGGTCAGCTGGCGCAGCACGACGGCACGGGCAACCGCGTGGGGGTCGGAGTCCGCGTCCCGGGTCGCCGGGTCCGGGGGCGGGATCCTTCGAGACGGTCGCTGAGCGACCTCCGGATCCTGAGGAGGGAGTCCGCTTTGCGGGCGAGCGTCTCGAAGGGCAGGGACCGGGGAGCCGTCCTCGATGGCGGAGACCGCCGCACGCAGGCGCGCGACGGTCTCCGGGTCGTGACGATCCGTCATGACGTGCCCTCGATCAGAAGTCGACCGGGACCTCGGCCGGCTCCTCAGCCGCCTCGTCGGCGGGCTTGACGCCGATGCCGAGCTTGGTCTTGATCTTGACCTCGATCTCCTCGCCGAGCTGGGGGTTGTCCTTGAGGAACTTGCGGGCATTTTCCTTGCCCTGACCCAGCTGGTCGCCCTCGTACGTGTACCAGGCGCCGGCCTTGCGGATGAAGCCGTGCTCGACGCCCATGTCGATGAGGCCGCCCTCGCGAGAGATGCCCTGGCCATAGAGGATGTCGAACTCGGCCTGCTTGAAGGGCGGGCTGACCTTGTTCTTCACGACCTTGACCCGGGTGCGGTTGCCGACCGGGTCGGTGCCGTCCTTGAGCGTCTCGATGCGGCGCACGTCGAGGCGGACCGAGGCGTAGAACTTCAGCGCCTTGCCACCGGTCGTCGTCTCGGGCGAGCCGAACATGACACCGATCTTTTCCCGCAGCTGGTTGATGAAGATCGCGGTGGTGCCCGACGCGTTGAGGGCACCGGTGATCTTGCGCAGGGCCTGGCTCATGAGGCGGGCCTGCAGACCGACGTGGCTGTCACCCATCTCGCCCTCGATCTCGGCGCGGGGCACGAGCGCGGCGACCGAGTCGATGACGATGATGTCGAGCGCGCCGGAGCGGATGAGCATGTCGGCGATCTCGAGCGCCTGCTCACCGGTGTCCGGCTGGCTGACGAGCAGGGCGTCGGTGTCGACGCCGAGCTTCTTGGCGTACTCGGGGTCGAGCGCGTGCTCGGCGTCGATGAAGGCCGCGATGCCGCCGGCGCGCTGCGCATTGGCGACGGCGTGCAGGGCGACGGTCGTCTTACCGGAGGACTCCGGGCCGTAGACCTCGACGACGCGGCCGCGGGGCAGGCCGCCGATGCCGAGGGCGACGTCCAGGGCGATCGCGCCGGTCGGGATGACCGCGATCGGGGGACGCACGTCGTCACCCAGGCGCATGACCGCGCCCTTGCCGTGGGCCTTCTCGATCTGGCCCATGACGTTGTCGAGGGACTTGAGCTTCTGCTCGTGGAGCTTGCTGTCGATGGCGGTGACCTCAGCCATGCCACACCTTCCTTGTCGTCGTGTCGGGCGCGTCCACCGGCGACCGGATCGCACTGTCGGACGTCTCGTGCGTGTCTGGTCAGACGCTAGGAGCCAGCACCGACAACGGTCCGCAGCTGCCGTGGGGCTGTGGACGCCGGTGTCGTCGGCCGAGCACCTGTGGACGACGTTACCCGAACACGTGTTCGAGGTCGGGAGCGGCGCGCCGACACGCCGGGACTCCCCCTTCGTCGCCCGTCGGCTACGACCGCAGGAGTGTCTCGATGCGGCGGGAGGTCGCCCAGATGCCGACCACGCCGAGCACGACGAGGTAGCCGACGTGCCACAGCAGGCCCCAGCCGACCTCCCCGAGCATGAGCCCGCGCTCCAGCGCCACCCCGTGGTAGAGCGGCGTCGCCTGGACGATCGGCTGGGCCCACCCCGGGTAGGTGCCGAGCGGGAAGAAGGTCGCCGACAGCAGGAAGAGCGGCTGGATGACGAGCATGATCCAGTCGAAGTCGACCCACGAGCGCATGAAGGTCGTCGCAAACATGCCCACGGCGGAGAAGGCGAGCCCGATGAAGACCGCCGCCGGCACCGCGAGCAGCGACCACCACGACTCCACGACCCCGACGGCGAGCGCCACGAGGTAGAAGACGAGCGCGTAGACCCCGCCACGGATGAGCGACCACACCACCTCGCCGACCGCGATGTCGCGCGGGCCGAGCGGCGTCGCGAGCATCGCGTCGTAGATCTTCGCGTAGCGCAGCTTGAAGAAGACGTTGAAGGTCGAGTCCATGATCGCGCCGTTCATCGCCGACGCGGCGAGCATGGCGGGCGCGACGAAGGCCGCATAGCTCACCTCGGTGCCGCCGTCGGTCAGCACGACGGGCACGAGCGACCCGACCCCGATGCCGAGGGAGAGCAGGTAGAAGACCGGCTCGGCGAAGCCGGTGACGAAGGCCGCCCACCGCCGCCGGAAGCCGACGACGTTGCGCTCCACCACGGAGCGCCACATCGCCAGGCCCGGCGTGAGCACCCCCGCGCTCACGAGACGAGCCTGCGGGTCATGCCGGCGCGGGCGTATACCCAGCCGGCCGCGATGACGACGAGCAGCACCGCCAGGTGCACCAGGTCGAAGGGAGCGAAGCTCCCGTGGGCCGCGGCGCGGCACAGCTCCACGCCGTGCCACAGGGGCGTCAGCCAGGCGAGCACCTCGAGGACCAGCGGGAGGCGGTCGACGGGGAAGAAGACGCCGGAAAAGAGCATGAGGGGCGTGATGACGAGCCGGTAGACGATGTTGAAGGCCGACTCCCCCTTCGCCCGGGCGGTGAAGCCGAAGAGCGGCACCGCGAAGGCCAGCGTCACGAGCACGCCGATCGGCACGGCGAGGAGCACCCACCACGACGTGAAGCTGCCGAAGAGCGCCGCGACGACGACGAAGGCCGCCGCCGCGAAGCCACCCTGCGCGGCGACCACGGCGAGGTGGCCGAGCAGGAGGTCGCTCACCGTGAGCGGGGTGGCGAGCATCGAGTGGTACATCCGGTTCCACGTGAAGAGCCCGAAGACCGGGTAGGTCGACTCGCTGACCGCGGTCATCATCGCCTGCACCGCGATCATCGCCGGGGCCACGAAGAGGAGGTAGGAGACGCCCTCGACACCGCCGGAGGCGTCGTCGACGAGCGAGCCGAGCCCGACGCCCATCGCGAGCAGGAAGAGCAGCGGCATGACGAAGCGGCTGAAGACCGACCCCATCCACGTGCGGCGGTAGACGAGGCCGAAGTAGGCCGCGACGGCGGCCACCCGCTCCACCGGACGAAGGGGGGCCCGCTCCCCGTGCTCGTGGCGCACCGTCGTCGACGCCACCGGTGTCGCGGTCATCAGTCGACCAAGGTCCGGCCGGTGAGGTGGAGGAAGACGTCCTCGAGGCTGGCGCGACGCACGATGGCCGAGACCGGCTGCAGCCCGCGGGCGTGGACCGCCTCGAGGGCACCGTCACCGTGGTCGGTGTAGACGAGCAGGCGGTCGGGCAGGGCCTCGACGCGCTCGCCGACGCCCTCGACCAGCCCGGCCGCCCCGAGGTGGTCTTCCACGGGCAGGCGCAGCTCGAGCACCTCTCTCGTGGAGTGGGTCTCGATGAGCGAGCGGGGCGAGCCCTCGGCGACGATCCGGCCGTGGTCCATGACGACGAGCCGGTCGCACAGCTGCTCGGCCTCGTCCATGTAGTGCGTCGTGATGATGAGCGTGACGCCCTGCCGCTTGAGGCGGAAGAGGCGGTCCCACAGCACGTGCCGGGCCTGCGGGTCGAGGCCGGTCGTCGGCTCGTCGAGCAGGAGGATCTCGGGGTTGTTGACGAGCGAGCGGGCGATCGTCAGGCGGCGCTTCATGCCCCCCGAGAGCGGCTCGACCTTGTCCTTGCGGCGCTCGGTGAGCTGGGCGAAGTCGAGCAGCTCGTCGGTGCGCTCGCGGATGACCTTGCGCGGCAGGCCGAAGTAGCGGCCGTAGACGTGGAGGTTTTCCTCGACGGTGATCTCCTCGTCGAGGTTGTCCTGCTGGGGGCAGTTGCCCAGACGGGCCCGCACCGCCGCGCCGTCGGTCACCGGGTCGAGGCCGAAGATGCGCAGCTCTCCCCCGGTGGGCGGCGAGGTCGCGGCGACCATCTTCATCGTCGACGACTTGCCAGCGCCGTTGGGGCCGAGGAATCCGAAGGACTCGCCCCGCCGCACCTCGATGTCGATCCCGTCGACGGCGGTGAAGTCACCGAAGGTCTTCGTCAGACCGGAGGCGCTCAGGAGGACGTCGTTCACGGGGGCGAGAGTACCCGCACGAAAAATGGGGGCGACGCCCGTCGCTACGATCGCGCGCATGGGCTCCTTGGACACCTTCACGGTCCCTGACCTCCCGGGGCTCGACGGCGTCGGCCACGTCATCGAGTAGGCGTCACTCCGGCCGCTCGTTCGCGATCTCGGGCGGGACCGGCATCGGCTCCCGGTCGATCCCGAGCCGGCGGTGCGGCGGGATGTCGAGGTCGTCGCACAGGGCCTCCCACACACGGCGCGGGGACTCCCCTTCGTCGAGGGCGGCGGTGACCGTCCGGTCGCCGAGCGCCTGGACGACGTGCCCACGCGCCAGCGTGTGGGCATAGCTCTCCCCGAACTCGTCCTCCATCAGGGTCCAGAAGTGGCTCAGCCGCACCCGTGGAGTGTAGTAGTCGGCACTCGTCGGTGTCGGACGGCATACTGCAGCCACGACGACCAAGGAGGGCGGCCCCATGGGCGACGCGACCCGGTGGCGGATGCCCGCCGAGTGGACCGACCACGAGCGCACGTGGATGGCCTGGCCCAGCCACGGCTACACGCTCGGGGACACGCCCGAGGAGGTCGAGAGCGCCCGCACGACGTGGGCGACCGTCGCGCGCACCGTGGCGCGCTTCGAGCCGGTGACCCTCGTCGTGCCGCCGGCCGACATCCACCTGTGCCGCGAGTACCTGCGCAACGACACCGCCCACCCCATCGACATCGTCGTCGCCGACCTCGACGACGCGTGGATGCGCGACATCGGGCCGAGCTTCGTCCTCGCCCCCGACGGCGAGCTCGGCGCGGTCGACTGGATCTTCAACGGGTGGGGCGCGCAGGAGTGGGCCTCGTGGGGCTTCGACTCCCGCATCGCCTCGCAGGTGGCCGACGCCGCCGGCGCCCACCACCTCCCTTCGTCCATCGTCAACGAAGGGGGCGGCCTCCACGTCGACGGTGAGGGCACCGTCCTGCTCACCGAGACCGTCCAGCTCGACCCCGGTCGCAACCCCGGGGCGACGAAGGGGGACATCGAGGCCGAGGTCGGGCGGCTGCTCGGGGTCGACACCTTCGTCTGGCTGCCGCGCGGCCTGACCCGGGACTACGACGACTTCGGCACCCGCGGGCACGTCGACATCGTCGCGACCTTCACCGCACCCGGTCACGTGCTGCTGCACTGGCAGGAGGACGAGACCCACCCGGACCACGAGGTCTGCCAGCAGATCGAGCAGGTGCTGCTCGCCGCGACCGACTCCGCCGGCCGCCGCCTCGAGGTGACGCGCATCCCGGCACCGCAGACCCTGACCGACGACGAGGGCCCCGTCGACTGGTCCTACGTCAACCACCTCGTCTGCAACGGCGGCGTCGTGGCCTGCGTCTTCGACGACCCGCACGACGAGCGCGCCCTGGAGGTGCTGCGCTCGGTCTACCCGGGGCGCGAGGTCGTCGGCGTCGACGCCCGGCCGCTCTTCGACCGTGGTGGCGGCATCCACTGCATCACCCAACAACAGCCGGAGTCCTCGTGAGCTTCTCCTCCTTCGTCCGCGGCCGCGCCGACCTGCTCGCCTACGTGCCTCTGGCCCTCGCGACGACCGCCGCGGACGTCATCGGCCGCCACCGCACGCACGCCGCGACCAAGGTGGCGCTCGCGCCGGCCCTGGCAGCGGGTGTGCTCGCGACCCGCTCGCAGCGCTGCCCCAAGCGCACCGCCACCCTCGTCACCGCCCTCGTCGGGTCGACCGTCGGCGACTGGTGGATGTACCGGTCCAGCCGGGCCGAGGGCGACGAGTCGCGCCGCCTGATGCGCCGCGGCGCCAGCGCCTTCGGGGTCCAGCAGATCGGGCTCATCGGGCTGCTCCTCCACGACGGCGCCCGCCCCCGCCCGGTCCCCTCCGCCATCGCCGCGACGACCCTCGCCGGGCTCGCGGTGCTCGACACCGACGGCGGCGCCCCCGACCCGGTGCTCACCGGCTACGGCCTGCTGCTCGGCTCGATGTCGGCGCTCGCCATGGGCGACGGCGAGCGTCCGCGCAACGGCCGGGCGGTCGCGCTCGGCGGCGCGCTCTTCCTCGTCTCGGACGCGGCGATCATCGTCGGCCAGCAGTACGCGAAGACCCCACGGACGCAGGCGATCTCGTCCGCCGTGATCCTCTCGACCTACACGGCGGCGCTCGGGCTGCTCGTGCACGGGCTGCGCGACGAGGGCTGAGGGGTCGCGGGTTCGCGCCAACCTTGTTACCGTCGGGTAATGAGCCTCTCACCTCGCCCGAAGTACACCCCGGCCCTGCGCGGCCGTCGCGTCCTCATCACGGGCGCGGCGCGCGGCATCGGCGCCGGCCTGGCCGATCTGCTCACCGCCCACGGCGCCCGCGTCGCGCTGGCCGGTCTGGAGCCCGAGCTCCTCGCCGAGGCGGCGCAGCGCAACCACGCCCCCTGGCGTGAGTGCGACGTCTCCGACCCCGACCAGGTCGACCGCGCGGTCGCCGAGCTCGTCGCCGAGCTCGGCGGTCTCGACGTCGTCGTCGCCAACGCCGGCATCGCCAAGCAGCTGCCGATCATCGGCGGCCAGCCCGACGTCATGGAGGCGCACCTGCGGGTCAACACCCTCGGCGTCTTCTACACGCTGCGCGCGGCCGGCCCGCACATCACCCACCCGGGCGGGTACGCCCTAGCGACCGCCTCCCTCGCAGCGGCCGTGCACCTGCCCCTGCTCGGCGCGTACAGCGCGAGCAAGGCCGCGGTCGAGGCGATCGGCAACACCTTCCGCCAAGAGATCAAGCCCACGGGCGCCAAGGTCGGCGTCGCCTACTACTCCGAGCTCGCGACCGACATGACCAGCCGCGGCTTCGACACGGTCGCCGGCAAGAAGCTCACCGGAGGCGGCACCGTCAGCGGCGTCGCCCCCATCGAGTCCGGCCTGCGGGCGCTCGAGCGGGGCATCGCCAAGCGGTCGCGGCGCATCGCGGCGCCGGGCTGGGTGCCGCCGGTCGTCCCCCTTCGACACGTGGCCCAGCGGGTCATCGAGCTCAAGCCGATGCCCGACCTCGAGGAGTCGCTCGAGATCGCCCGCACGGAGCAGGTCGCCTACACGACCGAGCAGCCGACCGGCACGACCCGGGCGCTGGGCTCGTGACCGCCCGCATCGGGCCGGGGAGCCTGCGTGAGCTCGGGCCGGTGCGGTGGGGCTTCGCCCGCGCCGCCGGCCGGGTCACCGGCACCGAGCCGCCGGCGATCTTCACCACCCTCGGGCGGACCAAGGGCCTCTTCACCGGCTGGCTGCACTTCGCCGGGCGCCTCATGCCCTTCGGCTCCCTGGAGCGAAGGGAGTCCGAGCTGGTGATCCTCACCGTCGCCACCGCACGGGGCTGCGACTACGAGCGAGAGCACCACCGGTTGCTCGGTCAGCGAGCCGGGCTGAGCTCGGCCGAGATCGAGGGGATCCTCGCCGACACAGCCGTGGAGACGCTGAGCGACCGCGAGCGGGTGCTGCGCGAGAGCGCCCAGACGCTCGTGGCGACGAAGGACCTCGACGATGCGCAGTGGGACCGCCTCAGATCAGTCGCGAGCGAGCGAGAGGCCATCGAGTTGCTGCTGCTCGTCGGGCACTACGACATGCTCGCCACGACGCTCATGACCCTGCGGCTCGAGCCCGACAAGCACCGCTGAGCCGGGCCCCGACCGCTGCCCGATCGTTGTCCACAGATCTCGCCCGAGGCGCCGGACAGGCTCCCTCGAGCGCCTATCGTGGACGCATGACGGCCACCGATCTCGAGCGCAAGGTGCGGCAGCACGACAACGACATCTCCGCGATGCACACGATGATCGCCGACGTCCACAACACGCAGCGTCGCCACACCAACCGGTTCAACGAGCTGACCGAGGACGTGGGGGCGCTCGGGGACCGGATGGACTCGCTCGAGACCCGGATGACCTCCATGGAGACCCGGATGACCTCGCTCGAGACGAAGCTCGACCAGGTGCTCGACCTGCTGCAGCGCTGAGCTGTCGGCGGACGGTGGCAGGCTGTCCCTACCATGACCGACGACGTCCTCGACCGCTTCTCCCCCGCCACCGCGACGTGGTTCCGGGACAGCTTCGCCGAGCCCACGCAGGCGCAGGTCGGTGCCTGGAGCGCGATCAGCGCTGGCAGCCACGCCCTCGTCGTCGCCCCGACCGGCTCGGGCAAGACCCTCTCGGCCTTCCTCTGGGCGCTCGACCGACTCGCGTCGACACCACGACCACAGGACCCGCAGGCGCGCTGCCGCGTCCTCTACATCTCGCCCCTCAAGGCTCTGGCCGTCGACGTCGAGCGCAACCTGCGCGCCCCGCTCGTCGGCATCGGGCACGCCGCTGACCGGCTCGGGCTGCCGGCGCCCGAGGTCTCGGTCTCCGTCCGCTCGGGAGACACCCCGGCCGCCGAGCGCCGGGCCTTCGCCAGGACGCCGTCCGATGTCCTCATCACGACCCCCGAGTCGCTCTTCCTCATGCTCACCTCGGGCGTGCGCGAGGCCCTGCGCGGGGTCGAGACGATCATCATCGACGAGATCCACGCCCTCGCCGGCACCAAGCGCGGGGCCCACCTGGCGCTCTCGCTCGAGCGCCTCGACGCCCTGCTCGAGCGGCCCGCCCAGCGGATCGGCCTGTCGGCCACGGTGCGCCCGGTCGACGAGGTCGCCCGCTTCCTCTCCGGTGGCCGACCGGTCGAGATCGTCCAGCCCACGTCGACGAAGCAGTGGCAGCTCGACGTCGTCGTCCCGGTCGCCGACCTCACCGAGCTCGGCGAGCCGACAGGCGATCTTTCCGGTGCCGCCGCGGGCGAGGAGCGTCGGGCCTCGATCTGGCCGCACGTGGAGGAGCGGGTCGTCGACCTCGTCGAGCAGCACCGCTCGACGCTCGTCTTCGTCAACAGCCGCCGGCTCGGCGAGCGGCTGACCGGTCGGCTCAACGAGATCCACGCCGAGCGCGTCGCTCCTCCCGAGGCCGCCGAGGCGCCCCTCCCCAGCCGGCCACCCGCCGAGGTCATGGCCCAGTCCGGCGCCTCCGCGGGAGCACCACCCGTCCTGGCCCGTGCCCACCACGGCTCGGTGAGCAAGGAGCAGCGCGCCCTCATCGAGGAGGACCTCAAGGCCGGCCGGCTGCCCTGCGTCGTCGCGACGAGCAGCCTCGAGCTCGGCATCGACATGGGCGCGATCGACCTCGTCGTCCAGATCGAGTCACCGCCGTCGGTCGCCTCCGGGCTGCAGCGGGTCGGCCGTGCCGGCCACCAGGTCGGAGCCGTCAGCCACGGGGTCGTCCTGCCGAAGTTCCGCGGCGACCTCGTCCAGTCGGCCGTCGTCGTCGAGCGGATGCGCGCCGGCGAGATCGAGGCCCTGCACGTCCCTGCCAACCCGCTCGACGTGCTCGCCCAGCAGGTCGTCGCCATGTGCGCCCTCGACGAGTGGGAGGTCACCGAGCTCGAGGCGCTCGTGCGGCGGGCGGCTCCCTTCGCCTCCCTGCCCTCGACGTTGCTGCACGCCACCCTCGACATGCTCGCCGGGCGGTACCCGTCGGAGGACTTCGCCGAGCTGCGCCCGCGCATCACGTGGGACCGCGTCGCCGGCACCATCGCGGGGCGCCGCGGAGCGCAGCGACTCGCCGTGACGAGCGGCGGCACGATCCCCGACCGCGGTCTGTACGGCGTCTTCCTCGCCTCCGGTGACGGGCCCGGACGCCGGGTCGGCGAGCTCGACGAGGAGATGGTCTACGAGTCGCGGGTCGGCGACGTCTTCACCCTCGGCACGAGCAGCTGGCGCATCGAGGACATCACCCACGACCAGGTGCTCGTCACCCCGGCCCCCGGCCAGCCCGGCCGGCTGCCCTTCTGGCACGGCGACCAGCTCGGCCGACCGGCCGAGCTCGGCGCCGCCGTCGGCAGCTTCGTCCGAGAGATCGGCGGCCTCGGGACGAAGGGAGCCAACGCCCGCCTCGCGCAGGCGGGGCTCGACGAGTGGGCTCGCGACAACCTCCTCGCCTACCTCGAGGAGCAGCGCGCGGCGACCGGTCACCTGCCCGACGACCGCACGATCGTCGTCGAGCGGTTTCGCGACGAGATCGGTGACTGGCGCGTGGCCGTGCACTCCCCCTTCGGCGCCCAGGTGCACGCCCCGTGGGCGCTGGCGATCGCCGGCCGCATGCGAGAGCGGTGGGGCATCGACGTTCAGGCGATGCACGGTGACGACGGGATCGTCCTGCGGCTGCCCGATCTCGAGTTCGACGACAGTCTCGACGCCGCCGCGCTGAGCCGTCAGGTCCTCGACCTCATCACCCTCGACCCGGCCGACGTCGAGCGAGCCGTGACCGACGAGATCGGTGGCTCGGCCCTCTTCGCCGCGCGTTTCCGCGAGTGCGCGGCGCGGGCCCTCCTCCTGCCGAGGCGTCGCCCCGACCGCCGCCAGCCCCTGTGGCAGCAGCGGCAGCGGGCCGCGGCCCTGCTCGAGGTCGCGAGCGGGCACAGCGACTTCCCCATCGTGCTCGAGGCGGTGCGCGAGTGCCTCCAGGACGTCTTCGACGTACCGGCCCTCACCGAGCTCATGACGCACATCGCGGGACGACGGGTGACCCTCGTCGACGTCGAGAGCCAGCGGCCCTCCCCCTTCGCCGCGTCGTTGATGTTTGGCTACGTCGCCCAGTTCCTCTACGAAGGGGACTCACCGCTCGCCGAGCGGCGCGCCGCCGCACTGACCCTCGACCCGACGCTGCTCGCGGACCTGCTCGGGCGCGGCGAGCAGCTCGCCCTGGCCGACCTGCTCGACCCGGCAGCCGTGGAGCGCACCGCCGCCGAGCTGCAGAGCCTCACGCCCGAGCGCGCGGCCCGTGACGGCGAGGACCTGCTCGACCTGCTGCGCGTCCTCGGGCCCCTGACGGTCGAGGGGCTCGAGGGGCGCAGCCGCCTCGACACCGACGCCGTGCGCGCGGCCCTGGTCGACCTCGAGACCAGCCGCCAGGTCATCCCCGTGCGGGTGGCCGGTGAGGATCGCTGGGCCAGCACCGAGGACGCCGCTCGCCTGCGCGATGCCCTCGGGGTGAGCCTGCCTCCCGGACTGGCCGACTCGCTGCTGCAACCGGCGAGCGACCCGCTCGGGGACCTCGTGGCGCGCTACGCGCGCACCCACGTCCCCTTCGCCGCAACCGACCTCGCGACGCACTACGGCATCGGCCGGGCGGTCGCCACCGATGCCCTGAGGCGTCTGGTGCAGACCGGCCGCCTCGTCGAGGGCGACCTGCTGCCCGTCGAGTGCGGGGGCCGGGGTGGCGAGTTCTGCGACGCCGAGGTGCTGCGGACCCTGCGGCGGCGGTCGCTGGCCGCGCTGCGTCATGAGGTCGAGCCGGTCGAGCCCCGGCAGTTCGCCCGCTTCCTGCCCTCGTGGCAGGGCGTCGGCCGCCGCATGCGCGGACGCGACGGCGTGCTGCGGGTCGTCGAGCAGCTGAGCGGCGTCCCGCTCCCGGCCAGTGCGCTCGAGTCCCTCGTCCTGCCCGCCCGGGTCGACGACGCCGGCGGACCGGTCCTCGACGACCTCATGGCGACCGGCGAGGTGCTGTGGGCCGGCCACGGCAGCCTGCCCGGCGACGACGCGTGGGTCAGCCTGCACCTGGCCGACGGGGCCGAGACCACCCTCCCGGTGCCCGATGCGACCGGTCTGAGCCCGCTCGAAGCACGGGTGCACCACGCCCTCGCCGGCGGCGGAGCCCACTTCTTCCGCGACCTCGCGGACACCCTCGCCCACGACCGCGCCGAGGACGAGGAGCGGGTCGACGACGAGGAGCTGGCCGACGCGCTGTGGTCCCTGGCCCACCGCGGGCTCGTCACCGGCGACACCCTCGCCCCGGTCCGCGGGCTGCTCGCGGGCGGCCGCACCGCACACAAGCCGCAGCGGCGACCGGCAGCGCGGGGGCGCTACGGCGGCCGACCACGGCTCGGTCGGCCCACCGTCCCGCAGCGCAGCGGCCCACCACGCGCCGCCGGGCGCTGGTCAGCCCTGCCCGCCACGGAGGCAGAGCCGACGGTCCGCGCCCATGCGGCCGCCGAGGGCCTGCTCGACCGGTACGGCGTCGTCACCCGCGGCAGCGTGGTCGCCGAAGAGGTCACCGGCGGCTTCGCCGCCGTCCACCGCGTCCTCGGTGCCGCCGAGGAGGCCGGTCAGGTGCGCCGCGGCTACTTCATCGAGGGGCTCGGTGCCTCGCAGTTCGCCGTGCCCGGCGCCGTCGACGAGGTGCGCTCGGCCCGGCCCCCCGAGGGCCCGGTCGTGCTCGCCGCGACCGACCCCGCCAACCCGTGGGGCGCCGCCCTGCGCTGGCCCGAGCGGGACTCCGGGCACCAGCCGGGTCGCAAGGCCGGAGCCCTCGTCGTCGCCGTCGACGGGCAGCTCGTACTCTACGTCGAGCGCGGTGGCCGCACCCTGCTCTCCTGGCCGTGCGACGAGGAGTCGCTCGCCGTCGCCGCGACCGGGCTCGCCGATGCCGTGCACCGCGGAGCGCTGGGTCGCCTCACGGTGCAGCGCGCCGACGGTGCCGCTGTCCTCGGCTCGCAGGACCCGCTCGCCGTGGCCCTGACCGATGCCGGCTTCACCATGACCCCGCGCGGGCTGAGACTGCGCCCGGGCCGGCGAGGCTGACCGGTGCCCGAGGGCGACACCGTCTGGCGGACGGCGCGACGGCTGCACGCCGCCCTGGCGGGAGCCCCCGCGACACTCGTCGACATCCGGTGGGGTGAGGTGGACGAAGGGCGCCTCACGGGCGCGGTCGTCGACGAGGTCGTGCCCCGCGGCAAGCACCTCCTCCACCGCTTCGACTCCGGATGGACGCTGCACACCCACCTGCGGATGGAGGGCTCGTGGCGGGTCGAGGCCGCCGGGTCCGAGGCGGCGCGACGCGCGCTGCGCCGGACCGACCTGCGGGCGGCGATCGGCACCGATGCGTGGACGACGCTGGGTCTGCGGCTGGGTGAGGTCGACGTCGTGCCACGTCGCGACGAGCACCGGCTCGTCGGGCACCTGGGCCCCGACGTCCTCGGCGAGGACTGGGACCCCGACCTCGTCGTGCTGCGGATCAGCGAGTGTCCCCCGGATGTCACGATCGCCGCGGCGCTGCTCGATCAGCGGGTGCTCGCCGGGGTGGGGACATTTTGGGCGAGCGAGGCGCTCTTCGCCCAGCGGTTGCACCCGTGGCGTCCGGCCCGCGACCTCACCGGCGACGAGATCTCCGCGCTCGTCGCTCGCGTGCACGAGCTGATGGACCGGGGCAAGGACCACGCCGTCCAGTCGGCGACCGGCGTGCTGCGTGCCGACCACCGCTCGTGGGTGCACGGGCGATCGGGGCGGCCGTGCCGACGCTGCGGCGCGACGATCCGCGTGGCGCCGCTGGGTCGCACGGGGCCGGACCGGGTCTTCTTCTCCTGCCCGGGGTGCCAGGGTGGGCCGGCCCCGACCGATGACGGGCGACCACAGGGCCCGCTGGGCTCCCGGCGACGACCTGGCCGCTGAGGGCCGGCAGGTCCGGCAGAGCCGGTCAGGCGGCGGAGACGACGTCCTCGGAGCGGGTGGCGACCGGCAGGGTGAGGGGGGCACTGGCCCGCTCGGCCCGGTCGGCGCGGTGCGCGATCTCGGTGAAGACGGCGGACAGTGGCACCTCGAGCGCGGTGCAGATCGAGGCGATCAGCTCGGAGCTCGCTTCCTTTTCGCCGCGCTCGATCTCGCTGAGGTAGCCGAGAGAGACGGAGGCCTTGGCCGAGATGTCGCGCAGGGTGCGCCCCTGGGAGCGGCGGGCATCGCGCAGCACGTCGCCGAGCTCTTCACGCAGCAACACCATCACGGACCACCTCCTCGAGCATCTCGTCCGACACCACGGTACAACGCCCCACCCACAACGATCAGGTGAGTCCCTGCGAAAGGTCAGGGCCGCCGCCGGTCGACGTGCGACCGATGGCCTCGGCCACCAAGGTCAGCGCGGCAGCGACCGCCGTCGCGCGCACCTCGCAGCGCTCCCCGGTCAACGCCAGCCGACGCGTCGATACTCCCTCGGGCCAGGCGCAGGCCAGCCACACCGTGCCGGCCGGGTGTCCCTCGCTCGGGCCGGGACCGGCCACCCCCGTCGTCGCGACGGCGACGTCGACGCCCAGGGCGCGGCAGGCTCCCGTCGCCATCTGGGTCGCGACCTGCTCGTCGACGGTGCCCACGCGCTCGATCACGGACTGGTCCACGCCCAGCAGCGAGATCTTGACGGCGGGGTCGTAGGCGACGACTGAGCCGGCGAAGACCCGGGAGGCGCCGGGCACCTCGACGACGGTCGCGGCGAGCAGGCCACCCGTCAGTGACTCCGCGGTGCCGAGCGACCACCCCCGCGCGGCGAGGGCGTCGAGCAGTGCCGCGGCGTTAGCGGCCACGTGCCGCCTTGCGCTCCTGCTTCATCCGGGCGCGATCGCTCGTCGAGCGGAGCGTCATCGCCTTCATGACGTAGTCGACCGCGGTCGCGATCGTCACGACGAGGGCCGCGAGGAGGATCGCCCAGGCCAGGCCGCGCCACAGCCACTCCACGGGCAGGCTGCTCAGCGGGATGACGAAGAGGCCGATGGCCAGGGCCTGCAAGAAGGTCTTGACCTTGCCACCGCGGCTCGCCGGCATCACCCCGTGGCGGATGACCCAGAAGCGCATGAGCGTGATGCCGAGCTCGCGGGCGATGATGACGACGGCGATCCACCACGGGATCTCGCCGATCATCGACAGGGTGATGAAGCCCGCCCCGGTCAGTGCCTTGTCGGCGATCGGGTCGGCGACCTTGCCGAAGGTGGTCACCAGCCCCTTGGCCCGGGCGAGGTCGCCGTCGATGCGGTCGGTGATGATCGCGATCGCGAAGACGCCCCAGGCCCACCACCGGGTGACGGTGTCGTCGCCGCCGTCGCGCAGGACGAGCCAGACGAAGACGGGCACGAGCAGGATGCGCAGGACCGTCAGGGCGTTGGGCAGATTCCAGGGGCTGGGCTCGGGCGCCTGCGTCTGCCCCACCGGCGCCTGCGACTGCGGCTGGGAGGTCATGCCGACACCCGCCCGACGAGGTCGATGCCCTCGGTCCCGATGACCTCGGCGGTGACGATCGTGCCGACCTCCAGCCCGTCGACCGCTCCGGTGAGGAGGGTGACGCCGTCGACGTCGGGCCCCTGGTGGGCCGCCCGCCCGCTGATCTCGCCGGTCTCGTCGTCGATCTCCTCGACGAGGACCTCGACGACCTCGCCGACGCGCTCCTCGGCGCGCTGGGCACTCAGCTCCTCGACGAGCGAGCGCACCCGCTCCACGCGCTCGGCGACGACCTCCGGGTCGACCTTGTCGGTGAGCAGCTCTCCCTCGGTGCCGTCCTCGTCGGAGTAGCCGAAGACCCCGACGACGTCGAGACGGGCCCGGGTCAGGAAGCGCTCGAGCTCGGCGACGTCCTCCTCGGTCTCCCCAGGGAAGCCGAGGATGACGTTGGAGCGGATGCCGGCCTCCGGCTGGCGCTCGCGCACGCCACGGATGAGCTCGAGGAAGGAGTCGGTGTCGCCGAAGCGACGCATCCTCCGCAGCAGCGGACCCGACGCGTGCTGGAAGGAGATGTCGTACCAGGGCACGACGCCCGGCGTCGCCGCCATCGCACGCAGCAGCCCGGGCCGGATCTCCGCCGGCTGGAGGTAGGACACCCGCACCCGCTCGATGCCCTCGATGGCGACGAGCTCCGGCAGCAGCTGCTCGAGCAGGTCGAGGTCGCCGAGGTCCTTGCCGTAGGACGTCGAGTTCTCGCTCACGAGGAAGAGCTCACGCACCCCCTGGGAGGCGAGCCACCTCCCTTCGGCCACGACGTCGTTGGGACGACGCGAGACGAAGGCGCCACGGAAGGTCGGGATGGCGCAGAAGGCGCAGCGCCGGTCGCAGCCCGAGGCGATCTTCAGCGGCGCCCACGGCGTGTCCGCCAGGCGGGTCCGCGGCAGGTCGCTGGCGGTGTTGTGCCCCGGCAGGGCCACCTCAGCGGCATCGCGCTCGACCGGCGAGATCGGCAGCAGCTTGCGCCGGTCACCGGGCGTGTGGGCCTCGGGGGCGTGCCCGTCGAGGACCGCCCGCAGGTGGGCCGACATGTCGGTGTAGGAGTCGAAGCCGAGCACCGCGTCGGCCTCGGGCAGCTCGTCGGCCAGCTCCTTGCCGTAGCGCTCGGCGAGGCACCCGACGGCCACGACCTTTTGCGTGCGACCGTGCTCGCGCAGGCCGCCCACCTCGAGGATCGCGTCGATCGAGTCCTTCTTGGCCTGCTCGATGAATCCGCAGGTGTTGACGACCGCGACGTCCGCCTCCGCGGCGTCGTCGACGAGGGTCCACCCCTCGGCGGAGAGCCGCCCGGCGAGCTCCTCGGAGTCCACGTCGTTGCGGGTGCACCCGAGGGTGACGATGGCGACGCTACGGGTGGTGACGGACATGCCCCCACTCTAGGTCCCCGCAGGCGCCTCAGTGACGCGCCCGGCTGACCGTCAGCGCCACGAGTCGCGAGATGACCATCGCGACGTAGAGGACGCCACCGAGCTGCTCGATGATCGTCGCGGCCCGCGCGTGCGGCTCGATGGCCGTCACGTCGGACAGGCCGACGCTCGTGAGGTTGGCCGCGGAGAAGTACAACAGCTCGAGGAAGGACTTCTGCCCCACGCCCGTGTGCCCGTCGAAGGAGCCGGGCTCGAGGGTCTGGATCGCCACGAAGAGGTAGGTGAAGCCGAAGAGGAGCACGGTGAAGGCCGCACCCACCGCGAAGAGCTCGTCCTTGGTCACCCACGTGTCGGCGAACATGTACGCAACGAGCCCGTAGGCGACGTACATGTAGAAGATCGCGAGCAGCAGGTGGGCCGCAAAGGTCACCGGCACGTTGCTCCGGTCGACGACCGACCACACCTCGAGGACGAAGGCAGGGAAGCCGATGAGCAGGGCGAGCCAGGTCAGAGCCGGGGTGGAGCGGACGACCCAGATACCGAAGGTCACGGCGAAGAGCGACAGCGAGGTGATGACCGCCCGGCCCCAGTTCTCCGACTCGACCCACGGGAGCAGCACGATCGCGAAGAGCTGGATGCCCACGAGGATCGCCGAGGGCTGCTTGCGCACGACAGCGGCCCAGTAGCGGGCCCCCGTCGGACGGCTGTCGAGCTCGTACCAAGCCTTCGTCATGGGGCAACCCTAGACTCGCCACGTGCTCGCCGGACCCCTCCTGCTCCCTCCCCTGCTGCTCGCCGTCCTGCTCTGCGTCAGCGGCGGCGCCAAGCTGCGTCACCCCGAGGAGACGCGCAGCGCCTTCGCGCAGCTGCAGCTGCCCCGGGCCCTCACCGACTCCCCCGCACCGCGGGTCCTGCCGTGGGCCGAGATCGTCCTGGCGGTGGCGCTCGTGGTGACGCCCGCCCCCTTCGCCCTGGGGGTGGCGGTGGTCACGCTCGGCCTGCTCATCGCCTACCTCGCCGTCATCGTGCGGGCGCTGGGCTTCGGCTACCCCGTGACGTGCAGCTGCTTCGGGCGGCTCGGGCTCGGCGAGGTCACCCGCCGCACCGCGTGGCGCAACGTGCTGCTCGTGCTCGTCGGGCTGCTCACGCTGTGGTCGGCGTCAGCGGAGGCCTCCGTGCTCGCGCGGCTCGCCGAGGCCAGCGCGGCGACGTGGGTCTGGCTCGCGCTGGTCGTCGTCACCGTCGCCGTGGTCGTCGTGACCTTCGGCGGGACGAAGGGGGCGACCCCCGCCCCCGCAGCGGCCGCCACCGACGAGGAGGAGCTGGACTACAGCCGCCAGCCGATGCCCTACGCGGCGCTCGAGGACGAGGCCGGCCGCTCGATCCCGCTGACGGCCCTCGTCGCCGAGGGCGCGGTGCTGCTCCTCTTCATCTCACCGGGGTGCGGTCCGTGCACGCCGGTCATCGAGGAGCTGCCGGGCTGGGACGAGGGGCTGGGCCCGGTGCGGGTGCGGGCGGTCGTCGCCCAGCCCGTCGAGCTGGCCACCCAGCAGGCCCCTGCGCTGTCCGGGCGGGTGCTGCACGACCCGCAGGGCACGCTGGCGCGCATCTTCGGCGTGGGGACCCCCGCAGCGGTGCTCCTCGGCGGTGACGGCCTGCTCGCCGGCGGTCCGGTCCGCGGCCGCGACCAGGTCGTCGACTTCGTCGGCGACGTGCGCGCCGAGCTCCTCGACGCCGGCGCCCTCGACGAGGCGCCGGCGCCCGAGCAGGTCAGCGACGGTCGGTGAGGGACCAGGCGTCCTCGTCGTCGTCCTCGGTCCATTCCTCGACGACCTCGGTGCCGATCGGGTCGCTCGCGTAACGGTCCTGCGCCGCTGGGGCACCCTGGCGCAGGTCGATGACGTCGGTGTCGGTGGAGACCCCTGCCGGCGCGGCCTGCGGGGCCTCGTCGTCGACGCCGCCCTCCACCCCGTCGGCACCCTCGGCCGAGGCCTCCGGAGCCGGCGGCTCCTCCCCCTTCATCAGGGCCAGGGTCGTCGGCAGGTCCTCGACGGTGATGAGCACGTCACGGGCCTTGGAGCCCTCTGAGGGGCCGACGACGCCGCGCGACTCGAGCAGGTCCATGAGCCGGCCGGCCTTGGCGAAGCCGACCCGGAGCTTGCGCTGGAGCATCGACGTCGAGCCGAACTGGGTCGTGACGACGAGCTCGGTGGCCTGCAGCAGCACGTCGAGGTCGTCGCCGATGTCCTCGTCGATCTCCTTCTTGGGCGCCTCCGCCGGGGCGACGTCCTCGCGGTAGACCGGCTTGAGCTGCCCGGTGACGTGGGCGACGACCGCCTGGATCTCGGACTCGGTGACCCAGGCACCCTGCACACGCATCGGCTTGGACTTGCCCATGGGCAGGAAGAGGGCGTCACCCTGGCCGAGGAGCTTTTCGGCGCCGGGCTGGTCGAGCACGACCCGCGAGTCGGCGAGCGACGAGGTGGCGAAGGCCATGCGCGAGGGCACGTTGGCCTTGATCAGACCGGTGACGACGTCGACCGACGGGCGCTGCGTCGCGAGGACGAGGTGGATACCCGCGGCGCGCGCGAGCTGGGTGATGCGCACGATCGAGTCCTCGACGTCGCGCGGGGCGACCATCATCAGGTCGGCGAGCTCGTCGACGATGACGAGGAGGTAGGGGTAGGGCTGGATGACCCGCTCGCTGCCGGGGATCGGCTCGACCTTGCCGGCCTTGACCGCCTTGTTGTAGTCGTCGACGTGCTTGTAGCCGAAGGTCGCGAGGTCGTCGTAGCGCATGTCCATCTCGCGCACGACCCACTGCAGGGCCTCGGCGGCCTTCTTGGCGTTGGTGATGATCGGCGTGATGAGGTGCGGGATGCCCTCGTAGGCCGTCAGCTCCACCCGCTTGGGGTCGACGAGCACCATGCGCACCTCGTCGGGCGTGGCCCGCATGAGGATCGAGGTGATCATCGAGTTGACGAAGGAGGACTTGCCGGAGCCCGTGGCACCGGCGACGAGGATGTGCGGCATCTTCGCGAGGTTGGCGATGACGTAGCCGCCCTCGACGTCCTTGCCGACACCCATGACCATCGGGTGCTCGTTGTTGCGCGCGACGTCGGAGCGGAGCACGTCGCCGAGGCAGACCATCTCCTTGTCGGCATTGGGGATCTCGATGCCGATGGCCGACTTGCCCGGGATCGGGCTGAGGATGCGCACGTCGGCCGAGGCCACGGCGTAGGCGATGTTCTTGGACAGGGCCGTGACCCGCTCGACCTTGACACCCGGGCCGAGCTCGACGACGTAGCGGGTGACCGTCGGGCCGCGGTGGAAGCCGGTGACCTGGGCGTCGATGCCGAACTCGTCGAGGACGCTCGTCAGCGACTCGACGACCTTGTCGTTGGCCGCCGAGCGCTCCTTGTGGGGGGCACCGGGCTTGAGGTGCTGGCTGTCGGGCAGCGTGTAGGTGACGTCGCCGGCGAGGGCCAGCTGCTCGACCCGCTGCGGCAGCTGGGTCGTGGGCGGCGGCTCGAGCACCGTCTTGTCGGAGGGCTTGATCGGCGCGACGACGGGGTTCTTCGTCGGGCGCTTCTCCCCGGGGCGCGGGCCCCCGGCCTCGGCCTGGGGCGTCTCGACGGTCTCGTCGGCCTCGGGCACCGGGGCCGACTTCTTGCGGCGCCCCTTGCCGACCGGCTGCACGACGGCGGCCTGGTCGAAGGCGGTGTCGCCGTCACGCTCACCCGACAGCTCCTCGTCGGCGGGGTCGATGACGCGGCGCCGACGGGCGCGGCTCACGGCGGCCTTGGGGGCGTCGTGGGCGGCCTCCGGGGCAGCGGTCACGTGGCTGGGCACCTCGCCGGTGAAGGCGGCGCGGATGTAGGCCAGCCGCTGCGGCACCTCGTGCAGCGGGGTACCGGTGAGCAGGAGCAGGCTGAAGAGGCCGAGGAGGACGAGCAGGATCGTCGCGGGCCACTCGGTGACCGCGGTGGCCAGCGGGTCCGAGGCGAGGAAGCCCATGATCCCGCCCGCATCGCGCATCGGGCCGGCACCGTCGGGCGGCTGCGGGATGTCCTTGGCGATGTGCGTCAGGCCGGAGGCGGCGAAGAGGCCCATGACGGCGCCGAAGCCGAGTCGCGCGTCGGCGGCGGAGTCCCCCTCGGAGCGCAGCAGGCGCACGCCGAGGACGAGCAGGACGATCGGCAGGGCGTAGGCGACCCGACCGAAGGTGCCGGCGAAGACCGCGTGGACCATGTCGCCGAAGAGGCCCGTGAGGCCCCACCACTCGCGGACGGCGACGACGAGGGCGAGCGCGAGGGCGAGGAAGCCCCAGCCGTCACGACGGTGCTCCGGCTCGATCTGGCTCGCGCTGTGCCCGATGCGGCGCACGCCGGAGCCGGTCGCGTGGGCGACCCCCATCCACGTCTTCTGCACCGCGGCGATGGGCAGCGGGAGGCCCCCGCCCGACGCGGAGGTCTTGCGGGAAGCGGAGGTCTTCCCCTTCGCAGCACTCTTGGCGGGAGCCTTGCGCCCGGTGGGGCGGGTGCTGCCCTTCGGGCGCGTGGAGGCGCCCTTGGTGCTGCGCGAGGTGGTCGACGGACGAGTGGCCATGCTTCGCAGGTTAGGCGAAAGCCACCCCTGACACACGCGTCACACGCGCAACAGGGCCAACCCCGCGCAGGCGGGTGTGGACGAGCCGGCGCGCCCCGGTCGCCCACCGAGTAGCGTCACGGCCGTGGAAGCCCGCACCGTCGTCGTCGCGATCCTGGCCCTGGTCGTCGGGGTCGCCGGCTGGCGCTGGCTGGCCACCGGCGGCTACCGCCGGGAGGACGAAGGGGGTCCCCTCCCCCGCCACGTGTGGGTGGCGGCGGTCGCCCCCTTCGTCGCCGTGGCCGTCGAGCGGGGGCTCGCCGACCGACCCTGGCCCGTCCTGCTGGCCCCGCTCTCCCTGTCGCTGGCCGGGCTCGTGCTCGCCGCGATCGACGCCGACGTGCACCGGCTGCCCAATGCGATCACCGTGCCGCTCGCGCCGGCCATCGCCCTGGCCGTGACCGTCGCCTCCTTCGCCACCGGCGACCTCGCGGCCCTCGCACGCGCAGGCACCGCAGCCCTGCTCGTCGGCGGCGGCGCGATCGCTCTCTCCCTGCTCCTGCCCGGCCGCTCGATCGGCCTGGGCGACGCCAAGCTGCTCGTGTCGATCGCCCCGACCCTCGCCTGGCTCGGCTGGAGCGAGCTCGTCGTCGGCATCTGGCTGGGCTTCGTGCTCGGCGGCATCGTCGCCCTGTCGCTGCTCCTCACGCGCCGGGCGGGCCGACGGACCTCGCTCGCCTTCGGCCCCCACCTCGTCGCCGGGGCCGTGCTCGCCCTCGCCCTCGCCTGACGTCCCAGGTCGCGAGACGGGTCCCGGAGTGGCTCGACAGCCGGCACCCGTCATCGGCTAGGGTCTCGACCCAAGGTCACGAGTACCAGCGACAAGCCCCGGCTAGCTGGTCGGCAACCCTCGTCCGCGGTGGGGTGCTCCGGGTGACGACCTGGCCGGCGACGCAGTGTCGCCCGGCAAGCGCGGACTCGAGGTCACCGCCCGGGTCCCTGACGGATCAGGAGCACTCCCATGACCGTGTCCGACCTCCACCGCACCTCCACTGCCCTGCCCGCGCTCGTCAGCGAGGGCCTGACCTACCGCGACGCCGACGGCTCGACCGTCGAGTACGCGCACCTCGACCACGGGGCGACGACGCCGGCCTTCGCGGCCGTCGCCCAGGAGGTGGCCGCAGCCGCCGTCACCTACTCCTCCGTGCACCGAGGCGCCGGCTTCGCCTCGCGGGTGACCAGCTCGCGCTACGAGCAGGCCCGCGAGACCGTCGCGACCTTCGTCGGGGCCCGCGAGGACGACCAGGTCGTCTTCACCCGCAACACGACCGACTCCTTCAACCTGCTGGCCCGCGCCCTGCCCGAGGACACGCTCGTCTTCGTCTTCGGCTCCGAGCACCACGCCGCGCTCCTGCCCTGGCCCCGCGCCCTGCGCCTGCCCGTGCCGCACAGCCACGACGAGGCGCTCGACCTGCTCGAGCAGGCGCTGCGCAACCACCCCGCCGAGCACCGGCTCGTCGTCGCCACCGGTGCCTCCAACGTCACGGGCGAGCACTGGCCGGTCGAGCGGCTCGCGGCTCTCGCCCACGAGCACGACGCCCGCTTCGCGCTCGATGCCGCGCAGGTCGTCCCGCACCGCCGGGTCGACATCGAGGCGATCGGCGCGGACTGGATCGCCTTCAGCGGTCACAAGATCTACGCCCCCTTCGGCGCCGGCGTCCTCGTCGGGCGCAGCGACTGGCTCGACGCCGCCGAGCCCTACCTCGCCGGCGGCGGCGCCACCGCCCGCGTGGATCTCGACACGACCGAGTGGACGCACGGCCCGGCCCGCCACGAGGCCGGCTCCCCCAACGTGCTCGGCGCGGTCGCGCTCGCCACCGCCTGCGAGATCGTCAGCGAGCACGAGCGGGCGATCCGCGACCACGAGCAGGCCCTGCGCATCCGGCTGCTCGCCGGCCTCGCCGAGATCGAGGGCGTGCGCGTGCACACCCTCTTCGGCGGGGGTGACGGGGCCCCGGTGGCGACGATCACCGTCGACGGCCACGACAGCGCCGAGGTCGCCCGCGTCCTCGGCGACGACCACGGCATCGGGGTGCGCGACGGCAAGTTCTGCGCCCACCTGCTCGTCGACGACCTGCTCTCCGAGACCGAGCACGACACCGCCGTGCGGATCAGTGCCGGCCTCGGCACGACGCCCGAGCACATCGACCGCCTGCTGGCGGCGCTGCGCTCGCTCTGACCCTCCTCGGGTAGGGCGAAGGGGGACCCGGCAGGCCCCCTTCGCCCCCGGGCGGTCTCAGGCCTCGACGACCACCGGGATGATCATCGGGCGGCGACGGATCTTGCCGCCGACCCAGCCACCGACCGCGCGGCGCACGACCTGCTGCAGCTGGTGGGTATCGGTCGTGCCCTTGCGGGCGGCCTCGTCGAGGGCCGCGACGATCTTGGGCTTGACCTGGGTGAAGATCTCGTCGTCCTCGGCGAAGCCGCGGGCGGTGATCTCCGGGCCGGCGACGACCTTGCCGCTCGAGGAGTCGACGACGACCATGACGGAGATGAAGCCCTCGTCGCGCAGGATGCGGCGGTCCTTGAGCAGCTCCTCCGTGGCGCCCCCGACGCTCGAGCCGTCGACGTAGACGTAGCCGCAGGGCATGGCGCCGGCGATGCGGGCGCGACCGTCGATGAGGTCGATGACCACGCCGTCCTCGGCGAGCACGACGTGGTCGGGGTCGACGCCCGTCGCGATGGCCAGGTCGGCGTTGGCGACGAGGTGGCGCCACTCGCCGTGGACCGGCATGACATTGCGCGGCTTGACGATGTTGTAGCAGTAGAGCAGCTCGCCGGCGCTCGCGTGCCCGGAGACGTGCACCTTGGCATTGCCCTTGTGCACGACGTCGGCGCCGAGCCGCATCAGACCGTTGATGACCCGGTAGACGGCGTTTTCGTTGCCGGGGATCAGGCTCGAGGCGAGCAGCACGGTGTCGCCGTCACCGACGTCGATCCGGTGGTCGCGGTTGGCCATGCGCGACAGGGCGGCCATCGGCTCGCCCTGGCTGCCGGTGCAGATGAGCACGACCTCGTCGTCGGGGTAGTTGTCGAGCTTCTTGACGTCGACGAGCACCCCGTCGGGGACGTGCAGGTAGCCCAGGTCGGCGGCGATGCGCATGTTGCGCACCATCGAGCGCCCGACCATCGCGACCTTGCGGCCATTGCGCTCGGCCGCGTCGAGCACCTGCTGGACACGGTGCACGTGGCTGGAGAAGCAGGCGACGATGATCCGCCGGCGCGCCTTGCGGAAGACGGTGTCGATCGCCGGGCCGATCTCCCGCTCGGGCGTCGTGAAGCCCGGGACCTCGGCATTGGTCGAGTCGGTGAGGAAGAGGTCGACCCCCTCCTCGCCGACCCGGGCGAAGGCCCGCAGGTCCGTGAGGCGCCGGTCGAGCGGGAGCTGGTCCATCTTGAAGTCGCCCGTGTGCAGCAGCGTGCCGCCCTCGGTGCGCACGAAGACCGCCAGCGCGTCGGGGATCGAGTGGTTGACGGCGATGAACTCGCAGTCGAAGACGCCGAAGGACTCGCGCCCGCCCTCGCGCACGCCGAGCGTGTAGGGCTTGATCCGGTGCTCCTTGAGCTTGGCCTCGACGAGGGCCAGCGTGAGCATCGAGCCGACGAGCGGGATGTCCGGCTTGTGCTTGAGCAGGTAGGGCACGGCGCCGATGTGGTCCTCGTGGCCGTGAGTGAGGACGATCGCCTGGACGTCGTCGAGCCGGTCGAGGATGTAGTCGAAGTCCGGGAGGATCAGGTCGACGCCCGGCTGGTGGTCCTCGGGGAAGAGGACACCGCAGTCGATGATGAGCAGCTGGCCGTCGTGCTCGATGACCGCCATGTTGCGGCCGACCTCGCCGAGGCCCCCGAGCGGGATGACGCGCAGCGCCCCCTTCGCCAGCGGCGGCGGCAGCTCGAGGTCGGGGTGCGGGTGGCTCATGCGGTGGCTCCGATCCGGGAGGCGGTCAGGCCGGCGCGCAGCACCTCGAGGTGCTCGGCCGGCCCCTCGACGTAGGGCAGGCGCACGGCGGCGTGCTCGATGACACCGAGCTCGACGAGGGCGGCCTTGGCCATGATCGCGCCCTGCGAGGTCGACATCAGGGCATTGGTGACGGGGATGAGGCGGTGGTGGATCTCGCGGGCGGTCGCGAGGTCGCCGGCGTCGACGGCCTCGATCATCGCGCGGTACTCACGGCCGGCGACGTGCCCGACGACGGAGACGACGCCGTGGGCGCCCTGCGCGAGGTGCGCGAGGTTGTGCTCGTCGGCACCGGAGTACCAGAGCAGGTCGGTCGCGGCCATGACCTGCGAGGCGGCCCAGAGGTCCCCCTTCGCATCCTTGACCGCGACGATCCGCTCGTGGTCGGCGAGCGCGACGAGCGTCTCGACGGCGAAGGGGGTCGCGGTGCGCCCCGGGATGTCGTAGAGCATGACCGGCAGCTCGGCGGCGTCGGCGATGGCGCGGGTGTGCGCGAGCAGGCCCGGCTGGGTGGGCTTGTTGTAGTACGGGGAGACGACGAGCAGGCCGTCGGCGCCGGCCGCGGTGGCCTGGCCAGCCATCTCGATGGCGTGGGCGGTGTTGTTGGAGCCGACCCCCGCGGTGACGGCGAGCCGGTCACCGGCCGCCTCCTTGACCGTCTCGACCATCGCGATGCTCTCGGCGGAGCTGAGGGTCGGCGACTCGCCGGTGGTGCCGTTGACGACGACACCGTCGTGTCCGGTGGCGACGAGGTGCTCGACGACGGCGGCCACGCCCTTCGTGTCCACCGCGCCGTCAGGGGTCATGGGGGTCACCATCGCGGTGATCACCCGTCCGAAGGGGGAAGTCGTCATGCGGCTCAGCGTAGCCGTCGGTGGCGGCGTCTATCGTGGCGCCATGCGCCAGTACCTCGACCTCCTCGAGCACGTCCGCGACCACGGGGTCGTCAAGTCCGACCGGACCGGCACGGGCACCCGGAGCGTCTTCGGCCACCAGATGCGTTTCGACCTGTCGGAGGGTTTCCCCGTGCTCACGACGAAGAAGCTGCACCTGCGCTCGATCATCGGTGAGCTGCTGTGGTTCCTGCGCGGCGACACCAACGTGCGGTGGCTGCAGGAGCGCGGCATCAGCATCTGGGACGAGTGGGCCGACGAGCAGGGTGACCTCGGGCCGGTCTACGGGCACCAGTGGCGCTCCTGGCCGACGCCCGACGGGTCGACCGTCGACCAGATCGCGCAGGTCATCGAGGGGCTGCGGACCAACCCCGACAGCCGGCGGCACATCGTCTCCGCGTGGAATGTCGCCGAGGTCGGCGAGATGGCGCTGCCGCCCTGCCACACGATGTTCCAGTTCTACGTCACCCCGGCGAGCGAAGGGGGCCGCCCCCGCCTGTCGTGCCAGCTCTACCAGCGCAGCGCCGACATCTTCCTCGGCGTGCCCTTCAACATCGCCTCGTACGCGCTGCTGACGATGATGGTCGCGCAGCAGGTGGACATGGAGCCGGGCGAGTTCGTCCACACCCTCGGTGACGCGCACCTCTACCTCAACCACCTCGAGCAGACGGACCTGCAGCTGACCCGCACCCCCGGTCCGTTGCCGCGGATGGAGATCGCGCCCCGCGACTCGATCGACGCCTACGAGCTCGAGGACTTCACCCTCGTCGGCTACGAGGCCGCGCCCTCGATCAAGGCGCCGATCGCCGTATGAGCCTGCCCCGCCCCGTCCCCGAGGAGCTGCGCGGCCGGGTGCCCCTGCTCGCCGCCGCCTACGCCGTGATGACCCGGGAGGGCGACGGCGGGACCGAGGTGCTGCTCCAGCTGCGTCGCGGCACCGGATTCATGGACGGGTGGTGGGCCTGCGGGGCCGCCGGCCACGTCGAGGACGCCAGCGCCCCGAGCCAGGCCCTGGCGCGCGAGGTCGACGAGGAGCTGGGCGTGCGGGTCCTCGAGGCGACTCCCCTGACGACGGTGCAGCGCTCGACGCTCGCCGGGGTGCGCGAGCAGCGCGCCGACTTCTTCTTCCACGTCACCGCCTGGTCGGGCGAGCCGACGCTGCGCGAGCCGGACAAGGCGGCCGACCTGCGGTGGTGGCCGCTCGCGGAGCTGCCCGCGCTCGTCGTGCCGCACGAGCGGGTCGTGCTGGAGGGGCTGCGGGACGGGGGGCTGGCTCCCTTCGTCGAGCTGGGGCACGACCAGCGGCTCGTCCTCGTCGCGGCGCTCGGGGCCAACCGGGCCATCGGCGTCGACGGTGGCATGCCGTGGCACCTGCCCGAGGACCTGGCGCACTTCAAGGCGCTGACCATGGGCGGCACGATGATCATGGGGCGGCGGACCTGGGACTCGATCGGACGGGCGCTGCCGGGCCGCACGACGATCGTCGTCACCTCCGACCACGCGTGGTCGGCCCCCGGCGCGATCGTCGTCCACTCGCTCGCCGAGGCCCTCGTCGCCGCCGGCCCCGGCGAGGTGCACGTCCTCGGTGGCGGTGAGATCTACCGGCAGACGATCGACCTGGCCTCGCGGCTGGAGCTGACCGAGATCGACCGCTCGCCGGAGGCGGAGGTCTTCTTCCCCGAGGTCGATGCGCGCGTGTGGCGCGAGGTGCGCCGGGACCCGCGCGAGGGCTTCGACTTCGTCACCTACGAACGTGAACCTCATGAGTTCACCAACAGGTAGATCAACCATATCTGTTTATTTTCGTCGATATCGCTGTAGAGTGTTCACATGACCTCCGTGGCCACCCTCATCGGTGACGTCGTCGGCTCCCGCACCGCGGCCGACCGCCGTGGTCTGCACGCGCGGCTCGAGGAGGTCATCGCCACAATCAACGCGACGACCGACCCCGTGCACCCGGTGCGGATCACCGTCGGCGACGAGTTCCAGGGGGCGTGGGCCCGCCGCGGGCAGGCGGTGCACGCTGCCCTGCTGCTGCGCACCGGGCTGCTGCCGGAGGTCGAGACCCGCTACGGTCTGGGCCACGGAGAGGTCACCGCGCTCAGCGACGACGGCACCGTCCAGGACGGGCCCGGCTGGTGGCTCGCCCGCGAGGCCATCACCCTGGCCAAGGACGCCGAGAGTGCCGCCCGGGCCGACGGCCGCGTCGTGCGCACCCGGTGGCGCGAGGACTCCCCCACCGGCACCGCCCTCGACGCCGCCCTGCAGCACCGCGACCTGCTCCTGGCCGACCTCGACGAGCGCTCCCACCGACTGCTGCGGGGACTGCTGCACGGCACCAGCCAGCGGGCGCTCGCCGAGGCGGAAGACGTCTCCCCCACGGCCGTCTCGCGGCGGGTGCACCGCGACGCCCTCGACCACCTCGTCCGCCTCGACGCCGACCTCGGAGGGCTCCCGTGAGCGTCCTGTCCGTCCTGCTCATCACCATCGGTCTCGCGGACCTGCTGCGCAGCCTCGGCCCGCAGCCCTCCGACGCGCCTCGTGAGACCCGTGGCGTGCCCGCCGCCGGGGTGCTGCTGCTCGTCGTCATCGCATCCGCGACCGGCCTGCTCGCGACCTGGGGTGGCGTCGCCCTCACGGCTCTCGCGGTCGCCGGTCTCGTCGCGTGGCTCGTGTGCGCGGAGCGGGCCGACCGGGGCCGCGGTCACGCGCTGGCACTCGGTGTCTTCGCCGCGGCCGTGGGCGTTCAGCTGCTCGCCTCCGGCTGGGCGCCGCCCGTCGGCGGGTGGTTCGCCGACTGGCTGGCCTGGAGCCACCTGCCGTGGCAGCCGGCCCCCGACCGGGCGCTGCTGCTCGCCGGGCTCACCCTCGTCCAGCTCGCGACCGGCAACCGGCTCGTGCGCCTGGTGCTCGTGACGACGGGTGCCCTGCCGGCCGGACCGGTGACCGGCGGCGTCGACGGCGAGCTGCGCGGCGGGCGGCTGCTCGGCCCGCTCGAGCGCCTCTTCATCCTCGGGCTCGGCCTGGCCGGTGAGCTCACCGCCGCCGGCCTGGTCATCGCCGCCAAGGGGCTCATCCGCTGGCCCGAGCTGAGGTCGCACGCCCGCAGCGAGGACGACACCCGCGCCTCCGACATCGACAAGGTGACCGAGTACTTCCTCGTCGGCAGCTTCGTCAGCTGGCTCGTCGCGCTGGGAGGGCTGCTGCTCGCCGCCTGAGCCCCTCCGTATGCTGACGACGTGCCCATCCTCAGCGAGACCACCGACGACGTCACCGTCCTGACGATCGACCGCACCCACCGGCGGAATGCCCTCGACCTGGCGACGCTCGAGGAGCTGCACGCCGCGGTCGTGGCCGCCGTCGAGGGCGGGTCGAGGGCCCTCGTCCTGACCGGTGCCGAGGGGCACTTCTGCGCCGGCGCCGACCTCACCGAGCTCGAGGACGTCTCCTTCACCGAGCGTCTCGCGGAGGTGCTCCAGCACCTCGCCGCGGTCCCCGTGACGACAATCGCCGCGATCTCCGGCTCGTGCATGGGTCTGGGCATGCAGCTGGCCGTCGCCTGCGACATCCGCGTCGTCGACTCCCCCGCCCGCTTCGCCGTGCCCGTCGCCAAGCTCGGCCTCATGGTCGACAAGTGGACCCTCGACCGCGTGACCCGCATGTGGGGCGAGGGCGCCGCCCGCCACATGGTGCTCACCGCCGCCGTCCTCACCGACGACGACGCGTGGCGCCTCGGCTTCGCGCAGGAGCGCGGGGGCCTGGACACCGCTCTCGGGCTGGCCCACCGCACGGTGGCTCTCGCCCCGCTCACCCAGGCCGGCTCGAAGCTCGGCATGGGCGCCACCCCCGGCCCAGACGCCGACTACGCCACCGCCTTCGCCCGCGCCTGGGCCAGCGACGACCTCGCCGAAGGGCAGCGCGCCTTCGGCGAGCGCCGCTCCCCCCGGTTCGTCGGCCGCTGATGACGACCGCCGACGCCAGCGTCCGCAGCGCCACGGCCGACGACGCCACGACCGTCGGGCAGGTGCAGGCCCTCGTCTGGCAGCAGGCCTACGACGGCGTCGTGCCACCGCAGGTGCACGCCGCCTTCGACCCGCGGGCCTTCGCCGCGGCGTGGGCGGACTCCCTTCGCACACCGCCCGAAGGGGTGCACCGCCTCCTCGTCGCCTGCGCCGGCGAGCAGGTGGTCGGGTTCGTCGCCATCGGCCCCAGCCAGGACCCCGACGCCGGGCAGACCACCGGTGAGGTGACCGCCCTCGGGGTCCACCCCGGGCACCGGCGCCAGGGTCACGGCTCCCGCCTGGTCAACGCTGCCGTCGACATCCTGCGCGAGGCCGGCGCCGAGCACGTCGCGACCTGGAGCCTCGTCGAGCACGAGGCCCTGCGCGGCTTCCTCACCGGCGCCGGGCTCGTGCCCGACGGCGCCTACCGCGACCGCGTCATCTCCCCCGACGGCGACACCGCCCGGGAGGTCCGACTCGTCGCGGCCCTCACGGACGAGACGCCGTGAGCGCGGCCCCCTTCGCCGCCGAGCACGCCGCCGCCCGCCGCCAAGGACTGTCCGTCGGGCTGGCGACCGGCGTCTACGGCGTGAGCTTCGGGGCCCTCGGCATCGCCGCCGGGCTCGACGTGTGGCAGACCGTCGCGCTGTCCCTGCTGCTCTTCACCGGCGGCTCGCAGTTCGCCCTCGTCGGCATCATCGCCTCCGGCGGCAGTTCGGTCACCGCCGTCGCGACCTCCACCCTCCTCGGCATCCGCAACGGGCTCTACGGGCTCCAGCTCGCCCGCGTGCTGCGGCTGCTCGGGTGGCGCAGGGCGGCCGCCGCCCACCTGACGATCGACGAGTCGACCGCCGTCGCCCTCGCCCAGGAGCAGCCCGAGGTGCAGCGCACCGGCTTCTGGGCCGCCGGGCTGGGCGTCTACGCCTTCTGGAACCTGTCGACCCTCGTCGGCGCGCTCGTCGGCAATGCCATCGGCGACCCGCGCGTGTGGGGCCTGGACGCCGCCGCTGCTGCCGCCTTCGTCGCGCTCATCTGGCCCCGGCTCAAGGACCGCACCGGACAGGTGACGGCCGCCCTGGCCGCCGCCATCGCCCTCATCAGCTTCGCCCCGATGCCGGCCGGCGTGCCCGTGCTCCTCGCCGCCATCGCGGCGATCGTCATCGGACTGGCCTCCGCCGGGCCGAGCAGCGCCCACGACATCGAGCAACCGGAAGGAGACCTGCTGTGAGCGCCACCAGCCTGTGGGTCTGCGTGCTCGCCGCGTGCGTGCTCGGCTTCGTGACGAAGTACGTCGGCTACCTCGTGCCCGAGTCCCTCGTCGACGGTCGGCGCCGGTCCCGGATCATCGGGCTGCTCCCGGTCGCCCTGCTCGCCGGCCTGCTCGTGACGCAGACCGTCGGCGGCAACGACGGCATCGTCGTCGACGCCCGTCTGGCCGCCGTCGCGCTGGCCGTCGTGCTGCTGTGGGTGCGGGCCAACTTCGTCATCGTCGTCTTCGCCGCCGCCGCGCTGGCCGCGGGCCTGCGCGCCCTCGGCTGGGGCTGACCGCGCCGACGCCGCGGGACACGCCCCGGTCAGAGACCGAGGACGTGCTCCAGACCGACCGTGACGCCGGGGTGCTTGGCGACCTCGCGCACCCCCGTGAGGACACCGGGCATGAAGGAGACCCGGTCGAAGGAGTCGTGGCGGAGCGTCAGCGTCTCGCCCTCGTTGCCCAGGAGCACCTCCTGGTGCGCCACGAGCCCGCGCAGACGCACGGCGTGGACCGGCACACCCTCGACGCTCGCACCGCGCGCGCCGTCCGGGTCGTCGGTCGTCGCGTCCGGGACCGGACCGAGCCCGGCCTCCGCCCGGGAGGCGGCAATGAGCTCAGCCGTGCGGGTGGCGGTGCCGCTCGGGGCGTCGACCTTGCGCGGGTGGTGCAGCTCGACGACCTCGACCGACTCGTAGAAGCGCGCCGCCTGCTTGGCGAACTGCATCATCAGCACCGCGCCGATGGCGAAGTTGGGGGCGATGAGCACGCCCACTCCCCCCTTCGCCTCGACCTCGGTGCGCAGCTGCGCCGCCCGCTCGTCCGTCCAGCCGGAGGTGCCGACGACGACGTGGACGCCGCGCTCGACGCAGTGGCGCACATTGCGCTCGCTGGCGGACAGGACGGTGAACTCGACGACGACGTCGGCGCCCCCGAGATCGCCCAGGTCGTCGCCCTCGTCGAAGCGGCCGACGAGCTCGAGGTCGTCCGCACCCTCGACCGCCTCGCAGGCCGTCGCACCCATGCGCCCTTCGGCGCCGATCACTGCCACCTTCGTCGTCATGGGCACAGCCTACGAAGCCGGGCGACACGCGCTCGACCGGGCAGCGTGTTCACCTTCCGTTCACTTTGGTGCTAGGGTCGTACATGAACAGAAAGTGAACAGGAGGTGTCCGCAATGACCGTTACCACCCTCAAGAAGACCGAGACGACTCGACCCGCCCCGAAGCTGACCTGCACCTGGGTCGCCGTGCGTGGAGAGGACGGCCGGACCCGCATGGAGATGCGCTGGATCGACGAGACCCGTCGCACCGCGCGTCACGCTGCCTGACCGAGCCACCGCTCCCCCGCACCAGGAAGCCCCCGACACCGCACGGTGCCGGGGGCTTCCTCATGATGCCTGCGCCCATCACCCGGACGGCGGGACGTCGAGGACGCGCTCGACCTCGCTGCCGGTGACGCTCGGGGCGCCCGAGTGCGGGACGAGGATCGCCCCCACGACGACGAGCACGAGTGCGATGACCCCGATGAGCAGGCGCACGGCCTTCATGGTTCCCCCTGGTGTGTGGCGTGTGTCCGGATCACCGTAGGAGAGGGTCGCGCGGCTCGCCGGTCGACCGTCCACAGGCACGACGAAGGGGGCCGACCCTCCCGGAGGAGAGCCGGCCCCCTTGCGGAGACCCCAGTGGTCAGTCGTCCTGCGCGTCGCCCGACTCGTCGGAGCCGGAGCCCTCGCCGGAGTCCGCGGAGTCGTTGTCGCCGCGGCGGCGACGACGGCGACCGCCCTCGCGGCCACCCTCACGACCACCGTCGCGACCGCCCTCGCGGCCACCCTCACGACCGCCCTCACGGCGACCGCCACGACCACCCTCGTCATCGCCCTTCGAGTCGGCGGCCAGGGCGGCCTCCTGCTCGGGGGTGAGGACGGCGGCGAGGCTCAGCTTGCCGCGGGGGTCGATCTCCTTGAGCTCGACCTGGACCTTCTGGCCGATGGCGACGACGTCCTCGACGGCGTCGATCCGCTTGCCACCGACGAGCTTGCGCACCTCGGAGATGTGCAGCAGGCCGTCCTTGCCCGGCGTCAGCGAGATGAAGGCGCCGAAGGTCGTGGTCTTGACGACGGTGCCGAGGAAGCGCTCGCCGACCTCGGGCATCTGCGGGTTGGCGATCGCGTTGATCGCGTTGCGCGCGGCGTCGGCGGACGGGCCGTCGACCGCACCGATGAAGACGGTGCCGTCGTCCTCGATGCTGATGTCGGCGCCGGTGTCCTCCTGGATCTGCTTGATCATCTTGCCCTTCGGGCCGATGACCTCGCCGATCTTGTCGACGGGCACGTTGACCGTGATGATCCGCGGAGCGGTCGGAGCCATCTCGTCCGGGGCGTCGATGGCCTCGTTCATGACGTCGAGGATGTGCATCCGCGCGTCACGAGCCTGGGTCAGCGCGCCGGCCAGGACCGAGGCGGGGATGCCGTCGAGCTTGGTGTCGAGCTGGATCGCGGTGACGAACTCGCGGGTACCGGCGACCTTGAAGTCCATGTCGCCGAAGGCGTCCTCGGCGCCGAGGATATCGGTCATCGCCGCGTAGCGGGTCTCACCGTCGACCTCGTCGGAGACCAGACCCATCGCGATGCCGGCGACGGCGGCGCGCAGCGGCACACCGGCGTTGAGCAGCGACATCGTCGAGGCGCACACGGAGCCCATCGAGGTCGAGCCGTTGGACCCGAGGGCCTCGGAGACCTGACGGATCGCGTACGGGAACTCCTCGCGGGAGGGCAGCACCGGCAGGAGCGCACGCTCGGCGAGCGCACCGTGGCCGATCTCGCGGCGCTTCGGGCTGCCCACGCGGCCGGTCTCACCGGTCGAGTAGGGCGGGAAGTTGTAGTTGTGCATGTAGCGCTTGCGCGTGACCGGGCTCAGCGAGTCGATCTGCTGCTCCATCTTGAGCATGTTGAGCGTGGTGACACCCATGATCTGGGTCTCGCCGCGCTCGAAGAGCGCCGAGCCGTGCACGCGCGGCAGGACCTCGACCTCGGCGCCCAGGGCGCGGATGTCGGCGAGGCCACGGCCGTCGATGCGGACCTTGTCGCGCAGGATGCGCTGGCGGACCTGCGCCTTCTGCACGGAGCGGAAGGCCGCGGACAGCTCCTTGTCACGGCCGAAGAACTCACCGGGAGCCTCCTCGGTCCCGGCGAGGGAGGCCTTCATGGCGTCCTTGATCTCGTCGAGGCGCGACTCGCGCTCCTGCTTGCCGGCGATGGTCAGCGCGGTGGCGAGGTCACCGGAGGTGGCGGCCTCGACGGCGGCGTAGGCGTCGTCCTCGTAGTCGAGGAAGATCGGGAACTCCTGGACCGGCTTGGCGGCCTTGGCAGCCAGGTCGGCCTGCGCGTCGCAGAGCGTCTTGATGAACTGCTTGGAGGCCTCGAGGCCCTCGGCGACGACCTCTTCGGTCGGGGCGGTCTTGCCCTGGGTCTTCACGAGGTCCCAGGTCGACTCGGTGGACTCGGCCTCGACCATCATGATCGCGACGTCACCGCCGTCGACAACGCGGCCGGCGACGACCATGTCGAAGGTCGAGCGCTCGATGTCGCTGAAATTCGGGAAGGCGACCCACTGGCCGTCGATGAGCGAGACGCGGACGGCACCGATCGGGCCCGAGAAGGGCAGCCCGGAGATCTGGGTCGACGCCGACGCGGCGTTGATCGCGAGCACGTCGTACTGGTGGTCGGGGTGGACCGACAGCACCGAGATGACGACCTGGACCTCGTTGCGCAGACCCTTGCGGAAGGTCGGGCGCAGCGGGCGGTCGATGAGCCGGCAGGTGAGGATGGCGTCCGTGCTGGGACGGCCCTCACGGCGGAAGAAGCTGCCGGGGATGCGACCCGCGGCATACATGCGCTCCTCCACGTCCACCGTCAGCGGGAAGAAGTCGAAGTGGTCCTTGGGGGTCTTGCCGGCCGTCGTGGTCGACAGGAGCATGGTCTCGCCGTCGAGGTAGGCGGCGACGGCGCCGCCGGCCTGCTTGGCGAGGCGGCCGGTCTCGAACCGGATGGTGCGGGTGCCGAACTGGCCGTTGTCGATCGTGGCCTCGGCGAACTGGATCTCAGGACCCTCCATCGGGTCCTCCTTTTCTCTCTACTACCGGGAGCATCGTCGTTGTGCCCCGGTCAGGTCTTCGGTCTGGACGATCTTCGGTTGTCACTCTTCAGTTGTGCCGGAGGGAGGATCCCCCCGGATACGCGAAGAAGCGGCCCCCAGGGACGGGAACCGCTCTTCACGAAGCTATTATCGGCGAAGGCCGAGGCGCTTGATCAGCGCACGGTAGCGCTCGATGTCGGTGCTCTCCAGGTAGCGGAGGAGCCGACGGCGCTTGCCGACGAGGAGCAGCAGACCACGACGGCTGTGGTGGTCGTGCTTGTGCTCACGAGCGTGCTCGGTGAGGTCCTTGATGCGCTGGGTGAGGAGCGCGACCTGGACCTCCGGGGAGCCGGTGTCGCCCTCGACGGTGCCGTACTCGGCCATGATCTGCTTCTTGACTTCAGCGGTCAGCGGCATGCTGCGACACTGCTCCATTCTTGGTTCGTTGCGCGGCGCGCCCGGGCTGGTTCACCGGGGCTCTGTGGATCCGCGGCCGATTCTCACGGCAACCGTTGAAGGTTAGCAGCGGCCTCCCCTTCGTCCCTAATCAGAAGTTGATCATGTGGCCGGCGATGCCCTCGACGGCCTCCTTGACCGCCTCGGACAGCGTCGGGTGCGCGAAGACGTTGCGGGCGACCTCGTCGGCGGTGAGGTCCCACTTCTGCGCGAGGGTGAGGACCGGGAGCAGCTCGGTGACGTCGGGGCCGATCATGTGGGCGCCGATGATCTCGTTGTGCTCCGCGTCGGCGACGACCTTGACGAAGCCCACCGCGTCGCCCAGACCCATGGCCTTGCCGTTGGCGGTGAAGGGGAAGGTCGCGGTCTTGACGTCGAAGCCCTTGTCCTTCGCCTGCTCCTCGGAGTAGCCGAAGGAGCCGATCTGCGGGTGGCAGTAGGTCGCGCGCGGGATGAAGTCGTAGTCGACCGGCATGGTCTCGGCACCGCTCATGTGCTCCGCGGCGACGACGCCCTGGGCCTCGGCGACGTGGGCGAGCATCATCTTCGCGGTGCAGTCACCGATGGCGTAGACGTTGTCGACGTTGGTGCGGCAGTACTCGTCGATCGCGATGGCGCCGCGCTCGGTGAGCTCGACCCCGATCGACTCCAGGCCGTAGCCCTGGGTGCGCGGGGCGAAGCCGATGGCGGACAGGAGGCGGTCGGCCTCGAGGACCTGGGCGTCGCCCCCCTTCGCCGGGGTGACGGTGACCTTGACGCCGGAGCCGGTGTCCTCGACGGACTCGACCTTGGTGCTCGTCATGACCTTGACGCCGAGCTTCTTGTAGTGCTTGGCCAGCTCCTTGGACACGTCGGCGTCCTCGGTCGGGACCATCCGGTCGAGGAACTCGACGATGGTGACGTCGACGCCGAAGTTCTTGAGCACGTAGGCGAACTCGACGCCGATGGCGCCGGAGCCGGCGATGATGATCGAGCCGGGCAGGTTGTCGCCGAGGATCTGCTCCTCGTAGGTGACGACGTTCTTGCTCACCTCGACGCCCGGGAGCATGCGGGTGGTCGCGCCGGCGGCGATGATCAGCTTGTCGAAGGAGACCGTCTTGGTCTCGCCGTCGTTGAGCGCCACGTCGACGGTGTTGGCGGAGGTGATCGTGCCCCAGCCGTCGATCTCGGTGATCTTGTTCTTCTTCATGAGGAAGTGGACGCCCTTGACGATGCCAGCGCTCACCTGGCGGGAGCGGGCGTGCGTCGGGCCGAAGGACATCGTGGCGTCGCCCTCGATGCCGAACTTCTTCTTGTCATGGGTCAGGGTGTGCGCCAGCTCGGCGTTCTTGATGAGCGCCTTGCTCGGGATGCAGCCCACGTTGAGGCAGACACCGCCCCAGTACTTCTTCTCGATCACCGCGACCTTGTGGCCGAGCTGCGCGGCGCGGATCGCCGCCACATAGCCACCGGGTCCAGCACCGAGCACAACGACGTCGAAATCAGCCATGTCCGACAGCCTAGCCACTGGTCGGTCAGGTTCCGACACGTAGTCCAGATCACATCGCGGTGAGCCGAGGAGTCACATGACCGAGCACGTCGAGACGGGACCCCTCGTCGAGGAGCGCGACGGCGTCGAGCGGGTCCGCACCGACCCCGACCGACCTCCGGTCGCCGTCCGGGCACCGCACCTCGTGACGGGAAGGGAGAAGCTCGTCTTCGCCCTCATCGCGGCCGCGCGGGTGACCGCGGCGACGGGCACTCCCTTCGACGTCGTGCGGCGGATGGGCCGCTTCGTGTCCGGGGTGACCGGGGCCGACCGCTACGAGCGGTACGTCGAGCACCTCCGGCGGGTCCACCCTGACCGGCCGGTGCCGTCGCGCGCGGACTTCTGGCGGGAGCACTACGCCTGGCAGGAGCGCAACCCGGGCACGCGCTGCTGCTGAGTCAGTCGTCGACGCCCGCGAGGTCCTCGTGGATCGCGCGGGCGATCGGCGCGGCCGTCCCGCCGCCCGTGCCGCCCTGGGAGACGACGACCGCGACGACGTAGCGGGGCCGAGTCGTCGGCGCGTACGAGACGAACCACGCCGTGTCCTCCTTGCCGTAGACTTCGGCCGTCCCGGTCTTGCCGGCGACCGGCCACTGCCGCAGCGGGAAGCCGGCGAAGGCCGACCGGGCGGTGCCGCCGGGCCGGTCCACGACGTCGCCGAGGGCGGTGCGCAGCAGGCTGCCGGACTCCCCCGGCAGGTCGACCTCGCGCGTCGCGGGCGCGTCGAGCCGGGTGCGCCGGCCGTCGGGGGCGATCGTCGCCCGACCGAGGTGGGGGCTCGGCTCGGTGCCACCGGTGGCGATCGTGCCGTAGACCCGGGCCATCTGCAGCAGCGTGGCAGTGACGTCGCCCTGCCCGATCGACAGGTTGACCTCGTCGCCGGGGCGGAACTGGTAGCCGCTGCGGCAGTTGTCCCGCTCGAGGGCGGTCAGGTAGGCCCGCTCGGTGCGGTCCTCGACCTCGGGGTGGCCGCGCTTCGCAGCGCGGCAGGAGGCGTCCTTCGTCGTGCGCCACCACTCGCGCTTCCACTCCCGGTCGGGGATGCGGCCGCTGGACTCCGCCGGCAGGTCGATGCCGGTCGGGGCGCCGAGCCCGAGGTCGCGGGCGGTGCTGATCAGGGGGTCGCCGGCGTCGTCGCCCGAGAGACCGCCCTGGTCGCGCCAGACCCGGTCGGCGACCCGGTAGAAGACCGTGTCGCACGAGACCTTGATCGCCTCGCGCCAGCTGATCATGCCGTAGGCCCGTGACTCGAAGTTGTTGAAGGTCCGCCCCCCGGTGCGGTACGACGACGAGCAGTTGACCTCGTCGTCGAGGTCGGTGCCGGCGGCGACCGCGCCGGGCAGCGTCACCGCCTTGAAGGTCGAGGCCGGCGGCTGCGCCACCCCGGTGACCCGGTCGATGAGCGGGCTGCCCTCCCCCGACGTCAGCCGGTCGTACTGGGTCTGGGTCACCCCCTGGGACCAGACCGAGGGGTCGTAGGTGGGCACGCTCGCCGAGGCGACGACCCCGCCGTCACGCAGGTCGAGGGCGACCGCGGCCGCGGTGTCGGCGCGGTGGCCCCGGTCGCGGGCATCGGCCACCCCGTCGGCGAGGGCCCGCTCGGTCGTGCGCTGCACGTCGAGGTCGAGGGTCGTCACGAGGTCGGAGCCCGCGACCGGCTCCTCCCGGTCGGTCTCCTCGACCGGCACGCCACGGGCGTCGACGCGCACGTCGCTGTGGCCCGGGGTGCCTCGGAGCAGCTCGTCGTACTGCAGCTCCAGGCCGGCGGCGCCGACGAGACCACCGTCGTCCCCCTCCGACCGGGTGAGGTAGCCGGTCGTCTGCGGAGCGCCACCGCCGGCCGCGCGGGGGTAGGCCCGCACCGGCTGGTTGGTCACGGTGACGCCCGGGTAGAGCTCCGGTCGCTCGGTGAGCGTCGCCGCGGCCTGCGGGTCGACGTCGACGGCGAGCGGCACGGGCACGAGGGCGGAGCCGGCCCAGCAGTCCGGCGGGTCGGCGGCTCCGGGCGCACCGCACAGGGTCGTGCGGCCCCACATGCGGTCGAAGGGGAGGTCCAGCGCCTGCGCGAGGCGGCGCACCGTGGCTCGGCCACCGTCGTCGGCGTCGGCCAGAGCGCGTCGGTCGATCGTCACGTCGGTGCGCACCGCATTGTCGACGAGCGGCCGACCCTCGCGGTCGAGGATGCGGCCGCGCAGGGCCGGCAGGGTGACGCGGGAGGTGCCGGGACCGCTCGCGCCGTCGGCGCCTGCCGGGTGGTCGGTCAGCTGCAGCTGACCGAGGCGACCGATGAGGACACCGGCGAGCAGGGTGAGCACGGCGAGGGAGGCGAGCATCCGCGCCTGCATCCGCGGGGCGCGAGGCTTCATGCCCACCGCCGCTGCACGAGGGTGGCCTCGACGCGCTCGACGAGGGTCACGAGGACCAGGCCGATCGTCGCGGTGGCGATGACCTGCCAGGCGAGGGCGCCCCAGGCGACCGGGCGCGCGCTGCCGAGGTCGACGAGCGCCGGCGCGGCACGGGTGACGAGGCAGGCGCCGACGACGACCGGCAGGGACCACCACCAGGGGTGCCCGGCACGACGGTGCGCGTAGCCGGCGAGCCACCCGGCCGCCGCGTACCCGAGGGCGGAGAGACCGAGGGGGACCCCGACGGGTGGCGCGAGATCCACGAGCCACCCGCCGACGAGGCCGGTGAGCGCACCGGCTCCCGAGCCCGCGGCGAGGGCGACGCCGACGACGACGAGGACGACGAGGTCGGGTGGGGTGACGACGCCGCGCGCGCCCAGGGCGAGCACGGCGACGAGCGCCAGGGCCAGCAGGACCAGACGCACCGGCCACCGCAGACCGGTCACGACGAGCCGCCCGCGGCTCGCCCGGGTCCGGTGACGACGGCGACGACGTCGACGGTCGCCAGGTCGACGGCGGGCTCGACGACGGCCGTGTCGGTCAGCTGGCCGGGGGCCCGTTCCACCCGGGTCACCGTGCCGACCGGGACACCCGGCGGGTAGGGCCGCTGGCCGGGGCTGCCGAGGGTGACGACCTCGTCGCCCTCGCGGGCCCGGTCCCGGGTCAGCTGGGTGATGACGAGCTCGTCCGCGGCGTGGGTCGTCGTGGGGTGCGACCCCGACAGGGTGCCGATGACCCCCTTCGCGCCCGTGCGGACGCCGACGGAGGAGTCGGCACCGATGACCTCGACGTCGCTCGTCCACTCCCCCACGGACACGACGCGACCGACGAGACCATCCGGGGCGATGACCGCGCTGTCGGCGCGCACACCGTCGCGCCGGCCGACGTCGACGGTGACCCGCTCGGGGCCGGAGGCGCCCGCGCGGTCGAGGGCGACGACTCGGGCCGTGACGGACTCGAGGTCGGGGTCGAGGCGCTCGAGCTCGTCGCCCACGCCCTCGCGGTCCTCGAGGCGGCGTACCTGCTCGTCGAGGCGCAGGTTGTCCTGCTCGAGCCGGTCGGTCTCGTCCGGCCCCGGCGCGACGAGGCGCTCGACCGGCCCGAGCACCTGGTCTCCGACGCCGCGCAGCGGCCCGAGGGGCGCCCCCGCGAGGTCGGCCAGGAGCACGAGGGCCGTGAGCACCAGCAGCACCGGCAGGACTCGGCGACGCATCAGAAGCGATGACCGTCGACGAGCACGGGCTGCAGGGCGGCGAAGTCGTCGACGCACCGGCCCGCGCCGCGCACGACGGCCCGCAGAGGTGTCTCGGCCACGGTCACCGGCACACCGAGCTCGTGGCGCAGGCGGGCGTCGATGCCGCGCAGCAGGGCGCCGCCCCCGGTGAGGGTGATGCCGCGCTGGAGGATGTCACCGGCCAGCTCCGGCGGGCAGCGGTCGAGCACGTCACGCACGAGGGAGACGATCTGCCCGACCGGTGCGGCGATGGCCCGGCGGATCTCCGCGGAGCCGACGTCGACGGTCTTGGGCAGACCCGTCACGAGGTCGCGACCACGCACCCGGGTGCTCACCTCGCGGGCGAGGGGGAAGGCGGAGCCGACCTCGACCTTGATGTGCTCGGCGCTGCGCTCCCCGAGGAGCAGCGAGAGGTGACGGCGGACGTGGTCGACGATCGCGTCGTCGAGGGCGTCACCGGCGACGCGGGTGCTGCGCGAGGCGACGATGCCGCCGAGGGCGATGACGGCGACGTCGGTCGAGCCACCGCCGATGTCGACGACCATCGAGGCCTCGGTGTCGGTCACCGGCAGGCCGGCGCCGATGGCGGCGACCATCGGCTCCTCGACGAGGTAGACGCGTCGGGCGCCGACCCGCAGCGCGGCCTCCTCGACCGCGCGCCGCTCCACCCCGGTGACATCGCTCGGGATGCACACGACCATGCGGGGTCGGAAGACGCTGGAGACCCCGACGCGGTCGGTGAACCAGCGCAGCATCGCCTCCGCGGCGTCCGGCTCGCTGATGACGCCGGCCCGCAGCGGTCGCACGGCACGCAGGGCGCCCGGGGTGCGCCCGAGCATCTCCTTGGCCCGGCCACCGGCCGCGGCGAGACCGCCGGTCTCGACGCTCAGCGCCACGACGCTCGGCTCGTCGAGCACGACGCCGCGACCCTGCTGGTGGATGAGGGTGTTGGCCGTCCCGAGGTCGATCGCCAGGTCGCGGGCCAGGGTCGGGAGAGCTCGGCGTCCTCGTCGGGCTCCAGTCACGTCAGAGGCTCGGGAACCAGATGCCGATCTCGCGGTCGGCGGACTCCGGGGAGTCGGAGCCGTGGACGATGTTTTCGTCCACCGTGCCCGCCCACTTGCGGCCGAGGTCGCCGCGGATCGTGCCGGGGGCGGCCTCGGTCGGCTTCGTCGCGCCGGCGAGGGAGCGGAAGCCCTTGATGCACTCCTGGCCCTCGATGACGACCGCGGCGACCGGGCCGGAGGACATGAAGTCGAGCAGCGGCTCGTAGAACGGCTTGCCCTCGTGCTCGGCGTAGTGCGCGGCCAGCTGCTCGCGGGTCGGGGTGACCACGGCGAGGGCGGCGAGGGTGTACCCCTTCGCCTCGATGCGGCGGATCACCTCACCGGTGAGGCCACGGCGGAAGCCGTCGGGCTTGACGAGGATCAGGGAACGTTCGGTCTGCGCAGTCTCGGTCACGGGGCCCAGCGTAGTCACGCCGAGATCGTGCCCGTACCCAGCAGGGCGAAGAGGCCGAGCGCCAGGAGGATCCGGTAGATCATGAAGGGCGTGAAGGTGTGCGTCTCGATGAACTTCATGAACCACGCGATGACGGCGTAGCCGACCGCGAAGGCGATGACCGTGGCGATGATGATCGGCCCCCAGCCGGTCTCGCCGGTGCCCTCGCCGCCGGCGATCTTGACGACCTGCAGGCCGCCGGAGGCGATGACCGCCGGGATGGCGAGGAGGAAGCTGTAGCGGGCAGCCGCCTTGCGGGTGTACCCCATGAAGAGACCACCGGCGATGGTGCCACCGCTGCGGGAGACGCCGGGGATGAGCGCGAGCGCCTGGAAGAGCCCGTAGCCGACGCCGTGCCGCCACGTCAGGTCGGTCAGCTCGCGTCGCTGGGTGCCGACCCGCTCGGCGGCCATGATGACGAGCGCGAAGACGAGGAGCATCGTCGCCGTGATCCACAGGCTGCGCAGGGTCGTCTCGATCTGGTCCTGGAAGAGGACGCCGAGCAGGCCGATGGGGATCGTGCCGATGATGACCAGCCACCCCATGCGCACGTCGGGGTCGTCCGTGGCGACCTTGCCCGCGAGCGAGAGGCACCACTTGCGGATGATCGTCGTGATGTCGCGCCAGAAGTAGATGACGACGGCCGCCTCGGTGCCGAGCTGGGTGATCGCGGTGAAGGCCGCGCCCGGGTCCTCCTGACCCATCAGCTGGCCGACGATCGAGACGTGCGCGCTCGAGCTCACGGGGAGGAACTCGGTCAGGCCCTGGACGAGGCCCAGGACGATCGCGGTGAAGTAGTCCACGTGGTCAGCTCTCCTGCTCGGTCACGGCCCGCTCGGCCTGCTCGTGATCGACGCGGCGGCCGATGCGGACGCAGGAGAAGTACAGCAGCGCAAAGATCACCCCGACGGCGAACATCATCGTCACGAAGACTCCGGAGAGGATGGACAGCAGCTGGACGATCCATCCGAGCGCCGGCCCGAAGGGCCGCCGCATGAGTCCCGCGGAGACGAGCGCGAGGACGGCCAGGCCGCACAACAGGGCGAAGGGGGTCAGGCCGGCCACGACGGGCGCCTGCTCCTGGTCGAGGCCGCGGCTGGTCAGGGCACCGAAGAAGATGACGAGCGCCTGACCGCCGACGACGGTGGCGAGCATCCGCCACATGAACTTGCCCCGCGGGCGCGGCTGCTGGTCTGACGTCACGGTCGACAAGGGTAGGTCAGTCCTCGTCCTCGACCTCGACGGGCACCTCGACCGGCGGCGCGACGGGCCGCTCGACGTCGGTGACGCCGAGGAGCAGACGCACCTCGCCCACGGTGACGATGGATCCGGTGGCGACCACACCGCCGGCGACTCCCCCTTCGTCCGCCAGCTGGGCCGCGTGGTCGAGGGCATCGGGCAGGGCGTCGACGACGGTGACGCGGTGGTCGCCGAAGACCTCCGCGGCGATCTCGCCGAGCCGCTCGGGCCGCATGGCCCGCGGGGAGGTCGAGCGGGTGACGACGACCTCGTCGAGGGCCGGCTCGAGCGCCTCGAGGATCCCGACGACGTCCTTGTCCTTGAAGATCGAGACGACACCGACGAGGTGGGTGAAGGTGAAGGAGTCCTTGAGCGTCTCGGCGAGGACCGCGGCCCCGTGTGGGTTGTGCGCGGCGTCGACGACGACGGTCGGGCTGCGACGCACGATCTCGAGCCGCCCGGGCGAGGTGGCGGCGGCGAGGCCCGCGGCGAGGACCTCCTCGCCGAGGGGCTGCTCCCCTCCCCCGAGGAAGGCCTCGACGGCCGCGACCGCGAGCGCGGCATTGCTCGCCTGGTGGGCTCCGTGGAGGTTGAGCAGCAGGTCGGGGTGGTCGCCGGCCAGCCCGCGCAGCGAGATCATCTGGCCGCCGACGGCGACGTCGCGCTCGAGGACACCGAAGTCCTCGCCCTCGACGACGAGACGGGCGCCGACCTCGTCGGCGCGGGCACGCAGGATCTCGAGGACCTCGGGCACCTGCGGCGCGCTGACGGCGATGGCGTCGGGGTGGATGATCCCGGACTTCTCGGTCGCGATCTCCTCGATGGTGTCGCCGAGGAAGTGCTGGTGGTCGATGCCGACGGGCGTGATGACGGCGACGTCGGCCTCGACGACGTTGGTCGCGTCCCAGGACCCCCCCATGCCGACCTCGACGATCGCGACGTCGACCGGCGCGTCGGCGAAGGCCGTGTAGGCGAGCGCGACGAGCACCTCGAAGTAGGTCATCCGCGGCCCGCCCTCGGAGACCGAGCGGGTGTCCACCGCGTCGACGAAGGGGGCGATGTCGGCCCACGCGTCGAGGAAGGCCCGGCGGGTGATGAGCTCGCCGCCGATGGTGATCCGCTCGCGGATGTCCTGCAGGTGCGGCGAGGTGAAGCGCCCGGTCTTCAGGCCCGACTCCCGCAGCACCGACTCGACGATCCGGGCGGTCGAGGTCTTGCCGTTGGTGCCGGTGACGTGGATGACGGGGAAGGTGCGCTGCGGCTCGCCGAGCAGGTCGAGCACGGCGCGGATGCGGTCGAGGCTCGGCTCGAGGTCGTGCTCGGGAGCGCGCTCGAGGATGCCCTCCTCGACGCGGCGCATGCGCTCACGCAGCTCGAGATCGGCGGCGGCCTGCCGCTGGGCGGCATCGGGGGCGGGGCTCATGGCCCCGATTGTCGCACCCGTCAGCCGGCCCTCCGTGCCCGCAGCACGACGTCGTGCACGTGGTGGGTCGACACGGCGCCGGCGGGTCGCTCACGCCGGTCGTGCACGTCGACGGTCCATCCCGCGCGGGCGGCGAGGGCCGCGGCGATGGCGTCGGTCTCGACGCGGCGGCAGCTGGGACGAGGTCGTGCTGGCGCATTTCCCTAGGGAAATCACCGGAAGGGTGGAGATTTCCCTAGGGAAATACGGAAGGAGTGCGCATTTTCCTAGGGAAATGCGGAGGGGCCGAGGTCATCATGATCTTCGACCGGGACGGGCACCGCGCCCACCGGCACGACGGGGCGTAGACGGCGAACCTGTGCGCGAGGCACCCAAGAGTTAGGTTAGGGTCTCCTAATGTTGGCCGGTCGAGGTGGCCGGCACTCCCCCTTCGCAAGGATCACGAGCATGCCCCTGAACCGCCTGCGCACCACCGGTGTCGCGCTCCTGCTGACCTCCACCGTGGCCCTGACGGCCTGCGGCTCCGACGCATCCGACAGCGACGCGACGTCGGGATCCGGCGACGGCGCCTTCCCCGTCTCCATCAAGAGCTCCCTCGGCACCGCCGAGATCCCCGAGAAGCCGAAGAAGGTCGTCACCCTCGGCCAGGGCTCCACCGAGACCTCCATCGCCCTCGGGACCATCCCCGTCGGCATGGAGGAGTACGCCTGGGCGGCCGACGACTCCGGCTACACCCCGTGGGTCAACGAGGCCGTCAAGGGCGAAGGGGGCAAGCTCCCCGAGTTCGTCGGCGCCGGCGAGGAGCTCGACATGGAAAAGATCCTCGAGCTCGAGCCCGACGTCATCCTCGCCCCCTGGTCGGGCATCACCCAGGAGCAGTACGACTCGCTGAGCGAGATCGCCCCGACCGTCGCCTACCCCGACCAGGCATGGAGCATCGACTGGGACGAGCAGATCGAGATCATCGGCCGGGCCCTGGGTCAGGAGGAGGACGCGGCCGAGCTCGTCGAGGACCTCGACAAGCAGCTGGCCGACGAGGCCGCGAAGCACCCCGACTGGAAGAACTACACCTTCAGCTACGTCTACACGACGCCGGACACCCTCGGCGTCTTCAAGCCGACCGAGCAGCGCGCCGACATGGTCCGCAAGCTCGGCCTCAAGAGCGACCCGGCGATCGACAAGATGAAGGAGACCGAGGGCACCGACTCCGCGGTCATCGGGTACGAAAACGCCGACCAGCTGAACGACAGCGACCTGATCTTCACCTTCTACAGCGACCCGAAGGCCAAGAAGCAGGCGATGTCCAACAAGCTCTACGCCTCGATCCCGGCCATCAAGGCCGGCGCGGTCGTCTCGAGCACGGACAACTCCTTCGTCACCGCGTCGTCGATGATCAACCCGCTCACGGTGCCCTACGCCCTCGAGACGTACCCGGACATGATCGACGAGGCCATCGCCAAGGCCGAGAAGAAGTAGCCTCCGCCGAGTGACCTCGAGCACGACCGCGCGACGCACCCCACGGACCACCCTGGTCCTCGTGGGGTGCGTCGTCGTGCTCGCACTCGTCTGCTTCCTCTCCCTAGCCGTCGGCTCCAAGCCGACCACCCTCCCCCAGGTCGTCGACGCCCTCACGGGGCGCCCCGACGCCCACCTGGCCAATGTCCTCGACGCGAGGATCGAGCGCACGATCCTCGCGGTCGTCATCGGCGCGGCCCTCGCCGTCTCCGGCGCCCTCATGCAGGGCGTGACCGTCAACCCGCTCGCCGACCCCGGCCTGCTCGGCATCAACGCAGGTGCGGCCGCGGCGATGGTGACGGCGAGCGTCTGGCTCGGCGTCTCGACCGGGTCGGTCGCGGCCGCCTGGGTGGCCCTGCTCGGCGGCGGCATCGCCGCCCTCGTCGTCCACACGATCGGCACCGCCGGCGACAGCGGCGCGAGCATGGTGCGCCTCGTCCTCGCCGGCGCGGTCGTCGCGGCCGTGCTCAACGCCTACGTCCAGGCCGTGGCGCTCTCCCTGCCGCGACACTTCGACAACTACCGCTTCTGGGTCGTCGGCTCGCTCGGCGACGGCGGCCTCGACCAGCTGCGGGCGGTCACCCCCTTCGTCGTCGTCGGTCTGGCGCTGGCCCTGCTGTGCGCGAGCAGTCTCAACGCGCTGGCCCTCGGCTCGGAGACGGCCGCCGGGCTCGGGGTGAGCACGACGCTCGTGCGCACCGCGGCCCTCGGCGCGGCCACCCTGCTGTGCGCGGCGGCCACCGCGGCGGTCGGGCCGATCGCCTTCATCGGGCTGGCTGTCCCCCACATCGTCCGCGGGCTGCTCGGGCTCGACATGCGTCGCCAGCTCATCGGGTGCCTGCTCGTCGGGCCCGTCGTGCTGCTCGGCGCCGACATCGTCGGCCGGGTGCTGCTGCGCCCGCAGGAGCTCATGGTCGGGGTCGTCACCGCCTTCGTCGGCGCGCCGATCCTGCTGCTCGCGGTGCGCCGCCTCGGTCGCAGGGCCCAGGCATGAGCGCGCTGGCACCGGCCCGCCGCCGGTCGACCCTCCTCGGGCTTGCGCTCGTCGCGCTCGTCGTCGCGACGGCCCTGGCCACGCTGACGATGGGGCGGCTCGGCATGGCGCTGACGGACCTCCCTTCGGGCATCATCGAGGTCGCCCGCGGCGAGGCGACGGGCAAGGCCCGCTTCGTCCTCGGCCACCTGCGCGGCCCACGTCTGCTCGTCGCCCTCGGGGCGGGCGCCGCGCTCGGGGCCTCCGGTGCCCTCTTCCAGTCCGTGACCCGCAACCCGCTCGGCTCGCCCGACGTCATCGGCGTGAGCGCCGGCGCGGGGGCCGGCGCGGCCTTCGTCGGGCTGCTCATGCCGAGCGCGACGTCGATCGTGCTCGGCTCGGTCCTCGGCGCGGCACTGGCCGTCGGTCTCGTCGCGGTGAGCACCGGCACCGGCCTGTCCAACCCGATGCGGATGATCCTCGCCGGCATCGGTGTCTCCGCGATGGCCTACGCCTTCACGCAGTACGTCGTCTACGTCGTCGCGCGGGACAAGGCGACGGTCCTGTCGGCCTATCTCAACGGCAGCCTCAACGCCCGCGGCTGGGACCACGTCGCGACGATCTGGATCGTGCTCGCCGTGGCCGTCGTGCCGCTCGCGCTGCTGTCGATCCCGCTCGGCCTGACCGAGATGGGCGACGAGGTGGCCGCCTCCCTCGGGGTGCACTCCGGTGCCATCCGCCGAAGGGCGGTCGTCCTGTCCGTCCTGCTCGCCGGCGGGGCGGTCGCGGTCGCCGGCCCCATCGCCTTCGTCGCCCTCACCGCGCCGCACATCACCCGCCTGCTCGCCCGCAGCGCCCGCCCGCTGCTCGGGCTCTCCGCGGTCACTGGCGCCCTGCTGCTGTCGGCGGCCGACCTGGCGACCCAGCAGGTCCCGATCTTCGACGGGCTGCCCGTCGGCATCCTCACCCTGGCGATCGGCGGCGTCTACCTCGGCGCCCTGCTCGTCGGCGAATGGAAGAAGGCCACATGACCCTCCTCGCTGCCCGCCAGATCACCGTCGGCTACGGGGGTGAGCCGGTCATTCCTTCGCTCGACCTGACGATCGAGCGGGGCGAGTTCGTCGTCGTCGTCGGCCCCAACGGCTGCGGCAAGTCGACGCTGCTCAAGACGCTGTGCCGGGTCAACCGGCCCTCAGACGGCCGGGTCGAGCTCGACGGCGAGGACCTGCACCGGATGCGGGGACGCGCTGCGGCGCAACGGGTCTCGCTGCTGTCGCAGAGCGCCAATGCCCCCGAGGGGATCACCGTCGCCGAGCTCGTGACGCGTGGCCGGCACCCCCACCACAGCCTGCTGCGGCAGTGGTCGCCGGACGACGACCGGGCGATCGCGGGGGCGCTCGAGCGCACCCACCTGACCGACCTCGCCGACACCCCCGTGGCGACCCTCTCCGGCGGTCAGCGGCAGCGGGCCTGGGTCGCGATGGTCCTCGCGCAGGACACCGAGGTGATCCTGCTCGACGAGCCGACGACCTTCCTCGACATCGCGCACCAGTACGAGCTGCTCGAGCTCTTCGCGGGGCTCAACCGCGAGGGCCGCACCATCGTCGCCGTGCTCCACGACCTCAACCAGGCGGCGCGCTTCGCCTCACGTCTGGTCGTCATGCACGAAGGGAGGATCCGCGGCGACGGTCCGCCCGCGCAGGTGCTCACGAGCGGACTCGTGGACGAGGTCTTCGGTCTGGCCTGCGACGTCGTCGACGACCCGCAGTCGGGCACGCCGATGGTGGTGCCCCACGTGCGGCCGCAGACCCTCGCGCCCTGATCCCGGTCAGCCCGCGCCACCCGGCGCGCCGGACTTCCACTCGCGCGCGGGTCATCGAATCACGCGCGAGAAGTACCTGGTGCGGCAGTCGATGACTCGTGCGCCCGTCGACAGCTCAGTCCGGCCTCGCCGCCGGGTCAAGCATGACCAGCTGGAAGACGGCATCGGTGACCCCCCGCACCTCGTGGGGCACCCGCGCGTCGAGGTTGGCGACGGCTCCGGGACCGAGGGTCACCACCTGCTCCCCCGCGGCGAACTCCACGGTGCCGGAGAGGCACTGGACGAGGATCGGGAAGGCCGCCGTGTGCTCCGCGAGCACCTGACCGGGCGCGAAGCGAAACATCACCACGCGGCAGCCGTGGCCGACGAGCGCCTTCTTGACGCCGGGGCGGCCCCCTTCGCTCGTCGGCGCGAGGTCGACGAGGCCGGAGACGGAGTGCAGGGTCGTGTCCATGTCTCACACCTTAGGTCTTGATAGGTGACCATTTGGTCACCTACGATGATGACGTGAGCGATGACGACCTCGTCTTCAAGGCCCTGGCGGACCCGATCCGCCGGGTGCTGCTGGACGCACTCTTCGAGCGAGACGGGCGCAGCCAGTCTGAGCTCGAGGAGGTCGTGCGCGAGCACACGGAGATGACGAGGTTCGGGGTGGCCAAGCACTTGCGCCTGCTCGAGGAAGCGAACCTCGTCGTCACCCGCAAGCAGGGGCGGACCAAGCTGCACCACCTCAACGCCGTCCCCATCCGCGCGATCCACGACCGGTGGATCGGCAAGTACACGGCGGCGCGGACCTCCGCGCTGCTCGATCTCAAGCGAGTCCTAGAGGACGACGAGTCATGAGCGACACCGAGATCCAGATCCATCGCATCTTCATCAACGCCACGCCCGAGCGGGTGTGGGCGGCCATCACGTCCCCGGAGTTCAGCCGGCTCTACGGCTACGCCGGCGACGTCGACTACGACCTGCAGCCGGGTGGCCACTTCGAGCACCGGGCCGGCGAGGACATGAAGGCCGTCGGCATGCCCGACGTCGTCGTCACCGGCGAGGTCCTCGAGGCCGACCCGCCGCGCCGCCTCGTCCAGACCTGGGGACCGGTGTGGATCGAGGACGAGGAGCCGGGCACCATCACCTGGGACATCGAGCCGAGCGCGCACGGCTCGGTCCGCCTGACCCTCACCCACGACCTCACGGGCCGCCCCACGACGGCGGAGCAGGTGGCCGGCAACCCCGACCCGACCAACGAAGGGGGCGGCGGCTGGCCCAGGGTGCTATCCGGCATCAAGACCGTCCTCGAGACGGGCGAGGCGATGGAGCCGAGCGCCGCCGACGGCGCCGCCTGAGCCCAGTCAGAGCAGGGCGATGACGAGCGGGACGAGCACGCTCGTCAGCAGCGCGGTCAGGCCCATGGCGAGGCCGGCGAAGGCGCCCTCGGTGGCGTGGTCGTGCAGCGACCGGGAGGTCCCGACGCCGTGGGAGACCGCCCCCATGGCCAGACCACGCACCCGCCGGTCGTCGACGCGAAGAGAGTCCAGCAGCCACGGGCCGAAGACCGCCCCGAGCATGCCGGCGAGCATGGTGAAGGCGGCGACGAGCGCCGGCACTCCCCCGATGTGGTCGGCGATCGCGATGGCCACCGGGGTCGTCGCCGCCTTGGGCGCGATCGTGTGCTCGAGCACCTCGGAGCCGCCGAGCGCCCGCACGGTGAGCGCGGCCGACCCGATCGAGACGAGGGCGCCCGTCGGCAGGGCGATCGCCAGGGGCAGGGCCATCTCGCGCAGGTGGTGCGCCTGCCGGTGCAGCGGCACCGCGAGCGCGACGGTCGCCGGGCCGAGCACGACGTGGATGAGCGTGCCGCCGGTCATGTAGGTGTCGTAGTCGATGCCGAGCACCGCCAGCAACGTGATGAGCAGCGCGGCGGCGACGAGCACCGGCTGGGCGAGCGGGTGACCGCCGGTGCGATCGCGCACCCACAGCCCCGCCCGGTAGGCGAGCAGGGTGACGAAGACCCACGTCAGGGGCGAGTCGCGCAGCCAGTCCAGGGCCTCAGTCAGGCGAGCTCACCCACACTCCCCGCCGCCGCTGCAGCCACGAGGCGAGACCGGCGACGGTCACCAGGCCGAGCAGCCACGACAGGACGAGACCACCGGTGACCGGCAGCCACTGGCTCCCCAGCTCGGAGGCGTGGACCATGATCCCGACGGTCACCGGGACGAAGAAGAGCTGCAGGTGTCGCAGCAGCCCGTCGGAGAAGCGCAACGTGCCCGAGACCTCCCCCGGCCGGCGCACGGACAGCACCACGAAGAGCAGCACCATCCCCACGACCGGCCCGGGGATCGACAGGCCGAGGCTCCGGACGAAGACCTCCCCGACGAGCTGGCAGCCGAGGACCCAGAGGATCCCGTTGATCATCGGCGGCTCACAGGCGCGTGACCTTGACCCGGACCCTCTCGCTGCCGGAGAGCTCGGTCTCGACGACGCCGTCGCCGAGCGGCAGCGCCTCGAGGGAGGGAGCGGAGCCGAACTGCCCGGCGAGGGTCTCGTCGACGATGAGGCCCTGGTGGGCGACCGTCGCCTCCCACACCTGCTGCGAGCCGGTGATCGTCAGGCTGATCCGGTCGGAGACCTCGAGCCCGGCCTGCTTGCGCGCCTCCTGGACGGCACGGATGACATCGCGCGCCAGGCCCTCGGCGGCCAGCTCGTCGGTGACCTCGGTGTCGAGGACGATGAAGCCGCCCACGCCGGCGGGGAGCATCGCGGTGGCGCGGTGGCTCCCTTCGTCATCGGCCGCGACGGTCTCGAGCGTGTACTCGCCCTCGACCAGAGCGATGCCGCCGGAGGTCACGGTCCCGTCGTCGGCGACGGACCAGTCGCCCGACTTGCTGCCCTTGATCGCGACCTGGACCTGCTTGCCCAGGCGCGGGCCGGCCGCGCGGGCGTTGACGGTGAGCTTCTGGCTCACGCCGAAGTCGGCCGCCGCCGGGTCGTCGATGTCGAGCAGGCTCACCTGGCGCACGTTGACCTCGTCGGCGACGATCGCGCCGAAGTCCGCGAGCTTCGCCGCGTCGGGCACGACGACCGTCAGGTCGCGCAGCGGCAGCCGGTTGCGCAGCTTGTTGGCCTTGCGCAGGGCGCTGGCCGAGCTGCACACCGCGCGGGCGGTGTCCATGGCGACGACGAGCTCGTGGTCGGCCGGCAGGTCCTGCGCCTGCGGCCAGTCCGCCAGGTGCACCGACCGCTCCCCTGTCAGCCCACGCCAGACCTCTTCGGTCGTCAGCGGCAGAAGGGGGGCGGCGACGCGGCAGAGCACCTCGAGTGCCGTGTAGAGCGTGTCGCAGGCGGCCTCGGCATCCGCACGGTCGTCACCGGTGGCCCAGAAGCGCTCCCGGCTGCGCCGGATGTACCAGTTCGTCAGCACGTCGGTGAAGGAGCGGGTGCTGTCGCAGGCGCCGGCGATGTCGTAGGCGTCCAGGCGCGCGGTCGCGGCCTCGACGAACTCGCGCAGCTTGGCGAGCAGGTAGCGGTCGAGCGGGTCGGTGGAGCCCGTCGACCACTTCGCCTCGTAGCCCTCGCCGAGGGCGTTGGCGTAGAGGGCGAAGAAGGAGTAGCTGTTCCACAGCGGGATGAGCACCTGCCGCACGCCCTCGCGGATGCCCTGCTCGGTGACGACGAGGTTGCCGCCGCGCAGGATCGGGCTGCTCATGAGGAACCAGCGCATCGCATCGGCGCCGTCGCGGTCGAAGACCTCGGAGACGTCCGGGTAGTTCCGCAGCGACTTGGACATCTTCTGCCCGTCGCTGCCCAGGACGATGCCGTGGCTGATGACCGACTTGAAGGCCGGCTTGTCGAAGAGCGCGGTCGCGAGGATGTGCAGCGTGTAGAACCAGCCGCGCGTCTGCCCGATGTACTCGACGATGAAGTCGGCCGGGAAGTGCTGCTCGAACCACTCCGCGTTGTCGAAGGGGTAGTGCACCTGGGCATAGCTCATCGAGCCCGAGTCGAACCACACGTCCAGCACGTCCTCGACGCGGCGCATGGTGCTCTGGCCCGTCGGGTCGTCGGGGTTGGGACGGGTCAGCTCGTCGACGAAGGGTCGGTGCAGGTCCGGCTGGCCGTCGACGCCGAGCGGCAGCTGCCCGAAGTCGCGCTCGATCTCCTCGAAGGAGCCGTAGACGTCGATCCGCGGGTAGGCAGGGTCGTCGGACTTCCACACCGGCACCGGGGAGCCCCAGAAGCGGTTGCGGGTGATCGACCAGTCACGCGCGTTGTCGAGCCACTTGCCGAACTGGCCGTGCTTGACGTGGTCGGGCGTCCAGGTGATCTGCTCGTTGTTGGCGAGCATCTTGTCCTTGATCGCCGTGACCTCGACGAACCACGACTCGACGCCCTTGTAGATCAGCGGCTGCCGGCAGCGCCAGCAGTGCGGGTAGGAGTGCTCGTAGGACTCGCGGCGCAGCAGGATCGTGCCGGGGCTGACGCTGTCCGTCGCCGCCCCTCCATCGGTCCCTGAGGAGGTCGCGAAGCGACCGTCTCGAAGGGCCTCGCCCAGCGACCTCGTGGCGGCCTTGAGCGCGTCGATGATCGGGCCGTTGGCATCGAAGACGAGCATGCCCTCGTAGTCGGTGACCGGCGCGGTGAAGCGACCGTCCTTGGCCACCGGCATGACGGCGGCGATGCCCTCGCGGTCGGTGACCTCCTTGTCGACCTCACCGAAGGCACCGGCGGTGTGGACGAGACCGGAACCGTCGGTCGTCGTCACGGCGTCGTCGGCGGCGACGACGCGGAAGGCGCCCTCGTGGCCGACGTAGTAGGACATCGGCGGGGTGTAGGTGCGGCCGATCAGCTGGGCTCCGGTGTAGCGGCCGAGGACCGTCGGCTCGTCGCCGAGCTCGCGGGCGTAGTGGCCCAGGCGCGCCTCGGCGAGGACGTACTTGGCCGTGGCTCCCTCGACACCGGGGACCGGCGCCTCGACGACGACGTAGTCGATCTCGGAGCCGACCATGACGGCCAGGTGGCTCGGCAGGGTCCACGGGGTCGTCGTCCACACGAGCAGGTGGGCACCGTCGAGGACCGGGTCCTCACCGGTGGAGTCCATCCGCAGGCCGACGGTGACGGCCGGGTCCTGGCGCTGCTGGTAGACGTCGTCGTCCATGCGCAGCTCGTGGTTGGACAGCGGCGTCTCGTCCTGCCAGCAGTACGGCAGCACGCGGAAGCCCTCGTAGACCAGCCCCTGGTCGTACATGGACTTGAAGGCCCACATGACCGACTCCATGAAGCCGGGGTTGAGCGTCTTGTAGTCGTTGTCGAAGTCGACCCAGCGCGCCTGTCGGGTCACGTAGTCGCGCCACTCGCCGGTGTACTTCAGCACCGACTCGCGGCAGGCCTCGTTGAACTTCTCGACGCCCAGCTCGCGGATCTCGTCCGTGGTCTTCAGCCCGAGCTGACGCATCGCCTCGAGCTCGGCGGGCAGACCGTGGGTGTCCCAGCCGAAGCGCCGCTCGACCCGCTTGCCGCGCATCGTCTGGTAGCGCGGGACGACGTCCTTGACGTAGCCGGTGAGCAGGTGGCCGTAGTGCGGCAGGCCATTGGCGAAGGGGGGTCCGTCGTAGAAGACGAACTCGTTGCCGCCGTCCTCGCCGGGCTCGCGCGCGTCGATGGAGGCCTGGAAGGTCCCGTCGGCCTCCCAGTAGCTCAGGACGTGCTGCTCCAGCTCGGGGAAGCTCGGGGAGGAGGCGACGGTCGTCGCGTCGGTGGTGGAGACCTTGGGGTAGGTCATCGCTGCGGCTCCGGGGGTACTCGGCGGGTCAACTCGGCTACTGCCACGAGGACGGCGGCCGGTCGGCCTCCGCGGTACCACCCCGCTTGCCCACCCCCTTCGCGACGAAGGGAGTAGACCGCTCCTTGGTCCACCGGTCGTGTCGTGACCACCCGTCCGGGTCTAGTGAGGAGCTGGGCTCCCGTTCTTCCGGAAGGCTCGCCGCTGATGACGGCTCAGGCGCCTGTGCCACCAGTGTAGGGCGCCCCGGTGGAGGGCCGAAACCGCGTGCGAGGATGGCCGCATGCCGACCGACCTCGACCGTCAGGAAGCGTGGCTCAGCCGCGAGGAGCTCGACAACGTGCGCGGCCGCGTGCCGATCCTCTACGTCGCGGCGGTGCCGGTGCGGGTCGCCGACAACGGCGATGTCACCGCGGTCGGGCTGCTGCTGCGGGCCAGCGAGAGCGGCATGATGGAGCGCGAGCTCATCGCCGGCCGGGTCAACTACCACGAGCGCGTGCGCGACGCCCTCGTGCGTCACCTCGAGAAGGACCTCGGCCCGATGGCCCTGCCGAGCGTGCCGGCCTCGCCGATCCCCTTCACGGTTGCCGAGTTCTTCCCGACGCCGGGGGTCACGCCCTTCCACGACCCGCGCCAGCACGCCGTCGCGCTGAGCTTCATCGTCCCGGTGCGCGGCGACTGCGCGCCGCAGCAGGACGCCCTCGACCTCGCCTGGCTCACCCTCGACGAGGCCGCCGAGACCGGACTGCAGGCCGAGATGGCTGGTGGCCAAGGAGCGCTGCTGCGTCAGGCGCTGGCCCACCTGGGCCACAGCTCCTTCTGAACTCCCGCTGGCTGAGCCCACACCCCGGCCCCTGAGGAGGCAAGGAACGAGCCGTCTTGAAGGGCCGTCTCGACGCCCCTCAGCAGCTCAGCCCCTCCTCGAGCCTCGTCAGCGCGTCGGCGAGCGCCGCGCGCTGGGTCGCCGTGAGCGCCCCCATCTGGTCACCGACGCTGCGCCGACGGGCCTCGTGCACCGCCGCCCGCACCTGCCGCCCGGCGTCGGTGACGACGACCACGCTCGCCCGACGGTCGTGCGGGTCCGGCTCGCGGACGACATAACCCTTGCGCTCGAGCGCGTCGACGACGTCGGTGACGGACCGCGGGGCGATGCGCAGGGCATCAGCCAGGTCGCGCAGCCGCGGCGACTCCTCACGATCGGCGGCGACGCGCAGGGCGCGCGACTCGTGGGGTGACAGGTCGTGCTCCGAGAGGTCGACCATCCACGCTCGCCGCAGGCCGCGGGCCACCCGCAGCAGCTGCTCCCCGAGGTCCTCCGAGCTCTGCCCGGCCGTGCGCTGCGTCATGGTGAGCACGCTAGCCGACTTGCCTCTCCCCTCATAGTGAGGTAACCTCAGCATCGCGAACGGATCGAACGAAAGGGGCCCACATGGACACCCCGATGATTTCCCCCAAGACCGGCGGCGGGCACGGACCCCGCCGCATCGACCCCCGAGACCGCGCCCAGCTCGCCGAGAGCCCCGTGAGCGCGCGCCGGGTCATCGCCTACTTCCGCCCCTACCGCTGGCAGGTCGCCGCGGTCGTGGCCCTCATCGTCGCCAGCTCGCTGGTCTCGATGGCCTCCCCCTTCCTCCTGCGGACCGTCATCGACGACGCACTGCCGCACCAGGACGTCCGGCTGCTCCTGCTCGCCGTCGGCGGCATGCTCCTCGTGACCATCGCGACCGCGCTCATCGGCGTGCAGCAGACGTGGATCTCCACGCGCGTCGGCCAGGCCGTCATGCACCGCCTGCGCACCGACGTCTTCACCCACCTGCAGCGCCAGTCGATGAGCTTTTTCACCCGGACCCGCTCCGGCGAGATCCAGTCACGCATCACCCAGGACGTCGCCGGCATGCAGTCGATCGTCACGAGCACCGCCGTGTCGATCGCCTCCAACCTCACGACCGCCGTCGCGACCGCCGTCGCCATGGTCGCCCTGAGCTGGCGGCTGTCCCTCCTCTCCCTCCTCGTGCTCCCTCCGGCCATCTGGACCACGCGCAAGGTGGCGCTGACCCGCCGCGAGATCACCTCACGACGTCAGCGGCGCCTCGCGGACCTGCAGGCCCAGGTGACCGAAGAGCTCTCCGTGAGCGGCGCCCTGCTGTCCAAGACCCTCGGAACCGCCGAGCGCGGGGCCCGCGAGTTCACCACCACCTCGACCGACCTCGTCGGCCTCGAGGTGCGCAGCGAGCTCGCCGGCCGCTGGCGGATGGCGACGATGTCGATCGTCTTCGCCGCGATCCCGGCGCTGATCTACCTCGCCGCCGGCTTCCCCGCGACGAGCGGCGGCATGACGATCGGCACGATCATCGCCTTCACCACGCTGCAGTCGGGCATCTTCCGGCCGATCATGGGGCTGCTCAACGTCGGCGCCTCGTGGGTGGCCTCGATGGCCCTCTTCAGCCGCGTCTTCGGCTACCTCGACCTCGAGCCCGACGTCGCTCCCCCGGCGGCGCCGGTCGACCTCGACCCGGCGACCGTGCGCGGCGACGTGCGCATCGAAGGGGTCGGCTACGGCTACCCCGACGGCGACCGGCTCGCCCTCGACGGCATCGACGCGACCATCCCCGCCGGCTCCCACCTCGCGCTCGTCGGCGCCACCGGCAGCGGGAAGTCGACCCTCGCCTCGCTGCTCGTCCGGCTCGCCGACCCGAGCACCGGGCGGATCACCGTCGACGGCGTCGACCTGCGCGACATCGACCCGCAGACCCTGACCCACGTCATCGGCATCGTCACCCAGGAGACCTACCTCGCCCACGACACCGTGCGGGCCAACCTCCTGCTCGCCGACCCCGACGCCACCGAGGCCCAGCTGTGGCAGGCCCTCGCGACCGCGCAAGCCGCCGACCTCGTCGCGAGCCTGCCCGACGGGCTCGACACGGTCGTCGGCGCCCGCGGGCACCGCTTCTCCGGCGGCGAAAAGCAGCGCATCGCCATCGCCCGCACCCTCCTGCGCGACCCGGCCGTGCTCGTCCTCGACGAGGCGACGAGCGCCCTGGACAACGACACCGAGCGCGAGCTGCAGGCGGCCCTCGACGCCCTGGCCCGCGGCCGCACGACGATCACCATCGCCCACCGGCTGAGCACCATCGAGGCGGCCGACGAGATCCTCGTCTTCGCCGGCGGGCGGGTCGTCGAGCGCGGTGAGCACCTGAGCCTGCTGCGGCGGCGCGGCGCCTACGCCCGGCTCGCCGGGGACGAACCTCGGCAGGGTGACCGTCGGGAGGCCGAGGTCGCCCTCACCGCGTGAGGTGCGGGGCTCCCCCTTCGCCCCCGGCCGTATTTCCCTAGGGAAATACGCAGGTCCGGTGTGATTTCCCTAGGGAAATACGCAGGTCCGGGGGCGACGGTCAGTCCTTGGTGAACTGGTCCTTGGTGCGGGTCATGTCGCGGTGGTCCTTCGCCCAGGCGTCCTCGTACGTCGGCGCGGTGCCACCAAGACGGGCCGGGTGGAAGCGCAGCTCGTCACCCGTGAGCTCCGGGTACCGCGCGATCGTCTCGTCGAGGAGCTGCTTCATGACCTCGCGCAGCCGCTCGGTCACCTCGTTGACATCGTCGTCGGGCCCGACGTGAATCGGGTCGCCGATGGTGATGTGGATCGGGAAGTTGGTGCGGCCCAGCCGCTTGGGGACGTCCTTGGTCCAGATCCGGTGCGCGCCCCACACGATCGTCGGGAGGATCGGGACACCCGCCTCCTGCGCCATGCGGGCGGTGCCGCTCTTGAGCTCCTTGATCTCGAAGGAGCGCGACATCGTCGCCTCCGGGTAGACCCCGACGACCTCGCCGTCCTTGAGCTTGGCCACGGCCTCCTTGAAGGCCGCCCCACCCGCGTGGCGGTCGACCGGGATGTGCTTCAGTCCCCGCATGAAGAACCCGGCCACCTTGTGCTGCCAGATCGACTTCTTCGCCATGAAGCGCACCCACCGGTTGCTGCGCCGCGCCCCCAGGCCGGCCAGCACGAAGTCGATGTAGCCGGTGTGGTTGATCGCCATGACCGCGCCGCCGCGCTTGGGGACGTTGCGGTCGCCCTTGATGGTGAAGCGGTAGCCGTTGATGAGGAAGATGGTCCGCGCGACGATGATGATCGCGCGGTACAGGGGCTCAGGTCGGCGCATGACTGCACCCTACGGTCTCGTAGGTGGTCGCGTCAGGGTCTGACCGATTGGTCTGGTCACACCCCGCAGTGGGAAGATCCACCCCATGACCGAGCACTCCCCCGCCCCCGACGCCACCCGCATCCCGGACCGTCCTTCGCTGGACGGCCTCGAGGACCGGTGGGGCGCCGTATGGCGCGAGCAGGACACCTACGCCTTCGACCGCGCGGGCGCCCGGGAGCAGGTCTTCTCCATCGACACCCCGCCGCCGACCGCGAGCGGGTCGCTGCACATGGGGCACGTCTTCAGCTACACCCACACCGACTGCATGGCCCGTTACAAGCGGATGCGGGGCTACAACGTCTTCTACCCGATCGGCTGGGACGACAACGGCCTGCCGACCGAAAAGCGGGTCCAGAACTACTACGGCGTCCGCGGTGACTCCTCGCTGCCCTACGACCCCGACTTCACTCCCCCCTTCGAGGGGACGACGAAGTCGATCAAGGCCGCCGACCAGGTGCCGATCAGCCGGCAGAACTTCATCGAGCTGTGCGACGAGCTGACGGTCAAGGACGAGGAGGCCTTCGAGTCCCTCTTCCGCCGCCTCGGCTTCAGCCTCGACTGGGGCATCCAGTACCGCACCATCGACGACCGCTCCCGCGCGACGGCCCAGACCGCCTTCCTGCGCAACCTCGACCGCGGCGAGGCCTACACCGCCGAGGCGCCCGGCCTGTGGGACGTCACCTTCCAGACCGCCGTGGCGCAGGCCGAGCTCGAGGCCCGTGACTACCCCGGCGCCTACCACCGCGTCGCCTTCCACGGCCCCGACGGGCCGGTGCACATCGAGACCACCCGCCCCGAGCTGCTCCCGGCCTGCGTCGCGCTCATCGCCCACCCCGACGACGAGCGCTACCAGGGCCTCTTCGGCTCGACCGTCACCTCCCCGATCTTCGGCGTCGAGGTGCCCGTCGTGGCGCACCCCTCGGCCGAGATGGACAAGGGCGCCGGCATCGCCATGTGCTGCACCTTCGGTGACCTCACCGACGTCATCTGGTGGCGTGAGCTGCAGCTGCCGACCCGCTCGATCATCACCCGCGCCGGTCGCGTGCTCGGCGAGACCCCGGAGTGGATCCACAGCGAAGGGGGCGCCGCCACCTTCGCGCAGATGTCCGGCAAGACCGTGCACTCGGCCCGTGAGGTCGTCGTCGAGGCGCTGCGCGCCAGCGGTGACCTCGACGGCGAGCCGCAGAAGACCCAGCGCAAGGCCAACTTCTACGAGCGCGGCGAGAAGCCACTGGAGATCGTCACCTCGCGCCAGTGGTACATCCGCAACGGTGGGCGCGACGCCGACCTCAACCAGGCACTGCAGGCCCGCGGCGACGAGATCGACTTCCACCCCGACTTCATGAAGTCGCGGTACAAGAACTGGGTCGCCGGCCTCAACGGCGACTGGCTGATCTCCCGCCAACGCTTCTTCGGCATCCCGATCCCCGTCTGGTACGCCCTCGACGGCGACGGCCAGCCGCAGTACGACACCCCCCTCGTCCCGACCGAGGACCAGCTGCCCATCGACCCGATGGCACAGGTGCCCGCCGGGTACACCGAGGACCAGCGCGACCAGCCGGGTGGCTTCACCGGCGACCCCGATGTCATGGACACGTGGGCGACCTCCTCGCTGTCCCCGCAGATCGCCGGTGACTGGCTCGCCGGCGAGCGCGGCGAGAGCGACCTCTTCGCCAAGGTCTTCCCGATGGACGTGCGCCCGCAGGGCCACGACATCATCCGGACCTGGCTCTTCGCGACCGTCGTGCGCGCCCACTTCGAGCACGGCACCGCGCCGTGGAAGAACGCCGCGATCTCCGGGTGGATCCTCGACCCCGACCGCAAGAAGATGAGCAAGTCCAAGGGCAATGTCGTCACGCCCGAGGACGTCGTCGTCGAGCACAGCGCGGACGCGGTCCGCTACTGGGCCGCCTCGGGTCGTCTGGGCACCGACGCGGCCTACGACACCGGGCAGATGAAGATCGGCCGCCGTCTGGCCATCAAGCTGCTCAACGCGAGCAAGTTCGCCCTCGGCTTCGGCGAGCCCGAGCTGGCCGACCGGCAGGGTTTGTCGTCGGTCATCACCGAGCCGCTCGACCGGGCGATGATCGCCGCGCTCGAGCAGGTGGTCAAGGACGCGACCAAAGGCTTCGAGTCGTGGGACTACACCCGATCGCTCGACGTCACCGAGACCTTCTTCTGGACCTTCTGCGACGACTACATCGAGCTGGTCAAGGACCGCGCCCACGGCGGCGACCCCTCGGCCCGGGCCGCGCTGCGACTGGCCCTGTCGGTGCTGCTGCGCCTGCTCGCCCCGGTGCTGCCCTACGCGACCGAGGAGGTCTGGTCATGGTGGCAGGAGGGCTCGGTGCACCGCGCGACCTGGCCCGAGGCCAGCGAGCTGGCGCTCTCCGAGGCCGGCGACCCACAGGTCCTCACGGCCGTCGGCACCGCACTGAGCCAGGTGCGCAAGGCCAAGTCCGACGCCAAGGTCGGCATGCGCAGCGAGATCACCTCGGCGACCCTCGTCGCCCCGGCGGCGACCGCTGAGCGGGTGCGCGCCGACGAGGCCGACCTGCGGGCCGCGGGGCGCCTGACGGGCAGCTTCGACTACGTCGAGGGTGACGAGGTCACGCTGCGCGACGTCGAGCTCATCCCCTTCGTCAAGCCGCCGAAGAACTGACGGCCGGGCCGGCCCCGCTCACACCGAGTCGGGGTCGGCCTCCCGCAGCAGGTCGGGCGAGGGCTCGGGGGCCAGCCGGGGCACCCGCCACGGGCTGGTCGCCGGTGACCCGTCGACCACCCGGCGGTGACCGGTGGGCTGGACGAGGATCCACGGCACCGACCACCCGCCCAAGCGCAGCCGACGCCGGGCGAAGGCGTCTTCGTCGAGGAGCTGCACGCTCCCGCTGGCCGGCTCGTAGACGTCGAGCGCATCGGCTCGCTGCCCCGGCAGCACGAGCGTGACGTGCCGCGGCAGCAGGCGGCTGCCGACGTAGAGCGCCGCCGGCTCCCCGTCGACGACGAGGTCGAGCAGGCGGCGGTAGCGGGCGCGCAGCGACTCCTCGGAGTGCCCACGCACGGACACGAGGCGGTAGCGCGTCCCCACGCGCGAGGCACCCTGCTCGAGCTCACGACGCAGTCCCCACGGTGGCGTCCCGAGCGCCCGTGGCCAGCCCAGCGCCAGGGTGCCGCTCGACCCGCGCCAGCCATTGGTCCGGGCGTGGACGGTGCGCTCCCAGGCGGCGAAGCGCTCGGCCTGGGTGCTCCCTTCGGCCCCGGGGACGGGCTGGCCCTCACCGGCGGTGATCCAGCGGGCGAAGGGAGCGTCGACGAGCATGCGGGCGACCGTGGCGCAAGCGGACCCGCAGGTCGTCGGGCTCTGCTGCCGGGGACCCGAGGAACCCTGGACGAGTCGGTAGGGGGCGCTCACAGCCACATCTTGTCAGGCTTCGAGACCGCCGCGGGCGGCCTCCTCAGCCAGCGTGGTGGGCGTAGGCGGCCGCGGGCAGTCTCCTCAGCCGGCGAGGTGGGTCAGGCGGAGCGCTTGTGCTTGCGCTTGCCGCTCTCCTCGTGGCGCACGATCGTCGGCAGGACGTTGTCGCGGACGACCTCGGCGGTGACGACGATCTGCTTGATGCCGTCGTCGCTCGGGGTGTCGAACATGACCGGCATGAGGACCTCCTCGAGGATCGCGCGCAGCCCGCGGGCACCCGTGGCGCGGGAGATCGCGGAGTCGGCGATCGCCTCGAGGGCGTCGTCGGTGAACTCGAGCTCGACCCCGTCGATGGCAAACATCTTGCGGTACTGCTTGACGAGCGCGTTCTTCGGCTCGGCGAGGATCTGGACGAGCGCCTCGCGGTCGAGCGGCGTGACGGTCGTGATGATCGGCAGGCGGCCGATGAACTCGGGGATGAGGCCGAACTTCATCAGGTCCTCGGGCATGACGTCGGTGATCGCCTGGGCGAGGTCGGTCGCCTTGTGCAGCTCGGAGCCGAAGCCCAGCCCCTTCTTGCCGACGCGCGACTCGATGATCTTTTCCAACCCGGCGAAGGCCCCGCCGACGATGAAGAGGACATTGGTCGTGTCGATCTGGATGAACTCCTGGTGCGGGTGCTTGCGCCCGCCCTGCGGAGGCACCGACGCCGTCGTGCCCTCGAGGATCTTCAGCAGCGCCTGCTGCACGCCCTCGCCGGAGACGTCACGGGTGATCGACGGATTTTCGGACTTGCGGGCCACCTTGTCGATCTCGTCGATGTAGATGATCCCCTGCTCGGCCTTCTTGGTGTCGTAGTCCGCGGCCTGGATGAGCTTGAGCAGGATGTTTTCGACGTCTTCGCCGACGTAGCCGGCCTCCGTCAGGGCCGTCGCGTCGGCGATGGCGAAGGGGACGTTGAGCATCCGCGCGAGGGTCTGGGCGAGGTAGGTCTTGCCGCAGCCGGTCGGGCCGATGAGCAGGATGTTGGACTTCGCGATGTCGACGTGGTCCTCGTCGCGCTTGGCGGCGGCGCCCTCGTCTGCCTGGATGCGCTTGTAGTGGTTGTAGACGGCGACGGCGAGCGCCTTCTTCGCCGTGTCCTGGCCGATGATGTAGGTCTCGAGGAAGTCGAAGATCTCGCGCGGCTTGGGCAGCTCGTCGAGGCCGAGGTCACCGCCGTCGGTGAGCTCCTCCTCGATGATCTCGTTGCACAGGTCGATGCACTCGTCGCAGATGTACACCCCGGGCCCGGCGATGAGCTTCTTGACCTGCTTCTGGGACTTGCCGCAGAAGGAGCACTTGAGCAGATCGCCGCTCTCTCCGACTCGTGCCACGTCAGGTGTCCTCTCGATCCCGGGTCGACCACGGTGGGCCGCGTGCCTCGACGGTACCCAAAGCGGTCCGTCTCAGGACCCATTGGACACCGTCCGACGGGGGCGCGTCGCGCCGTTCCGCTGACAGCGGAACGGGCCGGTCAGACCGGTCGCTCCCGCATGTCGTCCTGCAGTTCAGGGTCGGGCACGACGAAGGGCCCCGGCTTCCCGGGGCCCTTCGTGGTGGTGTCGCGCGAACTGCAGGACGACACGCCGTGCGCGGCGCGCTCAGTCCTCCAGGGAGGCCTTGCGCGGGGTGAGCACCTCGTCGATGAGGCCGTACTCCTTGGCCTCCGCGGCCGAGAGGATCTTGTCGCGCTCGATGTCCTCGCGGACCTCCTCGGCGGTCTTGCCCGAGTGCTTGGCCCAGGTCTCCTCGAGCCAGGTGCGCATGCGCAGCACCTCGTTGGCCTGGATCTCGATGTCGGAGGCCTGGCCGTACTCACCGCCGGCGAGGGCCGGCTGGTGGATGAGCACGCGCGCATTGGGCAGGGCGAAGCGCTTGCCCGGGGCGCCGGCACCGAGGAGCACCGCCGCGGCGGAGGCAGCCTGACCGATGACGAAGGTCTGGATGTCCGGGCGGATGTACTGCATGGTGTCGTAGATCGCCGTCATGGCGGTGAACGAGCCACCGGGGCTGTTGATGTACATGAGGATGTCGCGCTCGGGCTCCATCGACTCGAGGACGAGGAGCTGGGCGATGATGTCGTCGGCCGAGGCGTCGTCGACCTGCACGCCGAGGAAGATGATCCGGTCCTCGAAGAGCTTGGTGTACGGATCCATCCGCTTCATGCCGTACGAGGTGCGCTCCTCGAAGTTGGGCAGGACGTAGCGGTTGGACGGCCCCGGGCGAAGGGGGGCACCCCCGGGCTGGTGGGTGCGCAGCTGGGCGTCGAAGTTCATGGTGTCTCCTGGAGGGCTCGCGGGTCGGGGCTCAGTCGCTGACCGGGTTGTCGGCCCGGCCGGCCTGGTCGGAGCGCTCGAAGACGTGGTCGACGAAGCCGTACTCCTTGGCCTCCTGGGCGCCGAACCAGCGGTCGCGGTCGGAGTCCTTGTGGATCTGCTCGACGCTCTGCCCGGTGTGCTCGGCGATGAGCTCGGCCATCTGCGTCTTGACGAAGAGCATCTGCTCGGCCTGGATCTTGATGTCCGAGGCGGTGCCGCCGATGCCGCCCGAGGGCTGGTGCATCATCACGCGGGCGTGGGGCGTCGCGTACCGCTTGCCCTGGGTGCCGGCGGAGAGGAGGAACTGGCCCATCGAGGCGGCCAGGCCCATCGCGACGGTCGCGACGTCGTTGGGGATCCACTTCATCGTGTCGTAGATCGCCATGCCGGCGGAGATGGAGCCACCGGGGCTGTTGATGTACAGCCAGATGTCCTTCTCCGGGTCCTCCGCGGCGAGGAGGAGCATCTGCGCGCAGATGGCGTTGGCGTTGTCGTCTCGCACATCCGAGCCGAGGAAGATGATGCGCTCCTTGAGGAGGCGCTGGTAGATGTGGTCGTCGAGACCCATCCCGCCCTGCGGGCCGGCCGCGACGATCTCGCTGCTGTTGCTCACGCTCACTCGCTTCTCCGCCGTGGGGCGGTTGCTCTCGTGGTTCACGACTTTCACTGACCCTAACGCCCGCTCCCTGCGCATGTTTCCCGCCTCCCGCACGTGTTCGCCCTGAGCGCAACGTCGGCCACGGCTCAGGTGTTGTCGTCGTCCTGGTGGTCGTCGCTCGAGTCGTCGTCGGAGGGCGACGGGCGAAGGGGGACTGGCGAAGGGTGGTGCGGTGCCGCGGCCGTGGCCGTGACTCCGACCTCAGAAGACGAGGTTGAGGAGCACGGTGAGGACGACGCTCGCGAGTATCGAGAAGAGGATCATCGCGAGGCACCCGGGTGCACCGCCGAGGGGGCGGATCTGGACGCGGCGCCGGTTCGGGTCGTGGGTCACGTCCCGACGGTAACCCACCCTGACCTGCGCAAACAGGTGCGGAACTCCTCCTTCGTCCCCTCCGCCCGGATCCGCCGAGGATCCTGACGAGGCGCCTGCGAACATTCCCCGGCGGATGACAGAAACCTAGGCAAGTTCGGATCTGGGGGCGGTGACGAGGAGGGCGAGGCCGGCGAAGCCGTCGAGCTCGACGTGGAAACCGTGCAGTTGGTCGACCTCGCCGAAGGCCGACCCGTCGCCCATGTCCATCAGGCGGGAGCCGGGCTCGAGGTGCTCGCTGATCACCGTGCCGCTGATCGGCTCCTCGCCGAAGTTGAGCACGGTCACCTGCAGCTGACCGGGCACCTGCTCGTAGGCGTGGACCATGACGAGCATCGCGGGGTGGGCGACGTCGGGCACGTCGACCTGGCGGGTCGTCGCGATGGCGAAGTACCCGCGCAGGTGGAGCAGGTCCCGCAGCCGGGAGACGAAGGATGTCGGGTCGTCGAGCTGGGCGTCGATCGGGCCGTGGAGGGTGCGGGCCCGGGGCATGCCCGAGGCCGAGGCACTGGCCTGAGGCGCCACGTCGAGCAGGTCGTAGGCGGGCCGGTGGATCCAGCGCGTGTCACCCTCGCGGACGAGCTCGGCGATGTCGTCGACCGGCACCGGCAGCGCCCCGACGAGGTCCCATCCGGACAGGGCGAAGACCCCGGGCTGGAGCGCGTTGAACATCGCGAGCAGCAGGTGGGCCCGCCGGACCCGCTCGACGTCCGTCTCCGTCAGGGCGTCGAGGTCGCGCAGCCCGAGCGCGGCGGTGACGACGGAGGCCGTCGTCGAGGCGATGCCGTTGGTCGTGAAGACGAGGTTGTAGGGCGCCGCCTCGCCCGTCAGGGCGTCGGTGAGCTCCTGCCGGATCGTCTCGGCGAGCTGGGCCCCCTTCGTCGTCCGCCCGCGGAAGGTGAAGTCGTCGTCGCGGTGCCGGCTGGCGAAGTGGACGAGCTCGTAGGTCAGCTCGTCGTGGTTCTGCAGGGCGTGGACGAGGCCGGCGGCGTCGACCCCGAGATCCATCGCCTGCCGCAGGCAGAGCCGGAGGAACTCGGTCTCCCCCGTCGCCAGGGCGTGGTGGTAGGCGGGCCGGGTGACGAAGTCGTAGGAGAGGTCGGCCCCGCCGGTGGCGGTGTCGCGGATGTCCTCGATCGACAGGTTGAGCTCCTGGAAGGTGAAGCCGCCGACCTTGCGCACCATCGACCCGATCAGCTGGTTGGCCGCCAGCGAGAGCGGGTGACCCTCCGACCAGGCCGGCCCCTCGAGCGAGCGCTCCACGCCGAGGAAGCCGTTGGCGTCCAGCCGCAGTCCGCCCGAGCCGAGGTCGCCGAGGCTGTGCAGCGCGTCGCCGATGACCAGCCGCATCCCGGCGAAGGTGGGGTCGAGCCAGTTGATCGACGGCTGCCCCTCCTTGAAGTAGTGCAAGTAGACCCAGCGTCGGGTCACGCCGTCGGGGCCGGTCACGGGGGCGGTGGCCGACCAGTTGGTGTCCTTCAGGCCGGGGACGTGGAAGATCACCCGTTGCAGGGCGCCGATGATGTGGCCGGCCTCGGCGAGCGCCGCCTCGGCGGCCTCGTGGAGGTTGACCGAGTCGCGGCCGGCCGGCACGTCGGGCAGGAGGTGCCAGTCCTCCTGCGGGATCGCGACCATGTGGTAAATGCCCGGGTAGTCGTCGACGCCGAGCTCGGCGAGGCGGAAGTCGGCGCCCTTGCCGGTGTGGCCGGGGACGATGTCGTCGATGACGGTGCCCTCGTGCTCCGCGGCGACCCGGCACATCTCCCGGTAGTCCTCCTCGCTGCCGAAGAGCTCGTCGATGTGGGTGGACACCCGGTCGAAGTGACCGTCGACGCTCGGCGTCGGGCTCCACCCCGACAGCCCGCCGGCCCGCTTGACCGGCCCGGTGTGCAGGGCGTGGATACCGATCCGCTCGAAGGTGCGCCACAGGTGCGGGTCGGCGAGCGAGCCGAGGAAGGAGGCGCCGGCCGGCGTGATCATCGAGATCGGGTAGGCGGTGAACCACACGGAGGCGGTCTCGACCGCGGCCCGCGGGTCCGGCTGCGCGTACGGGTTCTGCCACATCGAGCCCAGCCCGGTGAGCTGCGCCGCGATCTCCTTCGCGTCCTGCAGCATCGACTGCCCCCGCAACCACTCGACGTAGACGGGGTTGGACCCGAGCGGCTCGCCCGAGCGCACCTGGTCGGCCGAGGGTGCGCCCTGCGGGCGCAGGCGGGCTCGGGGCCGCAGAGCCCGTGGCCGGGCCGGGAAGAAGATCCGGGCGAAGTCGGGCTCGCCCCGGTCCTCCACCTCGAGGGCCACCGGCTGCTCCGGCTCGGGCACGACCTCGTCAGGGGACGTCATGCCGCCACGCTACGGGGTGCTCGACCCCGGCGTCTCCTCGCCCGCGGAGGGGACGTCGATGGCGTCCGCGGCCGGCGTCGACACGTGCTCCCGGGCCCAGCGCGGCACGACGAAGAGGGCCTCGACCTCGGCGGTCACCCGGCCCTGGTCGTCGCGGATGTCGCCGCGGACGAAGGTCTTCCACCCGTCGACGCGCTCGACCCACGCGCTGCAGACGAGCTCGCGCCCCAGGAGCGTGGGGCGGCGGTAGGTCGTGTTGAGGTAGGCGGTCAGACCGGGCTTGCCGAGCCGCGCGGGGACGGAGCCTGCGACCTGGTCGAGGACGGCGGCCACGATGCCGCCGTGGACGCACCCCGGCGGGCCCTCGTAGGCCGCGCCGAGGGTGAAGGTGCACGTCGTGCGCCCGGTGTCGTCGCCGGTCACCCGCAGCGGCGGCGCGATGGGGTTGCGCATCCCGACCATGGGGTTGCCGTGGTCGCGCAGCCGCCCGTCGCTGGCCGTCTCGACACCGAGCGGCCCCTCCTGGGCGACCTCCAGGAGCCGCCCGGCGAGCGCCTCGACCTGCGCGGTGACCTCGGCGAGCGTCGCGTCGTCGACGCGGGTGCGCACGACGGCGTCGACGAGCCGGCCCGTGGTGCGGGCGAGCTCGGCCTGGACGCGCTCGGTCGCGGCCAGCGCCTCCGGGTCCTCGACGGCGAAGGGGGAGACGAAGGTCCCGTCGGTCATGCGTCCTCCTCGTGGGGCGGGGTTGAACACTCGTACAACCGCATCACCCTAGGGTAATGCGGATTCAGGTCCGGGCCGACTCCCGCTCCCGCACCGCCGGCACGGCGACGAAGGCGGGGACGGCGAGCAGGCCGACGACGAGCAGCGAACGCAGCACCCCCGTGTGATCACCGATCATCCCGAGCACGGGCGGACCGACGATGAAGGCCAGGTAGCCGATCGTCGAGACGACCGACAGGCGGGCCGCCGCCCGCGCCGGGTCGTCCGCGGCCGCACTCATGCCGGTCGGGAAGCCCAGGCTCGCCCCGACGCCCCACAGGACAACCCCGACGAAGGCGGTCGCCGTGGTGCCGAGGACGACGAGCATGGAGCCGAGGACGGCGAGGGCGAAGAGCACCCGCAGCACGAGCACCCGGTCGTAGCGATCGAGCAGACGCACCCCGAGCAGGCGCCCGGCGGTCATCGCCGCGAGGAAGGTCGCGAAGGCGAGCACCCCCACCTCCTCCGGCTGGTCGTGACCCTCGGTCACCGCGAGCGCGATCCAGTCGTTGGCGGTGCCCTCGGTGAGGGCCGCGACGAGCACGACGAGCCCGATGAGGAGCGTGCGCGGCTCGAGCCAGGCGCTGCGGGGTCGCTCGGGCGCCGGACCCCCCTCGCCGACCTCGAGCAGGCGCGGCAGGAACCGTCGCGGGGCGAGCAGCCCCGCGACGAGGGCGAGCGCCGCGGCCCCGGCGAGGTGGCCGAGCACCGGCGCGCCCAGACGCACCACCCCCGCCGCGACGAGCGCGCCGAGCACGGTGCCGCCGGAGAAGAAGGCGTGGAAGACCGGCATGATCGTGCGCCCGAGGCGCTGCTCGACGGCGGCACCCTCGTGGTTCATCGCGACGTCCCACAGCGAGATGCCGACGGAGACGACGAAGATCGCGGCGGCGGTCACTGCGACGTCGCCCAGGACGTCGACGGCCAGCCCCACCGAGAGCAGTCCGACGACCACGGTGACGACACCGATCATCACCGTGCGGGCGGCGCCGACGGCGGTGATGACCCGCCCGGCCAGCGGCAGGGCGAGCACCGACCCGAGCGCACCGACGAGCAGGGTGCGCCCCAGCTCACCGGGCGTGAGGTCGAGCTGCTCCCGGATCGCGGGGATGCGCGAGGCCCACGACGCGAAGGCGAAGCCGCTCACGGCGAAGGTCGCCAGCACGGCGTTGCGGGCGGTGGTCACGTCTGCGGCCTGCATCCGACGCTCCTCGGGACGGACGAAGGGGGTCGCCACCGGTCATCCGGCGGCGACCCCCTTCGTCGGGGTGCTGGGGTCAGGCCTGCTCGTCGGCGGTCTCCGCCTCGACGGCCTCGGTGCCCTCGTCGTCGGCGTCGAGGTCCTCGACGTCGGTGACGGCGCGCTCGGACTCGGGGACGATGTCGTCGAGGTCGATCGCGTTGCCGTCGGCGTCGACGATCTTGGCCTTGTCGAGCGCGGCGGCGAGCGCCTTGCGGCGGGCGACCTCACCGACCATGGCCTCGACCTGGCCCTGCTGGTCGAGCAGCTGGGCGAACTGGTTGGGGTCCATGCCGTACTGCTGCGACTGCATGACGAGGTACTCGATGAGCTCGGGCTGGCCGACCTCGATCTCCTCGGCCGTGGCGAGGGCGTCGAGCAGGAACTGCGTCGTGAGCGTCTTGCGGGTCGACTCGTCGACCTCGGCGCGGTGCTCGTCGTCCTCGAGGCGCCCCTCCTGCTCGAGGTGCTGGTGGATCTCGGCCTCGACGATGCCCTCGGGCAGCGGGATCTCGGTGTTGTTGAGCAGGTGGTCGAGGACCTTGTCGCGGGCCTGGATGCCCTGCTCGAACTTCTTGGCCTGCTCGGCCTGCTTGGTGAGGTCGGCACGCAGCTCGTCGGCGGTGTCGAACTCGGAGGCCATCTGGGCAAAGTCGTCGTCGACCTCGGGCAGCTCGCGGACCTTGACCGACTGGACCGTCACGGTGCAGCTGGCGTCCTGGCCGGCCTGGTCGCCACCGGCGAGGGGGGCGGTGAAGTCCTTGGTCTCGCCGGCGGTCATGCCGACGAGGGCCTCGTCGATGCCCTGGAGCATGTTGCCGGAGCCGACCTCGTAGGAGACGCCCTCGACGGAGTCGATCTCGTCGCCGTCGATCTCGGCCTTGAGGTCGATGGAGACGAAGTCGCCGGTCTCGACGGCGCGGTCGACGCCCACGAGGGTGCCGAAGCGCTCGCGCAGCTCGGTGAGCTTGGCCTCGACGTCCTCGTCGGTGACCTCGAGGTTGTCGACCGTGATCTCGATGCCGTCGTAGTCGGGCAGCGTGATCTCGGGGCGCACGTCGACCTCGACGGTGAACTTCAGCTGCTCTCCGTCAGCCATCGGCACCTCGGTGATGTCGACCTCGGGCTGGCCGATCGGGCTGACACCGGTCTCGTCGACGGCCTTGCCGAAGAACTCGGGCAGGGCCTCGTTGACGGCCTCCTGGATGACCGCGCCCTTGCCGACGCGCTGCTCGATGATCCGAGCGGGCACCTTGCCGGCGCGGAAGCCGGGGACCTGGATCTGGCTCCCGATGGTCTTCAGGGCCGCGTCGACGTGCGGCTGGAGCTCCTCGCTCGGGACCTCGACGGTCAGCTTGACCCGGGTCGGGCTGAGGTTCTCGACGGCACTCTTCACTGCAGGCACTCCACACGATCTGGACGACGAAGGGGGTTGGGGCGCAGGCCTTCGCGTCGGTTGGACGACTCTCGGGCGCGCACGCACCGTCCCGGTGGTCCGGGACACGGAGATCCACTGTATCCGCTGACCGCCCGCAAGCCGAATGCACGCCTACCTTGGCATCCGCGCGCTCGAGCGCCGGCTCGACCGCGCGGGCGAACGGTCAGGACTGTCCACAGCCCTGGGCCTGCAGCCGGCCGGTCCCCGCTAGGTTCGGGCGCATGACCAGCACACCTGCGCAACCCGCCGCACGCGTCCAGTCCCTGCGCATCCTCGCCGGGAGCCTCATCGGCGCGCTCCCCCTCTTCGCGGTCGTCGCCGTGGTGGTGCTCGGGACCGACGAGTACCCGTCCGCCTTCACCGCTGCCGTGCTCTTCGGGCTCAACGTCGCCGCCTTCGCCGTCGCCGAGGCCGTCGGCTACCGCGCCCCGGCGATCCCGCGCAGCACCGAGCCCGAGGCGGCGCTGTCCCTGGCCCTCGACGCGATGCAGCAGACGACCATCACCCGCTTCGCGATCACCGAGGCGCCGGCGATCCTGTCCCTCGTGTGGGCCTTCGCCACCGGCAGCGCGTGGGCCTACCTCGTCGGAGGCTTCTGGGCGCTGCTGTCGATGGCCTGGCACGTGTGGCCGACCCAGCGCATCACGGCCAGGCTCGAGCGCGGGCTGCACGCCGAGGGCGTCCACTCGGGCCTGTCGGAGGCCTTCGGCGGAGCGAGCACGCCCGGCTACCAGCAGTACTGAGCCAGCGGCTGCAGCAGCCAGCGGTCGGGGTAGCCGGATTCGAACCGACGACCTTCCGCTCCCAAAGCGGACGCGCTACCAACCTGCGCCATACCCCGTGACGCGTCCCGATTGTGACCGGGCCGCGAGCGGGGTCTAGGCTAGCCCCTGCTCTTCCACCCGTGCAGCGCAGTCGGTGGCGAGCGCGCGGGCGTAGCTCAATGGTAGAGCCCCAGTCTTCCAAACTGGCTACGCGGGTTCGATTCCCGTCGCCCGCTCCAGTGTCCTGAGTCGCGACATCGTTGACACGGTGTCGCGGCTCAGGACTTTTCTGATGCGCGGACAGCCCGGCGTCGTTGGTGTCGCTTGGTCCCCCTTCTCCGGGCAACCGGGTGACGTCAACGCCGCCGGGATCGTCCTACCGCACCCTCCGCCAGGTGGCGTGGGGCGGCAGCTGGGAGGGGCAGACGACGATCGGCGTCGGCACGCGCGCCCGGCTGCCCTTCAAGGTCACCGAGCTCACCGGCCCCGGTGACTCGACCCGCCTCGTCATCGACGTCGCCCACACCTGGTGACGCACCCGCCGACCGGGTGGTCCTCGACCGGCCCCGTCGCGGTCAGCCCGCCTCGGTGACCCGGAACTCGTGGATCGCCCGGCCGGCCGCACGGCCCTTGTCCTCGAAGCCCGCGCTGGGCCGCCAGGCCGGCCGCTCCCCCTCGACCACCGCGACCCGGGGGTGCTGCGAGAGCTGCTCACGCACGTGCTCGGCATAGCTCGCGTGGTCGGTAGCGACGAGCAGGTGGCCACCGGGCCGCAGCCGCTCGAGCACCAGGTCGAGGGTGTCCTGCTGGACGAAGCGCCGCTTGGCGTGGCGCGCCTTGGGCCACGGGTCGGGGAAGAAGAGGTGCACGGCCTCGAGCTGGTCGCGGCCGACGCACTCGATGAGGTACTCCAGGGCGTCGCCGCGGAAGGTCCGCACGTTGTCCAGGCCCTCGCGCTCGGCCTTTTCCATGAGCGTGGCCACGCCCGGCACGTGCACCTCGGCCGCGATGATCCCGTTCTCGGGGTGCTCGCGGGCGTAGGCGACCGCGGCTTCGCCGTAGCCGGACCCGATCTCCAGCACGACGGGCAGGTCGCGGCCGAAGACCTGCGTCGGGTCCAGGGGCGTCGTCGGGACGGCGTAGCGCGGCAGCAGCCGCTCCATGAGCTCCTCGACTCGCGGCGACATCCGCCAGCGCGGGGTGAAGGTGCGCACGGTCGCCCGGTACCGACCGTCCGCCGTGCGCGGGGTGTCGGTCAGGGGCAGCTTGTGCGGGTCGGGCTCGGAGGAGGTCACGGCGCTCAAGGATACGGCCCCGACGAAGGGGGTCAGTCGCGCCAGATGAGCACGGCGGCGCGGTCGTCCTCGTCGCCGGCGCGTCCGCCCGCCACGAGCCGCTTGGTCAGACCCGCGAAACCCTCGCGCAGCCGCGCCTCGGCCTCACCGAGCATCCAGTCGATGCCGTCGTCGAGGTCGCGCACGCGCGACTCGATGATGCCGTCGGTGTAGACGAGCAGCGCGTCACCGCGCTGCAGCACGGCACGCGACTGCGGGTAGGTGGCTCCGGCCACGAAGCCCAGGGCCGGGCCACGTGCCTCGTCGAGCGCCGACCAGCGGCCGCTCCCGGCGTCGTAGTGCATCGCCGGCGGGTGGCCGGCCGAGGCCACGAGCACCTCGCCCGTGGCCATGTCGAGGCAGACGTGCACGGCGGTCGCGAAGCCCTCGTCCCAGCCGTCCCGCTCGAGGAACTCGTTGGCCATCGGCAGCACGTGCTGGGGCTCGGTCGTGCCGATGACCCCGCCGAGTGCGCCCGCGAGGACGAGCGCGCGGGTGCCGGCCTCCTGCCCCTTGCCGCTGACGTCGGCCAGCACGACCTCGAGGCTGCGACCGCAGCGGCTGCGGGTCGTCACGTTGAAGTCACCGGCGAAGGCATTGCCGTGGGCCGTCGCGAAGGATCGCTCGGCGTGCCAGCCGCGCTCGAGCGCGGGGATCTCGCCCATCTTCAGCAGGCGGGTCCGCAGGTCGCCGAGCATCCGGTCACCGGCAAAGGTGGCCACGCCGTGGCTGGCCCGCGAGGTCGCCAGCACGTAGAGCAGGCCGAGGGAGATGAGCAGCGGCAGCTGCCGGGTCCAGCTGCCCTGACCGACCACGACCGAGTAGGCGACGTAGGCGAGGACCACGCCGAAGACCAGTCGGACCTCGCGGATCGGGCACAGGGTCGTCGCGACGAGGCAGGGGGGCACGAGCGTGACGAGCGGGACGGCGTCGGGCCAGGTGTGGTGGGCCAGGGCGACGAGGACGAGGGCGGTCAGCACCGCGACGAGCAGCGGTGTGCCCTCCACCGCGGGCAGGGTGCGCGTCATCCGCCGTCCCTCGGCCCACGCAGGGAGCCGACCGGGCAAGATCGCGGACACTCGGCGGCCCCTCCCCTGTCGGTCGTCACGGCGTCTCGTGGCACCGTGACCGCACCTTAGGCACCGATTCGCCTGTCTGGGAAGCCTTGCAACCAAAGTGAGACCCCCCGGGCTCGCCGCGCGGGGGGTCTCACCTGCTATGGGACGTGTGGTCAGGGCAGCGGCGGGACCGTGCCGTCGGCCTCGAAGGCCGAGATCATGTCGATGCGCCGCTGGTGACGCTCCTCGCCGGTGAAGTCGGTCGCGAGGAAGACGCGCACCATCTCCTTGGACTCCTCGACGGACTGCATCCGGCCGCCCATCGACAGGATCTGGGCGTCGTTGTGCTCGCGGGCCAGCTTGGCCAGCTCGGCGTTGTAGCACAACGCCGCTCGGATGCCGGCGACCTTGTTGGCCGCCATCTGCTCGCCGTTGCCGGAGCCGCCGAGGACGATGCCGCGGCTGCCCGGGTCGGCCGCAACGGCCTGGGCCGCACGGATGACGAAGACCGGGTAGTCGTCGACGGCGTCGTACTCGAAGGGACCGTGGTCGGTGACCTCGTGCCCCTCGTCGGCGAGGAAGGTCAGCAGCTCCTGGTGCAGTTCGAATGCGGCGTGGTCGCCACCGATGTGGACGCGCAAGTCAGTACCTCTCAGTCGAAGATCGGGTCGCGGGTGCGGGAGCGCTTGAGCTCGAAGAAGCCGTCGGTCCCGGCGACGAGCACGCATCCGTCGAAGAGGCGGCCGGCGGCCTCCCCCTTCGGCGCGGGCGAGACGACGGGGCCGAAGAAGGCGACGCCCTCCACGGAGATCACCGGGGTGCCGACGTCGTCACCGACGAGGGCGATGGCGCGGTCGTGGCTCTCGCGGAGGAAGGCGTCGTGCTCGTCGGTGTCGGCGGCCTCGATGAGCTCGGCCGGCAGCCCGACCTCGGCGAGCGCGGCCGCGGTGGCGGCGACGAAGTCGCGCTCGCCGCCGAGGTGCAGGCGGGTCCCGATGGCGTCGTACAGCGGCTTGGTCACCTCGTCGCCGTGCGCCTTGCGGGCGGCCGCGATGACCCGGACCGGGGCCCAGCCACGGTCCATCATCTCGCGGTACTCGTCGGGGAGGTCACGCCCTTCGTTGAGGACGGACAGGCTCATCTGCGACCACGTCACAGAGACGTCCCGGACCTCCTCGACCTCCATGAGCCACCGGCTCGTCATCCACGCCCACGGGCACAGCGGGTCGAACCACATCTCCACGGTCTGCGTCATGACGCCATCGTCTCAGACGCGCCGCGGCGCTGTGACAGCATGAGCGAAAAGTCGTACGGCAAAGGAGCAACACGTGCCCGGGAAGAACCTCACCCGTGAGGAGGCCGCCGAGCGGGCCTCGCTCGTCACGGTCGACCGTCACGAGATCACCCTCGACCTGACGACGTCGGAGACGACCTTCGCCACGACGAGCACGATCCACTTCACGGCGAAGGGAGGGTCCGCCACCTTCGTCGACTTCATCGGTGAGTCCGTGGAGTCGGTCGAGCTCAACGGCACGCAGCTGGACGCCGCCGCGGTCTTCGCCGACCACCGCATCCGCCTCGACGACCTCGCCGAGGACAACGTCGTGACGATCGCGGCGACCGGTCGCTACATGAACACCGGCGAGGGCCTGCACCGCTTCGTCGACCCGGTCGACGGCGAGGTCTACCTCTACACGCAGTTCGAGGTGCCCGACAGCCGCCGGATGTACCCGGTCTTCGAGCAGCCGGACCTCAAGGCGAGCTTCACCCTCACCGTCACCGCGCCGGCGCACTGGCAGGTCATCGGCAACAGCCCGACCCCCGAGCCGACCCTCGTGCAGGACGCAGCGGGGCGGGACCTGGCGCAGTGGGCCTTCGCGCCGACGGAGCGGATGAGCAGCTACATCACCGCCCTCGTCGCCGGCCCCTACGACGTCGTCCGCGACTCGCTCACCTCGCGGGACAAGGAGGTGCCGCTCGGCATCTTCTGCCGCAAGTCGCTCACCCAGTACCTCGACGCCGACAACCTCTTCGCCCTGACGAAGGCGGGCTTCGCCTTCTTCGAGGAGGAGTTCGACCGCGCCTACCCCTTCACGAAGTACGACCAGGTCTTCACGCCGGAGTACAACATGGGCGCGATGGAGAACGCGGGCTGCGTGACCTTCCACGAGATGTACGTCTTCCGCTCCAAGGTGCCCGACGCCCTCGTCGAGCGTCGCGCCCTCACCGTGCTCCACGAGCTGGCCCACATGTGGTTCGGCAACCTCGTGACGATGAAGTGGTGGAACGACCTGTGGCTCAACGAGTCCTTCGCCGAGTGGGCCTCGACGACCTGCCAGGCCGAGGCCACCGAGTGGGCCGACGCGTGGACGACCTTCTGCACCCATGAGAAGGCCTGGGCCTACCGCCAGGACCAGCTGAGCTCGACCCACCCGATCGTCGCCCCGATCCGCGACCTCGCCGACGTCGAGGTCAACTTCGACGGCATCACCTACGCCAAGGGTGCGTCCGTGCTCAAGCAGCTCGTCGCCTACGTCGGCCGGGAGCCCTTCCGCGACGGGCTGCGCGCGTACTTCGCCAAGCACGCCTGGGGCAACACGACGCTCGACGACCTCCTCGACGAGCTCGAGGCGACCTCGGGGCGCGACCTGCGCGCCTGGTCGAAGCTGTGGCTCGAGACCGCCGGGGTCAACACCCTGCGTCCGCTCGTCGAGGTCGACGACCGCGGCTACTACGTCGACGCCGTCATCGAGCAGACCTTCGCCGAGGGCTTCGAGACGCTGCGCCCGCACCGTCTGGCCGTCGGTCTCTACGACCTCGTCGACGGTGTGCTGCAGCGCCGCGAGCGCATCGAGGTGGACGTCGACGGCGAGCACACGCCGCTCGCCCAGCTCGTGGGGCAGCGCCAGCCCGACCTGCTGCTGCTCAACGACGACGACCTGACGTACGCCAAGCTGCGGCTCGACGAGCGCTCTCTCGCGACGCTGCTCGCGCACCCAACGGCCTTCGCCGACTCGCTGCCCGCGTCGCTGGCCCTCGCCTCGGCGTGGGACATGACGCGCGACGGCGAGATGGCCGCCCGCTCCTACGTCGAGCTCGTCCTGCCCGTGCTCGACGGGCTGAGCGACTCGGTGCTGCTGCGAGCGCTCATCGGTCAGGTCTCGACCGCCGTGCTCACCTACAGCTCCCCCGAGCACCGCGAGACGACCCGTCAGCAGGTCGTCGCCCACCTCGCCGAGCTCGCTCGGCGCGCTGCGCCGGGCAGCGACGCCCAGCTGCAGCTCGTCACCGGTCACGCGGGTCTGCTCGCCCCCGGCGACGACACCGCCTTCGTCGCGGGCCTGCTCGACGGCAGCGCCCCGCTCGAGGGCCTGGCCGTCGACACCGACATGCGGTGGACCCTGCTCACCGGCCTGGCCGCCGCCGGCGAGGCCGACGCGGACGCCGTGGCCACGGAGGCGAAGGGGGACAACACCGCCACCGGTCGTGAGCGTGCCGCCCGCGCCGCCGCGAGCATCCCGACCGCCGAGGCCAAGGAGGCCGCCTGGCAGGCGGGGGTCGTCGCCACCGACACCCCCAACTCGGTCGTCGACGCCCACGGGCTCGGCTTCGGCCGCACGGCGGACCCGGCGCTGCTCACCCCCTTCGTCCAGCGGTACCACGACGTGCTCGAGGAGGTGTGGTCCGCGCGGACCCACGCCATCGCCGAGGGCATCGTCATCGGCTTCTACCCGATGACCCTCGCCGGCCCGGAGCTGCTCGCGACGACGCAGGCCTGGCTCGACGAGCACCCGGACGCGCCGGCGGGGCTGCGCCGCACCGTCGCCGAGAGCCGGGACGCGGTCGCGCGTGCAGTTGCTGCTCAGGAGCGTGACGCAGACTCGGTCGGATGATCGACATGTCCTCGTTGCCCGCCGTCGACCTGACCTGGGAGTCCACCGCGGACTGGCTGCTCGGCGCGCCGCTGAAGATCGTCGTGACCATCGCGGTGGCCTTCCTCGCGCGGTGGCTCGCCCACCGGGCGATCACCCGAGCCGTCTCGGCCTCGATCGCCCGGAGCGAGGCCTCCCGCGCCAAGCGGGAGCGCCGCGGCGCGAACCGCGACGCGACGACGGCGCGGGAGCGCTACCGCCAGCGGACCCTGACGATGGGCTCGCTGCTGCGGTCCATCGCGACCTTCGCCATCGCGGTCATCACCGTGCTCACCGTGATGTCGCTGTGCGGGATCCCACTCGCGCCGCTGCTGGCCTCCGCCGGTGTCGGCGGTGTCGCGCTGGGCTTCGGCGCGCAGGCCCTCGTCAAGGACTTCCTCTCCGGCATCTTCATGATCCTCGAGGACCAGTACGGCGTCGGCGACCTCATCGACACCGGTGAGGCCGTCGGCACCGTCGAGGAGGTCACGCTGCGCGTCACCCGCCTGCGCGACCCCGACGGGGTCGTCTGGTACGTCCGCAACGGCGAGATCATCCGGATCGGCAACCGCAGCCAGGGCTGGTCGACGGTCCTCGTCGACATCCCCTTCAACTACCGCGAGGACGTCGAGCGTGTCATCGGCATCATCCGTACCGAGGTCGCGAAGATCGACAAGGAACCCCACTGGTCGCAGGTGCTGCGCGAGGAGCTGCAGGTCCTCGGCGTCGAGTCGATCACCGGCGGCACCGTCACCGTGCGCATCCTCGCGCGCTGCGCCCCCGACCAGAACTGGGGCATCCAGCGCGAGATCCGCCGCCGGGTCAAGGAGGTCTTCGACCGCGAAGGCATCGCCGGGCCGCCGATCCCGACCGTCGGCGGGCAGCACCAGATCTGACCGCCCCTCGGGCAGTGGTGGGCGCACCTGACAGACTGACGGGCATGTTCGCCCAGCCCGGAGACAGCTTCTACGAGCAGGTCGGGGGGCACGAGACCTTCGTGCGCCTCGTGCGTGCCTTCTACGAGGGCGTGGCCGGCGACGAGCCGCTGCGAGCCCTCTACCCCGAGGAGGACCTCGGGCCGGCGGAGGTGCGGCTGCGGATGTTCCTCGAGCAGTACTTCGGCGGGCCCGGCACCTACAGCCAGGAGCGCGGGCACCCCCGACTGCGCATGCGGCACGTGCCCTATGCCGTCACCCCGGACATGCGTGACCGGTGGATGCGGCACATGATGGCGGCCATGGACAGCCTCGAGCTGCCCGAGGCCCACGACGCCGCGATGCGCGACTACTTCCGACGAGCCGCCGACACGCTCGTCAACGCCGACGAGGACGGACAGCGCCTGTGACCGCGACCCTGCCGACCCACGAGATCCACGCCGCCGACCCCGCGGACAGCCCGTGGTGGCGCGATGCCGTGATCTACCAGATCTACCCGCGCTCGTGGGCCGACGGCGACGGCGACGGCGTCGGCGACCTGCCGGGCATCACCTCCCGGCTGGAGCACCTGCGTGACCTCGGTGTCGACGCGGTGTGGCTCTCCCCCTTCTACCGGTCGCCCCAGCGCGACGCCGGCTACGACGTCGCCGACCACCGCGACGTCGACCCGCTCTTCGGCACCCTCGCCGACGCGGACACGATGATCGCCCGGGCCCACGAGCTCGGGCTGCGCGTCGTCGTCGACCTCGTGCCCAACCACACCTCCTCCGACCACGCGTGGTTCCAGCAGGCCCTGGCCGCCGGCCCCGGCAGCCCCGAGCGGGCCCGCTACGTCTTCCGGGACGGGCTCGGCGACGACGGGTCGCAGCCCCCGACGGACTGGCTGGCCAACTTCGGCGGCGGCGCCTGGACCCGGGTGACCGAGCCCGACGGCTCCCCCGGGCAGTGGTACCTCCACCTCTTCGACCCGAGCCAGCCCGACCTCGACTGGACCAACCCGCAGGTGCGCGAGGACTTCGAGACGACGCTGCGCTTCTGGCTCGACCGCGGGGTCGACGGATTTCGCGTCGACGTCGCCCACGGCCTCGTCAAGGACCAGACCTTCCCGAGCTTCGGCAAGCACCCCGGCGGGCTCATGGAGGTGACCCACGAGGCCCCCTACTGGGACCAGGACGGGGTCCACGAGATCTACCGGGCATGGCGCGAGCTGCTCGACGGCTACGGCGAACCGGCCCGGATCATGTGCGCGGAGGCCTGGGTCAACCCCGCCGACCGGCTCGCCCGCTACGTGCGCTCCGACGAGTTCCACCAGGCCTTCAACTTCGACTTCCTCGAGACCCAGTGGCAGGCCGGTCCGCTGGGCGCGGCGATCCGCCGCTCGCTCGCGGCCAACGACTCCGTCGGTGCCCCGTCGACCTGGGTGTTGAGCAACCACGACGTGCTGCGCCACGCGAGCCGCTTCGGGCTGCCCGACGGTCGACCCCGCCCCAACGGGATCGGCGCCGACGACCCGCAGCCGGACGCCGAGCGCGGCCTGCGCCGGGCCCGTGCGGCGACGACGCTCATGCTCGCCCTCCCCGGCGGCGCCTACGTCTACCAGGGCGAGGAGCTCGGCCTGCCCGAGCACACGAGCCTGCCCGACGAGGTGCGCCAGGACCCGACCTTCGCCCGGACCGGCGGAGTGGAGCTCGGGCGTGACGGCTGCCGTGTCCCCATGGCCTGGGAGCAGGGCGCCCCCGCCCTGGGCTTCTCCCCCACCGGTGCCGCGTGGCTGCCTCAGCCGGCGGCCTACTCCGACCTGGCGGTCGACGCCCAGACCGGGGTCGAGGGGTCGACGCTCGAGCTCTACCGCACCCTCCTGCGGCTGCGCCGCGAGCGGCGCCTCGGGCTGGCGGCCCTCGCCGAGGTCGAGGGGCCGGGCGACGACGTCCTCGGCTACGTCGCCACCGCACCGGACGGGGCCCGCACCCTCGTCGTGGCCAACCTCTCCACCGAGCAGATCGGGCTGCCCGAGGGCGCCAGCGTCCTCGTCGCCTCCGGCGAGCTCGTCGACGGACGGGTCCCCGCCGACACGGCCGTCTGGGCCGAGCTGCCCTGATGGCCGACGTCCTGCTCCTGCACTCCGCCCTCGGGCTGCGGCCGGGCGTGCACGCCTTCGCCGACCTGCTGCGCGAGTGCGGCCACGAGGTGACCGTCCCCGACTACTACGAGGGGCACGTCTTCGACGAGGAGGCGCCGGGCATCGCGCACCGCGACGCCCACCCCGAGTACTTCGAGACCGTCCGCGAGCTCGCCGCGGCCCTACCGCCGGTGACGGTGCTCGCCGGATTTTCGCTCGGCGCGTGGTTCGCCCAGCGGCTCGCCGCACGTCGTCCACGCGCCCGCGCCGCGATCCTGCTCCACTCCGTCGCGGCCCCGCGGCACGACTGGTCCGGCGTGCCGGTGCAGGTGCACCGCCACGCCGACGACCCGTGGATCGCCCCATCGGACGTGTCCCTGCTGGGGGCGGCGGTCGAGGCGAGCGGGGCTCCCTTCGAGGACCACGTGGCACCCGGCCACGGCCACCTCTTCACCGACCCCGACCTCCCCGGGTACGAGGCGGCGGTGACGGCGGCGACGATCGAGCGGATCGACGCCTTCATCGACTGAGGTCTCGACCGCAGTCAGAGGCCGTCGCTACGGTCGGGGCATGACCCTCACGCTCGGCATGATCACGACCGACACGACGGACGCCCTGCGGCTCGGCACCTGGTGGGCCGAGCAGACGGGCGGAGAGGTCCGCGAGACCAACGACGGGTGGTTCGTCACCGTCCAGCTGCCCGGTGGCCCGATGCTCTCCTTCCAGCGGGTCGACGACCCGACGCCGGGGAAGAACCGGCTGCACCTCGACCTCGGGGCATCTGACCTCGATGCCGAGGTCGAGCGGCTCACCGGCGTCGGCGCCTCGGTCGTCGAGCCGCGCCGGATGGGCGACTTCCGGTGGGTGACGATGGCCGACCCCGACGGCAACGAGTTCTGCGTCGCCGAGCACTGAGCCCTGGGGACGACGGGGTGCCCGTCCCGACGAGTAGCGTGACCACGTGAGGTCCGCGAGCGACTACCCCTACTTTGACCAGGCGACGCCGCTCGCGCTCGCGCACCGGGGCGGCTCGACCTACGCCCCCAACGTCGGTCGCGAAAACACCGTCCACGCCTTCCGGCAGGCCGTCGACCTCGGCTACCGCTACCTCGAGACCGACGTTCACGCGACGGCCGACGGGCAGCTCGTCGCCTTCCACGACGACGTGCTCGACCGGGTGACCGACGCCTGCGGTGCCATCGCCGAGCTGCCCTGGAGCGAAATCTCCGCAGCCCGCATCCACGGCCTTGACGCCGTCCCCACGCTGGACGAGCTCTTCGAGACCTTCCCCCAAGCACGCTTCAACATCGACATCAAGGCGCCGGGGGCCATCGGGCCGCTCGTCGACGCCATCCGCCGCCATGACGCCACCGACCGGGTGTGCATCGGGTCCTTCGACGACGCCCGGCTCCGGCTCGTGCGCCGCGACCTCGGCCCACGCCTGGCCACCTCGGCCGGGCCGCGCGACGTCGCGCTCACACGGCTGCTGCCCCGCGTGGTGACCCGCCTGCTCCGCTCCCCCTCGCAGGCGCTGCAGATCCCGGTCTCGCAGCGGGTCGGACGGGCGAGCATCACCCTCGTCACGCCCCGCCTCGTCGCCGCCGCGCACGCGCTGGGCAAGCAGGTGCACGTGTGGACCATCGACGACCCCGACGAGATGCACCGGCTGCTCGACCTCGGGGTCGACGGCATCGTCACCGACCGCATCGACATCCTGCGGGACGTGCTCGCGGAGCGGGGCCACCCGCTTCGCCCGTGACGGTGTGCGGCCGGCGCCGCTGCCTCGGGACCCGCAGCTGCGCGTCAGGACTGCAGCGCCGCGGCGACCTGGCCCACGGCCGTCGGCCGACCGGCGACGCTCCACACGTGCCCGCGGGCCTCGACCTGATCGGCGCGCCCGCCGGCGGCGGTGACGAGCGCTGCGCCGGGCAGCCAGTCCCACTCGGGGACCGACTGCTGGGCCCAGACGCCGAGGCGCCCGGCCGCGACGGCCGCGAGGTCGCACGAGCCGGAGCCGAACATCCGCACGGTGGCCGCGCCGGAGAGCGCCGCGAGCCAGGGCTCGCGCAGGGAGTCGTCGGGCAGGACGGCGGGGTGGAGATAGGTCGCCATGGCGACCTCGGCCAGCGGCAGGTCGGCCAGCTCACCCACCGCGGTGCCGTTGAGGCGCGTCGGCAGGCCACGACCGCCGATCCACGACTCGTCGACCGCTGGCTGGTGGACGGCGCCGAGCACGAGGCCCTCGCCGTCGCGCAGGGCGAGCGCGCTGCACCAGGTGCCGAGCCCGGAGAGGAAGTTGTAGGTCCCGTCGACCGGGTCGATGACCCAGGTCCGGCCGGAGCGGGACGGCGCCTCGGCGCCTTCCTCCCCGACGATGCCGTCGTCGGGGCGCAGGCGACGCAGGGTGCTCTCGACGAGCTCCTCGGCCGCGTGGTCAGCGGCCGTGACGACGTCGGAGATCGAGGTCTTGTGCTGCGCGCGCAGGCCCTCCGAGCGCATGCGGGCGGCGAGCATCGCCGCCTGCCGGGTCAGGGCCGCCGCGAGGGCCGCGTCGTCGATGTCGGTGGGCAGGTCGGCGAGGTGATCGTCCACGCCCCCAGCCTATGGGGGCGCCGACGACCGGGTCAGCGGGCGATGACGAAGCCCCGGTCGGTCGAGACCCGGGTCCACGGCCCGAGCGCGTGCACCTCGGCCCGGGCCTCCGGCGCGGGCCGCAGGAAGCCGAGCGCGTGGAGCGCGAAGGCGGTGCCCGCAGGCACCGGGGGCACCGTGTCGGTCAGCCGCATCCAGACGCGGGCGCGCAGGTCGGCGACGGCGGCGGAGCCGGCCCCCTCCGGCACCCCGCGGGCGATCTCGGCGATCCCGTCGCGAGCGTGGTCCTGCAGCGCCGTGTCGGGCACCTGACCGACGCGCTCCCAGCCCGACCGGGGCGGACTGACCGCCGACCACCCGGGCGAGGCCAGGACCGGCGGGTCCTGCAGCTCGACACCGCCGCGAGCGAGGCGGTCGGTCACGGCACCGATGGGCACGGTGAGATCGCGCTGCGTGGGCTCCGCGAGCGCGAAGGTCCGCAGACCGAGCACCAGCCCGGAGTTGGTCAGGCCGCGCCCCGGCAGCACGCAGGTCCACGCCGCGAGCACGGGGCCGACGGCCTGGAGACGGACGAAGCCCCCTTCGTCGACGCGGCGGGCCCGGGCGAGGTAGGTCGCGAGGTCGGCGGCGCTCTCCTCGTCGACGAGACGAAGGGAGGTCATCGGCGCCGTCGCATCGGCACCGGTCCGCCGAGCTGGGCGCTCAGGGCGGCGCGCTCGTCGTCGGTCAGCCGACGGGCACCCTGCGTGGCCAGGTCGAAGGCGACGAGGGTCGACTCGGCGCGGGCGAAGACGACGTCCTCGTCACGGATGGTGTAGCCCATGTCCCAGCTGGCTCCGCCGACGGCGGTGACCCACATGTCGATGAGCACCGGCTCGGGACGATAGGTGAGCTGCTCGAGGAACTCGATCTCCTGTCGGGCGAGGAGCACCCCCGAGCGGAGCATGCTGTCACCACCGCTGGCGTGGAACCAGCGGCCGAAGGCGCGGATCCGGGCCTCCTCGAGCAGCCGGTGGTACTGGACGTTGTTGACGTGGCCGTAGGCGTCCATGTCGCCCCAGCGCAGGCCGATCTCGGCCGTGAAGGCCCCCGGCTCGGTGGTCTCGCTCGTCATGTCCACATCCTCCCACCGACCGTCGCGGTCATCCCCATCCCCCGTCGGCGGCCGGCTCGTCGTCGGTGGGCTGACCTACGGTTGACCACGATGACCACACAGACCAGCTCCCTCCACGACGACGCGACCGCTGTCCTGCGGCAGCTCGTCGGTCGCGACGACGTCACCTTCCGCGACGGACAGCTGGAGGCGATCGAGGCCCTCGTCGGGGGTGGGCGGCGGGTGCTCGTCGTCCAGCGCACCGGGTGGGGCAAGTCCGCGGTCTACTTCGTCGCCTCACGCCTGCAGCGGGCGAAGGGAGCCGGCCCCGCGCTGATCGTCTCGCCGCTGCTCGCGCTCATGCGCGACCAGATCGCCGCCGCCGAGCGGGCCGGCGTGCGCGCCGTGTCGATGAACTCGGCCAACGCCCAGGAGTGGGACGAGGTCCGTGGCCGGCTCGCCCGCGACGAGGTCGACGTCCTGCTCGTCAGCCCCGAGCGGCTCAACAACCCCCGGTTCCGCGCCGAGCAGTTGCCCGACCTCACCCGGCGGTGCGGTCTGCTCGTCGTCGACGAGGCGCACTGCGTCAGCGACTGGGGCCATGACTTCCGCCCCGACTACCGCCGGATCAAGGACCTGCTCGGCGAGCTCCCCGCGGGCACCCCGGTGCTCGCGACGACCGCGACGGCCAACGAGCGCGTCGTCCACGACGTCGCCGAGCAGCTGGCAGCCGGCACCGAGGGCGAGGTCCTCACCGTCCGCGGGCCGCTCGCCCGCGACAGCCTCCGGCTGGCCGTCCTCCCACGGTCCGGGATGGACCGCCACCTCGCCTGGCTCACCACCCAACTCGGCCGGCTCGAGGGCAGCGGCATCATCTACACCCTGACGGTGAGCGCTGCCGAGGACGTCGCCGCCGCGCTGCAGGCCGCCGGCCACGAGGTCGCCGCCTACACCGGCCGGTCCGACGCGGAGGAGCGGGCGTCGATGGAGGAGGCCCTGCGCCACAACCGGGTCAAGGCCCTCGTCGCGACGAGCGCCCTCGGCATGGGCTTCGACAAGCCCGACCTCGGGTTCGTCGTCCACCTCGGTGCCCCCTCGTCGCCCGTCGCCTACTACCAGCAGGTCGGTCGCGCCGGCCGCGCCACGGAGCGGGCCGACGTGGTCCTGCTGCCCGGGCACGACGACGTGTCGATCTGGAAGCACTTCGCCTCCTCGTCCATGCCCCGCGAGGACCAGGCCGCCGCCGTCATCACCGCGCTCGCCGAGGCCGGCCGTCCCCTGTCGACGGGTGCCCTCGAGACGATCGTCGACATCCGCCGCACGCGGTTGGAGCTGCTGCTCAAGGTGCTCGACGTCGACGGCGCAGTCCAGCGGGTGAGCGGTGGCTGGATCGGCACCGGCCAACCGTGGGTCTACGACGCGGAGCGCTACGAGCGGGTCGCCGCCGCCCGTGAGGCCGAGCAGCAGCACATGCTCGACTACATCGACACCACCGGATGCCGGATGGCCTTCCTCCAGCGCACCCTCGACGACGCGAGCGCACAGGACTGCGGCCGATGCGACCGCTGCGCCGGGCCCTGGATCGACGCCGAGGTGGCCGACGACGCACTCGGCTCGGCCCGCTCCACGCTCGACCGGACCGGTGTCGACCTCGACCCGCGGGCCCAGTGGCCCAGCGGCATGGACCGTCTCGGGGTCCCGGTCAAGGGACGCATCCCCGCCGACGAGGCCATGTCGCCCGGCCGCGCCCTGGCGCGCGTCACCGACCTCGGCTGGGGCCCACGGCTGCGCGAGCTCCTCTCCGAGGACCAGCCGGTACCGGACGAGGTGGTCCGCGCCGTCGTCCGGGTGCTCGCCGAGTGGGGGTGGCAGACCCGCCCCGCCGGCATCGTCGTCGTCCCCTCGCGGTCTCGTCCGACACTCGTCACCTCGCTCGCCGATCAGCTCGGGCAGATCGGCCGGCTGCCGGTGCTCGGTGCGCTCACCCCCGTCGAGGGCGGACCCGTGGGCGAGCCCGGCGGCAACTCCGCCTACCGCCTCGCCGGGGTGTGGGAGCGGCTGACCGTCGACCCCGAGCTCGCCCACCAGCTCCCGGGCCTCACCGGACCGGTCCTCCTCGTCGACGACGTCGTCCACTCCCGGTGGACGATGACCACGGCGGCTCGGGCCCTGCGTCGGGCCGGAGCACGGGAGGTCCTCCCCTTCGCCCTCGCCGTCGACGGGTGAGCCCGCGCGGTCCGCACGGTAGACCGATGCTGACCCCGGGCACCCCTCTCGCCTAGGCTCGGTCCGTTGACCACGTGACACCGAGGAGCACCATGGCCGCAGACTCCGTCGAGCAGGCACAGCGCATCAACCTGAGCACCGCTCTGGCGACGCTCGAGCTCCAGGAGGTCGGTCACGCGACCATCCGCGTCGAGGGGGCCGACGGGGTGGGCGAGCTCGGCGCGAGCTCGGCCGACGTCTTCGAGGGCGAGAGCATCGCCATGCCGCACGGGCGGGTCTTCGGCGGACAGGTGCTCGCGCAGGCGCTCATGGCGGCCGGGCGCACCGTCCTCCCCGAGATGCCGCACCGGATGCCGCACTCGCTGCATGCCTACTTCATGCGTCCCGGGGACTCGGACCTGCCGATCCGCTTCGCCGTCGAGCGGATGCGCGACGGCCGCTCCTTCTCGACCCGTCGTGTCCACGCGCTGCAGCACGGACGCCCGATCCTGTCGATGACCGCGTCCTTCCAGGACCCCTCCGACGGCCTCGACCACCAGGTCGAGGCTCCCGACGTGCCCGGCCCCGACGAGCTCGAGTCGATCGGCGACAGCTACGGCGCCATCGACCACCCGCGCGCCAAGTACGTCGCCACCCGGCCCGTCGACCACCGCTACGTCGACGGCGACATCATGATGGCGCCGGCCCCCGAGCAGGACGGTCACCAGCGGGTGTGGTTCCGGACCATCGCCCAGCTCCCCCACGACCAGCTGACCCGGTGTGCCGTCCTCGCCTTCGCCTCGGACTACACGCCGATCGACAGCATGCTGCGGGCCCACGGTCTGACCTGGTCCGAGCCCGGGCTGACGCCGGCGACCATCGACCACACCATCTGGTTCCACCGCCCCGTCGACCCGGGCGCCTGGCTGCTCTACGACCAGGAGTCGCCCTCGACCCGCTCCGGTCGCGGGCTCATGGTCGGCAAGGTCTTCACCGAGGAGGGTGTCCTCGTCGCGACCATCGCCCAGGAGGCCATGGTGCGGATCAAGCCCGTGGGCTGAGCGGGGGTCGCACGGCGCGATGAGACCGGGCAGCGACCCGCAGCACTGGTGAACTACGGTCGGTACATGGGCCTCCCACCGCTCGTTGCCCCCGGACCGGCGCTGACCGGGGAGCAGGTGAGCCGCTACTCGCGCCATCTGCTCATGCCCGCCATCGGCGAAGGGGGCCAGCGTCGCCTCCTCGCGGCCCGCGTCGCCGTCATCGGGGCCGGTGGACTCGGCTCCCCCTCGCTGCTCTACCTGGCTGCGGCCGGCGTCGGTCGGATCACCGTCGTCGACGACGACGTGGTCGACGAGACCAACCTGCAGCGGCAGGTCATCCACTCGAGCGCCGACGTGGGTCGGCCCAAGGTCGACAGCGCCCTCGAGCGGGTGCGGGCCGTCAACCCCGACGTCGAGATCGTTGGGATCACCGACCACCTCACTGCCGACAATGCCGCCGCGATGCTCGCCGACCACGACATCGTGCTCGACGGCAGCGACAACTTCGAGACCCGCTACGCGGTGGCCGACGCCTGCGACGAGCTCGGTGTCCCTCTCGTCTGGGCAGCCGTCTACCGCACCGAGGCCCACCTCACCGTCTTCTGGACCGCAGCGCCGGAGGGCCACCCCGCCCCGGGGCTGCGCGACCTCTTCCCGCGACCACCGGCCCCCGGGTCGGTGCCCGCCTGCGGTGACGCCGGCGTTGTCGGACCACTTGTCGGCCAGGTCGGCTCGATGATGGCGACCGAGGCGATCAAGCTCATCACCGGTGTCGGTGCGCCCCTCCTCGGCCGGCTGCTCTTCGTCGACGTGCTCGCCGCCACCCAGCGCGAGCTGCCCCTCGTCGCTCGCGGGCCACGCACCCGCCCCCAGGCGGTCCTGCCCGCCACGGTCGAGGACGCCGAGCCCGGGGGCACCCCCCTCGTCTCCTCTGCCGACCTGGCCGACCAGCTCTCCGGGGCGCACGCCCCCTTCGTCCTCGACGTGCGTGAGGCGCACGAGCTGGCTGCCGGCAGCGTCCCCGGCGCCGTCCACATCCCCGTGCCGACCCTCACGGGTGACCCGGCCTCCAGCGCCGGGCTGCCGACCGACCGTGACATCGTGCTCGTGTGCCACTCCGGGGCGCGGGCCCGACTCGCGGCGACCACGCTGCGTGCCCGCGGCTTCGTGCAGCTGCACGTCCTCGACGGCGGCATGCTCGCCTGGCCCGACCCGGTCCCGCTCGCCCAGGAGTCCCACTCATGACCGGCCCCACCGCCCGCGTCCTGCTGACCGTCGACGAGTACCGCGAGGAGCTGCTCACCGACCTGCTCGCCGGCAGCGGGCCACTCACGGACACCGAGCAGGTCCCCCTGGCCCAGGCCCTCGGCCGGGTCCTCGCCGAGCCGGTGCGGGCCCGCGGTGATGTGCCCGCCTTCGCCAACTCGGGCATGGACGGCTACGCCGTGCGCCACGCCGACCTCACCGACGGGACGAGCACGCTGCGCGTCGTCGGTGCGGTCGCCGCCGGATCCTCGCTCGACCCCGCCCTCGCCGCCGGCGAGTGCGTGCGCATCATGACCGGCGCACCCGTGCCCACGGACGCCGACACGATCGTCCCGGTCGAGCTCACCGACGGCGGCCACGACAGCGTGACCATCACCGGGACCGTCGAGCCCGGACAGCACCTGCGCGGCGCCGGCGAGGACGTGCGGGCCGATGACGTCGTCGCCGACGCCGGGGTGACGGTCACCGCACGCGTGCTCGGCACGCTCGCGGCCGCCGGCACCGCCGCCGTCTCCGTGCGACGCCGCCCGGTCGTCGCCGTCGCAGCCACCGGTGACGAGCTCGTCGCCCCCGGTGGGGCGCTGGAGCGGGGCCAGATCTTCGAGTCCAACGGCACCCACCTCGCCGCCACCCTCACCGAGCTCGGGGTCGAGGTGCGCGGACCCGTCGTCCTCGGGGACGAGCGGGCGGCCTTCACCTCGGGCCTCGACGAGCTCGCACGGGGCAGCGACCTGATCATCCTCACCGGCGGGGTGAGCGTGGGTGACTTCGACGTCTCCCGCATCGTCCTGCAGGAGTCCGCGGACGGGGTTTTCCGCCACGTGCGCATGCAACCCGGCAAGCCACAGGGCTGGGCCCGGTGGCACGGCGTGCCCGTGCTGGCCTTCCCCGGCAACCCGGTGAGCACCGCGATCTCCTTCGAGGTCTTCGGCCGGCCCGTGATCGACCGCCTGCTCGGCCGCGAGGCACCCGGCGGTGCGACGCTCGCGGTCGCCGGCACCGGCTGGCGATCCCCCGAGGGACGCCGGCAGTTCGTCCCCGTGCGCCTCACGAGCGACGACGAGGGACGCCTCGTCGCCACCCCGGCCCACCGGCGGGGATCCGCCTCGCACATGGCCACCTCGCTCGGTGGCGCCCACGCGCTGGCCGTCGTCGACGAGGAGACCGACACCGTCGAGCCCGGCGACCTCGTCGGGGTCAGGAGCCTGTAGATGGACCACCCGCTGACCCACCTCGACACCGCGGGCCACGCCCGCATGGTCGATGTCACCGACAAGCAGCCGACGATCCGATCGGCCACCGCCGCAGGCCGCGTGGTGACCTCAGCAGAGACCGTCGCGCTCCTGCGGGACGGCTCCGTACCGAAGGGGGACGTCCTCGCCGTCGCCCGCATCGCCGGCATCCAGGCGGCGAAGAAGACACCCGAGCTGCTGCCCCTCGCGCACGTCATCGGCGTGCACGGAGCCGTCGTCGACCTGGCGATCACCGACGACGGCGTCGACATCACCGCGACCGTCCGGACCGCGGACCGCACGGGCGTCGAGATGGAGGCCCTGACGAGCGTCTCGGTCGCCGCGCTGGCCGTCGTCGACATGGTCAAGGGTCGCGACCGCAGCGCCCACATCACCGACATCAGGCTGCTGACGAAGACCGGCGGCCGCAGCGGCACGTGGATGCGGGAGGGCGCATGAGCGAGCCCACCCCCTTTGACGCGGTGATCCTCGCCGGCGGCACCGGCTCCCGCCTCGGCGGCGCGAGCAAGGCCGACCTCGAGCTCGACGGCCAGCGCCTGCTCGACCGGGTGCTCGTCGCCGTGGCCGACGCGGACACCATCACCGTCGTCGGTGACGTCGCCGTCCCCGACGGTGTCCACCGCACGCTCGAGGACCCGCCCCGGGGCGGACCCGTCGCAGGCGTCGCCGCCGGGCTGTCGGCCCTGGACGCCGCCGGCGGAGCCGCCGAGTGGACCCTGGTCGCGTCGTGCGACCTGGCCAACCCCCTCCCCGCGCTGGGTCGACTGCTCGCCGCGTGGTCGTGGGCGGTCCGCAGCACGGACGTCACGACCGATGACCACGACGGCTGGTGCTTGGCCGACGCCGACGACCGCCCCCAGTGGTTGCTCGGTATCCACCGCACGAGCACGCTGCGCCGCGGCCTCGAGCGGCTGGGTTCACCGCGCGACCGGGCCCTCCACGAGCTCTTCGCCGAGGCGACCCTCGTCACCGTGCCGGCGAGCCGCGCCGACGTCGCCGACATCGACACCTGGGCCGACCTCGCCGCGTGGGCCCAACGGCTCGAGCCCCGTGACGAGCCCACCCAGCAGGAGGACGAGCGATGAGCACCCGGACCGACGACGGACCGGCCGAGGAGCGCTGGGCCGACTGGATCGAGCACGCCTGCGCCGCACTGGGGCTCGACCCCGAGGCCGTCGACGTGCGCAGCATCCTCGCGATGACGAAGACCATCGCGCACGACTTCGAGCGGCCCATGGCGCCGGTCGGCGCCTACATCCTCGGCCTGGCCGTCGGGCGCCTGCAGGAGCAGGGCCGCCCGGTCGACCTGGACTCCCTACGATCGCACCTCGAGTCGACGCTGCCCCCGGCGTCGAGGACGGAGCAGGCATGAGCAGCACGACGATCCGGTACTTCGCCGGCGCCGCCGAGGCGGCCGGCACCGACGAGGAGCAGCTCGACGGCGCCACAGTCGGAGAGGTGCTCGCGGCTGCCCGTCGGGCGCACGGGGATCGGCTGAGCGAGGTCCTCGAGCGGTGCTCCGTGCTGCACGCCGGCCGCTACGTCGACGACGACTCCACACCGGTCACCGCCGGAGCGACGATCGACGTGCTGCCCCCCTTCGCCGGGGGGTGAGTCATCCGCCGATGGCGCTCATCGGACGCGGCGGCTGGAGGAAGCCGGGCTCGTTGATCCCGTGGCCGGGCAGCTTGAGCGCCAGGCACTCGTGCACGAGAGCATGGATCTCCTCCTCCGTCGCGCCGGAGCGCAGCGGCCCACGCAGGTCCGTCTCGCCGTTGGCGAAGAGGCAGTTGCGCAGCTGGCCGTCGGCCGTGAGGCGCAGCCGGTCGCACGACCCGCAGAAGGGCATCGTCACCGAGGCGACGACACCCACCGTCGCCGGGCCGCCGTCGATGCGGAAGCGCTCGGCCGGGGCGGCCCCTCGCCCGGGCAGCTCCTCGAGGTCGAACTCGGCACGCAGCGACGCGAGGATCTCCTGCCCGGTGATCATCTCCGTACGCTCCCAGCTGTGCTGGGCGTCCAACGGCATCTGCTCGATGAAGCGCAGCTCGTAGCCGCGCTCGACCGCCCACCGCGTCAGGTCGACGACCTCGTCGTCGTTGATGCCACGCTGGAGCACCGAGTTGACCTTGACCGGCCGCAGCCCGGCCTCGTGGGCGGCCGCCATGCCGGCGACGACGTCGTCGAAGCGGTCACGACGCGTGATCTCGTGGAAGCGCTCTGGGTGCAGCGTGTCGAGACTGACGTTGACCCGGGTCAGACCGGCCTCCTTGAGCGCCGGCGCGATCTTGGCCAGGCCCAGACCATTGGTCGTCATCGACACCTCGGGACGGCCCTGCGGGCCCTCCATCGCCGCGATGCCCGAGACGATCTCGACGACATCGGGGCGCACGAGCGGCTCGCCACCCGTGAGACGCACCTCGGTGATGCCCGCCGTGACCGCCGCCTCGACGAGGGTGAGCAGCTCGGGGGTCGTGAGCAGCTCGTCCTTGGGCAGCCAGGGCAGGCCCTCGGCCGGCATGCAGTAGGTGCAGCGCAGGTTGCACTTGTCGGTCAGCGAGACCCGCAGGTCGCGGTGGACGCGACCGTGGGGATCGATCAGCGGGCGGGACATCAGCAGCTCAGCCCCGACCAGGCGTGCGAGCCATCGGCCTCGAACTGCTGCTTCCACACCGGCAGCTCGTGCTTGACCGCCTCGACGACGGCGCGGCAGAGGGTGAAGGCGAGACCCCGGTGGGCGCTGCCCACGGTGACGACGAGCGCCAGGTCACCGACGTCGAGGTCACCGACGCGGTGGGTCGCCTGCACCTCGGCCAAGCCCTGCGGGTCGTGCCGGACGATCGTCGCCGAGACGATCTCCTCGATGAAGCGCTGGGCGTCCGGGTGGCAGGTGTAGCGCAGCGCCACCACCTCGCCCGTGGCCTCGGGGTCGTGGTCGCGCACCTGCCCGACGAAGCTCGCGACGGCTCCGTGGGACGGCCCGCTCACGCTCGCGAGCATGGCCGTCAGGTCGATCGGGTCGGTGGCGATCCACGCGGTGTGTGCCATCAGTGGTCGCCTCCGGCGATCTGGTCGAGGACGTGCTCGACGAGGGGCAGGAGCACGTCCAGGCCCTCACGGACCCCCGTGGGGCTGCCGGGGAGGTTGACGACGAGGGCACCCGGGTGGTCCGGGGAGGCGTCCACGACACCGACCAGTCCACGGGAGATCGCGGCGAAGGGAGTGTGCCGCGAGCCCTCGGCCCGCAGCAGCTCGGCGAGACCGGGGACTTCCCGGTCCAGGACCGGGGCCGTGCCCTCCGGCGTCCGGTCGGTGGGCGTCACGCCGGTACCACCGCTGGTGATGATCAGGCGGTACCCCGCCGCGATGGAGGCGCGCAGGACGGACTCGACCTCGTCCGCGCCGTCCGGAACGACACTCGTCGTCGTCTCGAGGCCGGCCGCCTCCAGGAGCTCGACCGCGGTGCGACCCGACAGGTCCTCCCGCTCGCCGGCGCTCACCCGGTTCGAGACCGTGATGACGTGCGCTGTGGTGCTCACCGGGCTCCTTTCGCCTCGCTGGTCTCCCAGTGTCTCAAATCACGCAGGGAAGACGAAGGCAGGCCCACCCCGTCTCACGGGGTGGGCCTGCCGTGTGGCGCTAGCCCGGTGTCACAGACCGATTCTTGGGGCCTGCTCCGCCGACTCCGCGCAGCCGCAGGCTCCTTCGTCGCCCACGACCTCGCATGCGTCTGGCGTCACAGGCCCAGGTCGCGGCCGATGAGCTCCTTCATGATCTCGTTGGTGCCCGCCCAGATCTTGTTGATCCGGGCATCGCGCCAGGCGCGGGCCACGCGGTACTCGTTCATGTAGCCGTAGCCACCGTGCAGCTGCACGCACTCGTCGAGGACCTTGCTCTGGGTCTCGGCGGCCCACCACTTCGCCTTGGCGGCGTCGACGGCGGAGAGCTTGCCCTCGGCGTGCGCGGCGACGCAGTCGTCGACGTAGGCCTGGGCGACCTCGAGGCTCGTGACGAGCTCGGCGATCTTGAACTTGTTGTGCTGGAAGGAGCCGATCGGCTGACCGAAGGCCTTGCGCTCCTTGGTGTACTCGATCGTCTCCTCGAGGATCTGCTGGGCGTGCGCGACGCAGCCCACGGCATTGCCGAGGCGCTCCTGCGGGAGCTTCTGCATCATCGAGATGAAGCCCATGCCCTCGGGCCCGAGCAGGCGGTCGGCGGGGACACGCACGTTGTCGAAGAAGAGCTCGGAGGTGTCGGACTCGGGCTGGCCGACCTTGTCCAGGGGCTGGCCCTTGGTGAAGCCCTCGTCCTCCTTCTCGAGGACGAAGAGGGAGATGCCCTTGGCGCCCTTGGAGGGGTCGGTCCGGATCGCGACGACCGCGAGGTCGCACTGGTGACCGTTGGTGATGAAGGTCTTGGAGCCGTTGATGATCCAGTCGCCGGAGCCGTCGTCGGCCTTGACCGCCGTGGACTTCAGTGCGGCGAGGTCGGAGCCACCGTTGGGCTCGGTCATGCCGATGGAGAGGATCTTCTCGCCGGTGGCGACCTGCGGCAGCCAGCGCTGCTTCTGCTCCTCGGTGCCCAGGGCGACGATGTACGGAGCGGTGATGTCGGCGTGGATGCCGAAGCACGAGGACACCGCGACGTTGAACTTGGCGAGCTCCTCGGCCAGGACCGCGTTGAAGCGGTAGTCGTCGATGCCGGCGCCGCCGAACTCCTCGGGGATCGTCAGGCCGAAGAAGCCCTGCTTGCCGGCCTCGAGCCACACCTCACGAGGGATGGTGTGCTCGGCGATCATCGACTCCGCGCGCGGCACGAGCGTGCGGTCGACGAACTCCTTGACGGAGGAACGGAAGGACTCGTGGTCCTCGTCGTAGATGTTGCGGGGCATGGTCACCTCTCCTGGGACGTGGTGTGCGACATCGCACTAAGCGCTTGCTTAGTGTCGTCGCCAAGAGGCATGCTGTCAACGTGACGACGCCTACCCCTTCGCTCCCGGCGCATGACAACCCCACCGTCGTGCGGCTCTTCGAGGCCGCAGCGGATGCCTTCGCCGACAAGGGATTCCACGCCACCACCACGCGCGACATCGCCTCGCGCGCCGGCCTGTCACCCGCTGGGGTCTACGTCCACTTCGCGAGCAAGGAGGACCTGCTCTTCCAGCTCAGTCGCGTCGGGCACGAGGGTGCCCGCGATGCCCTCGCCGCGGCCGCCGCCGAGGCGGGCTCCCCGACCGACGCCCTGCAGGAGGTCATCTCGGCCTTCGCCCGCTGGCACGCCGAGCAGCACCAGGTCGCCCGCATCGTCCAGTACGAGTTCCGCCACCTCTCCCCCGACCACCAGCGCGAGGTGCTCACCCTGCGGAGGGAGATCGACGGCGTCGTCGAGGCGATCATCAGCGACGGTGTGGCAACCGGCGAGTTCGCGGTGAGCGACGTGCGGGCCACGGCCCTCGCCGCACTCTCCCTCGTCGTCGACGTCGCCCGCTGGTACCACCCCGGCATCAAGCGAACCACGCCGGCTTCGATCGCGCAGACCTACGGCGCCCTCGCACTGCGTCTCGTCGGCGCCCGCGGGGACTGACACCCGACGCGCCCCGGGCGACCGCTACGTCGCCCTCGGCGACTCCTACTCCTCCGGCACCGGCACCGGCAGCTACCTGGACGACAGCCGACGTCGCGGCGACTCAGCTGGGGCCCTGTCGTCCTCGACCGACCGGGTGAGCATCTCCGTCGGCGGCAACGACGCGGGCTTCGCCGATGTGCTCACCGAGTGCGCTCTGCCGGGCTGGTCGAGCGACTGCAACGGCGCGATCGACACCGCGCAGTCCACGATCACCTCGACCCTGCCGGGCCGGCTCTCCACGCTCTTCGGCTCCATCCGCACCAAGGCGCCCAGCGCCAGCGTCGTCGTCGTGGGCTACCCGCGCCTCTTCATGGGCGAGGACTGCAACGCCCTCACCTGGTTCGCGCCGGAGGAGCAGACCCGGCTCAATGGCACGGCCGACCTGCTCAACGCCCGGCTGCGGACGGCAGCCACGTCTGCAGGCTTCACCTTCGTCGACCCGACCTCCCGCTTCACCGGCCACGCGGTGTGCGACGACCCCGAGTGGGTCAACGGCCTGAGCAACCCGATCAGCGAGAGCTACCACCCCAACACCGCCGGTCACCGCGACGGGTACAGCCCCCTCGCCGGCGCACCCCTCACGGGCGCCGCGGTCACGGTGACTCCCGCGACGACAGCACGCGCAGATGCCGGCGCCGCCGAGCAGACGGCCCGCCAGCGACCACGTGCCGAAGCGGACCGACGCATCACGCCCAAGACGGTGCGGCGCCCCGACCTCGACTCACCACGGGTGCGGCGCGCAGCGACCCGCGCCGGCGTCGACCTCGACTCGCCGGCGAGCATCATGGCGGCCGACCGCGCCTGGTCGAGCCAACAGGCCGACGAGCGCCGCTGAGCCGGTCAGTCGACGACGACGCCGAAGGGGGTGAGCAGGCCCAGCGCCCCCGCCGGGTCCACGCGCAGGCCCTCGACCCGCGTCTCACGCGCGTCGACGACGTAGTCGCGCGCCGAGCGCAGGTCGGCGTCACGCAGGTCCGCCCTCACGAGCCTGGCACCGGCCAGGGAGCACTCGTCGAAGACGACCTCGCGCAGGACCGCGTCGTCGAAGTCGGCCTCGTCGAGGACGCACCGCTCGAAGGCGGCGCCGGTCAGGTCGAGACCGCCGAAGCCGCCCAACGACAGCTGGCAGTCGACCCAGCGACTCGGGTCGGGCGCGATGACCGGCGACCGTTGCATCGCCCACGAGGTCGCGAGTGCCTTGCAGCCGGTGAAGGTGCACCCGTCGACGACCGCATCGGGCAGCCGCACCCGGGAGAGGTCGACCTGCTCGAACCTGCACCCGTCGAGGTGCACGCCGGCGAGGGTCGACCCGGCCCACGACGCGTCGCGGAAGGTGCAGTCGACCAGCTCGACCCCGGTGAGACGCTCCTCCTCGCCGAGCCCGCCGGCGAAGACCTCCCCCACGACGTGGGTGCGTCCGTCCAGCTGCTCCACGAGTGACGCCATGCCGCGCACGCTACCGGCGCTGGTGACCGCGTGTGGCCCGACGGTGAGGGACGATGGCGGCGTGCGTGTCTTCGCCGCGATCGTCCCGTCCGAGCCGGCCCGGGCCCACCTCGAGGCCTTCCTCGTGCCCCGCCGTGCAGGTGAGCCAGTGCTGCGCTGGACGCCACCGCACCTGTGGCACGTCACGCTGGCCTTCATGGCAGAGGTCCCGGGCGACGGGCTCGACGACGTCGTCCACGCGATCACCCGTGAGGCGACCGCCTCCCCTCCCCTGCACCTGCGCCTCGTCGGGGCCGGGTTCTTCCCGGACACCCACGAGGCGCGCGTGGCGTGGCTCGGACTCGGCGCCGACGCCCCCGGCGCCCTCGACGACCTCACTGACCTGGCCCTGCGCACCCGACGGGCCTGCAGCGCTGCCGGCGCCCCGACCGCAGGCGGTCCGTACACGCCCCACCTGACCCTGGCCCGGTCCCGGCACCCCGTCGACGCCACGCCGTGGCTCGCGACCCTGGGCGACTACGTCGGCCCCGCGTGGTGCGCCCACGAGGTGACCGTGTTCGTCTCCCGAGAGCAGCGCGGCGGTCGCCCGCACTACGTCGCGGAGCACTCGTGCCCGCTGGGCGGCGGCAATTCGGTGCCGCCCTGACCTGCTGCCCGGCCACCAACGGGGCATGGCCCACATCGTCATGTTCGGCGTCGACGCCGTCAGCCACACCCTGCCCAGTCTCGAGATCCTGGGCGAGCTCGTCCGGCGCGGGCACCGTCTCGAGGGCGTCAACGACCCGGCCCAGCGCGACCTCGCCGGCGTCCCGCCGCGGGCCCTCGCCCTCGTCCCACGCGCCATGCAGCCCCACGCCGACCGGGTCGAGCTACACCGACCGGCCGGACTTCTACAGGGAGTGCGTCACGGCCTTCGGCGGTCGTCCGGGCTGGCACCTCGTCCTCCAGGTCGGACGGCGCACCGACCTCGACGCGATCGGTGACCTCCCGACGGGCCTGGAGGCGCGCCGGTGGGTGCCACAGCTGGCGATCCTGCTCGCCGACACCCTCGTCGAGCTCGGCGTGGCCCGACGGCTGGACACCGCCGCGGCGGCCGCCCGCGCGCTGCCCGGGCGGCCGACCTCGTCGAGGCCGAGCTGCGCTGACGCGACGCGACCGGCGCCCGTCCCCGTGGTGGGGGCGAGCGCCCGTGGTCGTGCAGCGGTGACTCAGTCGCGGGTGAGGCGGCGGTGCGTCACGCGGTGCGGGCGAGCCGCCTCCTCGCCAAGACGCTCGACCTTGTTGGCCTCGTAGCCCTCGAAGTTGCCCTCGAACCAGTACCAGCTCGCCGGGTCGTCGTCGGTGCCCTCGTAGGCGAGGATGTGCGTCGCGACGCGGTCGAGGAACCACCGGTCGTGGGAGATGACCACGGCGCAGCCGGGGAAGTCGAGCAGCGCGTTTTCGAGCGACCCGAGGGTCTCGACGTCGAGGTCGTTGGTCGGCTCGTCGAGGAGCAGCACGTTGCCACCCTGCTTGAGGGTGAGCGCGAGGTTGAGGCGGTTGCGCTCACCACCGGAGAGCACGCCCGACTTCTTCTGCTGGTCGGGGCCCTTGAAGCCGAACTGGCTGACGTAGGCGCGCGAAGGGATCTCGACCTGGCCGACCTGGATGTGGTCGAGCCCGTCGGAGACGACCTCCCAGACGTTCTTCTCCGGGTCGATGCCGCCGCGGTTCTGGTCGACGTAGGACAGCTTGACCGTCTCACCGATGTCGACGGTGCCGGCGTCCGGCTCCTCGATGCCCACGATCGTCTTGAAGAGGGTCGTCTTGCCGACGCCGTTGGGGCCGATGATGCCGACGATGCCGTTGCGGGGCAGGGTGAAGGACAGGTCGTCGATGAGGACCCGCTCGCCGAAGCCCTTCTTCAGACCCGAGACCTCGATGACCTTGCTGCCCAGGCGCGGGCCCGGCGGGATCTGGATCTCCTCGAAGTCGAGCTTGCGGGTCCGGTCGGCCTCCGCCGCCATCTCCTCGTAGCGCTCCAGCCGGGCCTTGTTCTTCGTCTGGCGGGCCTTGGGGTTGGAGCGCACCCACTCGAGCTCGTTCTTGAGTCGCTTGGCGAGCTTCGCGTCCTTCTTGCCCTGGATCTGCAGGCGCTCCTGCTTCTTCTCCAGATAGGTCGAGTAGTTGCCCTCATAGGGGTAGAGCCGACCGCGGTCGACCTCGGCGATCCACTGGGCGACGTTGTCCATGAAGTACCGGTCGTGCGTCACGGCGACGACGGCGCCCGGGTAGGAGGCGAGGTGCTGCTCGAGCCACAGCACCGACTCGGCGTCGAGGTGGTTGGTCGGCTCGTCGAGGAGCAGCAGGTCCGGCTTCTGCAGCAGCAGCTTGCACAGCGCGACCCGGCGACGCTCACCACCGGACAGGTGGGTGACGTCGGCGTCCGGCGGCGGGCACCGCAGGGCGTCCATCGCCTGCTCGAGCTGGGAGTCGAGGTCCCATGCGTCGGCGTGGTCGATGTCTTCCTGGAGCTTGCCCATCTCCTCCATGAGCGCGTCGAAGTCCGCGTCGGGCTCGGTCATGAGCTCGGAGATCTCGTTGTAGCGGTCGAGCTTGGCCTTGATCTCGCCCGCACCCTCCTCGACGTTGCCCAGGACGGTCTTGTCCTCGTTGAGCGGCGGCTCCTGGAGCAGGATGCCGACGGTTGCCCCCGGCTTGAGCTGGGCCTCGCCGTTGCTCGGCTGGTCGAGCCCGGCCATGATCTTGAGGATGGTCGACTTGCCGGCCCCGTTGGGCCCGACCATCCCGATCTTGGCTCCGGGGAAGAAGGACATCGAGACGTCATCGAGGATGACCTTCTCGTTGTGCGCCTTGCGCGCACGAACCATGGTGTAGATGTAGTCGGCCATGGGGGCAGGCTATCCACTCCTGCCCCCGCGCCCGAATCGGTCGCTGCCCTCAGGTCGGTGACGGCACCCCCACCTCGGCCTCCTCGTCGTGGGTCGCCTCGTCTCCGTCCACGTCGGCCCCCGTCGGCCCCGCCTCGGGCACGGCCCAGCTCGGCCCCTCGGACCGCTCCATCCGCTCGGTCATGCGGGCCAAGCCGTCAGCGCCCGCCTGCTCGGCGAGGCTGTCGACGACTCCACGGCCGGCGGCCTTGGCGTACTCCGTCGTCCCGAAGGTCAGGTCGTGCCCGAGGTTGATCGCCTCGATGTCGGCCGAGCTGCCCCACGACTCGTCGGCGCGCTGCCAGGTGTTGATCGTCAGGCGACCCCGCACGACGACCGGGTCCCCCTTGCGCAGCGACACGTGCGAGTTCATCCCGAGGGACCGGAAGGCGGCGACGTTGTAGAAGCTCGTCGACACGTCGACGAAGACGCCCTCACGGTTGCGCCGGCGCACCGTCGACGCGACCCGGAAGGTCGTGAAGGTGCGTCCGTTGCCCGTGACGCGGTGCTCGGGGTCGGCGACGACCCGGCCGGCGACGGTGATCTCGACTTCGTTCATGATGCTGTCCTCACTCCCCGCCCACCACGGTCGGTGGGCCCGTGCGTCCAGCCTCACCGAGGCGAAGGGAGCACAGCCGCGCCCGGCGCAGGATGTGGACGACGTGGGCCCGGCGCGCGAGCATGGGGACGAGGATCAGGGCGTCGCCGCAGGGAGGCTCCCGCAGGCCCCCTAGCGCGTCCGGCCGAGAGCCCGCTCGAGGCCCTGCCGGGTGCGACCGTGATCGGCGAGCACGGCCTCGACCGGCTCGATGACCCGCTCGTCACCCACCTCACCGATGGCTCGACGCAACCGCTTGTCGACGGCGTGGGCCCGCTTGCGAGCACCGATGGCGGCCAACCACCGGCAGACGGCCGCCAGCAGCAGGCCGCCGAGCAGCCCTCCGACGAGCAGGAGGAAGGGTGTCGCGAAGGGGCCGACGTCGGCCGTGGGGATCTCGGGCAGCTGCAGCCACCCGGCCAGGGCCACGACGACGAGCCACAGCAGGCCGGCGACGGCTGCGACCGCGAGCAGCACCTGCAGCAGCCCGGCGACGGCCCACCACAGCGGCCTGCGTCCCCGCAGCGGGGTCCGGACCACGGCCTGGTCGAGGGCATCGGCCAGGTCCCCGTCGACCGGACGGGCGGCGTCGGCGACGGCGTCGGCCCACCGTGTCGGCAGCCCCTCACCCGCAGCGGTGCCGATGCGGCGGGCCGCCAGGTCGACGGCGGCCCGGGCAGCGGGCGCCGGTGGTGGGATGGACGAGCGGCCGAGCACGGCCCGCACGTCGTGCTCCCGGATGTCGGGTGCGCCGTCGGCCTCACGGTCCAGTCGGAGACGTCGCAGCGGCGCCGGGCGCAGCGCCCGCACCCAGCGGGTGAAGGGCCAGCCGGTGCGAGCCGAGGCCTCGAGCCGGAAATCCCGCGCGACCGCGTCGACGACCGTCGGCACACCGGCGCTGCGCGCCAGCGCGTCGACGAGCTCGGCCCGGGCGCCACCCGGCACACCGGCCTCGGCGTCGCCGACGGACGGACCCAGGGTGTCGGCGGCGGTGCGCAGGTCGGCCGCCAACCGGTGCCGGGCGGCGTCGGCGTGCTCGACCGCGCCCCGCAGTCGCTGCCGCAGCTCGTCGAGGCCGGCGCCGGTGCGGGCCGAGGTGCCGATGACCTCGTGGGTCTGCAGCCCATCGCGCTCCAGCAGGCGGGAGAGGTCGGCCTCGATCTGCTCCTGCCCGCCAGCGGGCAGGCGGTCGACCTGGTTGAGCACGACGATCGTCACCGCGCCGTACTCGCGCAGCACCGCGACGTAGTCGTCGTGGAGCACGGCGTCGGCGTACTTCTGCGGGTCCGTCACCCACACGAAGACGTCGACGAGCTCGAGCACCCGCTGCGCCTCCTGCCGGTTGGCCGACTCGCGGGAGTCGAAGTCGGGCAGGTCGACGAGGACGAGCCCGTCCAGCGCGTCGTCACCCGCCTCCACCTGGTGCCGGGTGCCCACGGAGAGCCAGTCGAGCAGCTCGCCGGCCGGCTCAGCACCCCACACGGCAGCCGTGGGGGTCGAGGTCGTCGGGCGCCGCATGCCCGCCCGGGCGACGTCGGCGCCGACGAGCGCGTTGAAGAGGGAGGACTTGCCGGACCCCGTCGCGCCGGCGAGCGCCACGACGGTGTGCCCACCGACGAGACCGGTGCGCTCGCGGACCTTGCCGACGACCTCCCCGGCCCGGGCCGCGGGCGTCGGCTCCAGACGATCGCCGCCCACCCGCAGGGCCGTCTCGAGGGCGTCCGCGCGCGCGTTGAGCTCCTCCGCGGGGACGGCCGTGCGCCCGTCGTCACGCCGAAGGGGGTTGAGCCGGCTCATCGGGACACCTCCCCCACCGCTGCGGTGGCCTGCTCGAGACGCCGGATCTGTGCCTCGCTCACCGAGAGCTCGCCGGTCACCGTCGTGTACCGCTCGCGCTCGGCCGTGTACAGGGTGGCGACCCGCTCGAGCAGCAGCCCGCGCGCCTTGCGTGCCATGTCGCGCACGGCCTGGTCGCCGAAGATCGCCTCGAGCACCTTCTGCGCCAGGGCGGTCGTGCCGCCCGCGATCGCGACCTCCGGGGCGACGAGCACGCCACCGGTGTGGGCGAAGGAGACGAGCATGAGGAAGAGGCCGATGCCGTTGACGCCGTAGGCGGCGATGCGCGCATTGGTGCGGCGGTTGCCCCCTTCGGACCGGACGATGTCGAGGACATCGCCCTGCCAGTCGCGCACGAGCCGCTCCACGGCGGGCTCGAGGTCGGCGGAGGAACGGGCGAGCTCGGGGTGCTGCTCGAGGACGAGCTGGCCGGCCTCGGTGCCGCGCCAGGTGCGGGTGATGGTCGCCGCCGCGGCGTCCGCCTCGGCGATGAGGAGCGCGCTCACACCGGTGTGCAGCGCCTCGTCGAGCTCGGCCGACGGCGGTGGCCCGCCGCCCGCGGCGGAGGTGACGCGGTCGCGCAGGCGCGAGACCCCCTTCTCGACCTTGCGGAAGAACTCGCCGGTGCCGACGAACTCCTGCCACCGCGCCAGCACCTCGCCACGGAGCAGCTGCCCGTCCTGCATGCCGTCGGTCACGCCCTGCTCGGCGGCGTCGTAGGCGTCGTAGGCCGTCTGCGTCAGGCTGCCCGTCGCCTCCCGGTCGGCGCGGGCGGCAGCGACCAGCCCGCTCGCCCGGCCGTCGAGGGAGCGCAGCGCCCCCTGCAGCGTCTGACGGATGACGCTCGCCCGGGCACGCTGGTCGCCGGCGAGCGCCGTCAGCCAGGCGCGCAGCCGCTCGATGTCGGCCTCGGGGATCAGTCCGGAGGCGTCGAGCTCGGTCTCGGGCACGGTGAAGACGGGGGCCGTCTCGAGGCCTTGCTCGCGCAGCATCTCGACGAGGTGGGTGCGCACCTCGGCGGCCGCCGGCCGGTCGACGCGGTCGAGGACGATGGCCACCGCCGTGCCCCGGTCGGAGGCCTGCCGCAGCAGCCGCCACGGGACGTCGTCGGCGTAGCGCGCGGCCGTCGTGACGAAGAGCCACAGGTCGGCCGCAGAGAGCAGCTGCGCAGCCAGGTCGCGGTTGGCCGAGACGACGGAGTCGATGTCGGGGGCGTCGAGGACCGCCATGCCCGGCGGGAGCGTCGGCGAGGCGGTGAGCCGCACCGTCCCCGGCTGCGGGTCCGCGCCCTCGTCCCCGGTGACCCTGGCGAGCGAAGGGAGGACCCGCGCGTCGCGGAACCACCGCACGTCGTCGGGGTGGTGGATGAGCACCGGGCTCGTCGTCGTCGGGCGCAGCACCCCCGAGCGACTCACCTCGCGCCGCAGGATCGAGTTGACGAGCGTCGACTTGCCCGAGCCGGTCGACCCGCCGACGACGGCGAGCAGCGGGGCGTCGATCGAGGAGAGCCGCGGGATGACGTAGTCGTCGAGCTGGGCGAGCAGCTCACGACGCTCGTCGCGGGCCGCTCGAGTGCTCGACAGGTCGAGCGTCAGGCGGCTGCGCTCGACCTCGTCCCGGAGGGCGGTGACCCGACCCAGGAGGTCGCTGTCCGCGATGGTTCCCCGTGACCTCTCACCCATGGGCACACCTTAACCAGCACGAGCGCGTGCGCCGCGCCCCCGGCAGGACTCGAACCTGCGACCTAGGGATTAGAAGGCCCTTGCTCTGTCCAGCTGAGCTACGGAGGCATGCCCGGGCGGCGAGGTGTCCACGCCGGGGCGAGTCCCAGTGTAGTGAGCGCCACGACCTGCCATGATCGGCACCATGTCGGTCCGAGTCGTCGTGCGTGAGGCGCGGGTGAGCACCTCGTCCGCCGATCTCGCGCTGCTCGACGCCGGCGAGCGCGACCGCGCCGGGCGCAAGCGGGAGACCGCTCCCTTCGTCACGGGCCACGCGCTCGTGCGGCGCCTCCTCGCCGACCTGCTCGACCGCGACCCGGCGTCGTTGGCCTTCGCCCGACGGTGCACCACGTGCGGCAGCGACGCCCACGGCAAGCCGAGCGTGCTCGACGCCCCCGGGTGGCACTTCTCGCTGTCCTACACCCCCTCCGTCGCCGTCGTCGCGGCCACGGAGGGCGTGGACGTCGGGATCGATGTCGAGGACCTCACCGACGCCGACTTCGACGGCTTCGCCGCGGCCACCCTCGCCCGGCACGAGGTGGAGGGCTTTGCCGGCCTCGCGGGGCACGAGCTGCTCGTGGCGCGCGCCCGGGTGTGGGCCCGCAAGGAGGCGGTGCTCAAGGCGACCGGTCACGGTCTCGTGGTCGACCCCGCCGAGGTGCTCGTCTCGGGGCCGCTCGACCCACCGGCGCTCGTCGACTGGCAGGCCGAGGAGCCGCGCCCGGCCGCGATCACCATCGCCGACGTCGAGCTGGCGAGCGAGGACCACCGGGCCGCGGTCGCCGTGCTGACCGACGAGGCCGTGGAGATCGTCGGCCAGCAGGCCTGAGCGGTCAGACCGCGCCGGCGAACTCGCGGCGGCGGGCGGTCATGGAGTCGAGCAGCACCCGCTCGCGGTGCAGGGCCTGCGGGTCCGCCGCGTGGCTCAGCTGGCGGAAGCGCAGCAGGGCCAGCTCCGAGGCGCAGTCCTGGAAGCTGCGCATGGAGCTCAACCCGCCCGGGCCGCGGTGGTAGCGCGCCCAGCGACGCGCCGCCCGGCGGGCCTTCATCGACGCGAGCATCGTGACCTCGGCACCGGAGATCCACCCGGTGTCGACGTAGGCCATGAGGTGCTGGCCGATGACCCTGCCCTCGCGCTTGCGGGTCCAGATGACGAAGCCGACGAAGACGACGAAGACGACGAAGCCGAAGCCGAGGTTGACGACCAGACCGATCTCGCCGCTCGAGGCGCCGAGGTTCCACAGACCGTGGAGGAGGACCGCGGCGCACCAGCCGATGATCGGCGCGACGATCTTGACGCCCGTCGAGCGCGACACCGCGGCCACCCCGACGCCGACCCCCGTCATCGCCGTGAACATCGGGTGGCAGAAGGGGGTGACGAGGCCGCGCAGGATGAAGGTCGCGCGGAAGCCCTCCATCCCGTGCTCGATGGCGGCGATGGCGAGGTACTGGATGTTTTCGGTGAAGGCGAAGCCCGCGGCCACGATGCCCGCGTAGACGATGCCGTCGGTCAGGCCGTTGAACTCGCGACGCATGAACCACCACATGATGAGGAGGAAGACCCCCTTCGTCGTCTCCTCGACGAGCGGCGCCGAGACGACGGTCGTGAGCACCTCCTCGTTTTCTGCGCCGAAGACGGCCCCCAGGACGGCCCCGAAGATCCCGTTGCCGATGATCGCGAGCATCGTCGAGCCCAGGGCGCCGTAGAGGAAGGCCGTCAGCAGGTAGCGCCAGGGCTCGGCCTCGAAGCGGTCGAGCCACAGGAAGATCGGGACGACGATGCACAGCGGGATGAGCGCCGCGATGAGGCTGACGAGGACGAGGACGACCCCGAGGCTCGGCAGCCACATGAGCGCGAAGAGGAGCATGAGGAGGAGTGAGAAGAGGGCGACGATGCCGCCGAGGATCCAGGTGCGCAGCGTGGGGCGCGGCGTCGGGTTGCTCTGCGCGGCCGACGTCACGTAGTGCGCCGAGTACTGCTGCTGCTGCAGCCAGGCCTGGTGCTGCTGGTACTGCTGCGCCGCCTGGTGCTGAGCGGCCGCCTGCTGCTGGGCGGCGGCCTGCTGGGCAGCGCGCTGCTGCTCCTCGTAGGCGCGCTGCAGCTCGAGGACCTTGTCCCGCGAGTCGGTGCGCGCGGTCTCCTCGGCCAGGGCGATGGAGCGCGTCGCCGTGCGGTACCACTCCGGCTCGTCCGGCACGGAGCGGCGCATCATCCGTCGGGACAGCGTGTCCTCCGGCGCGCCGCCGCTCGGCGGGGCCGGGGGCTGCCCGGCGGGCGGAGGCGGGGTGGTCCCCGCGCTGGTGGGCGGAGGAGGCGTCGCTCCCCTCACGGGCGGCGGCGGGGTCGACGTCACGGCAGCCGGCGGCGGGGGTGGCGTGCCCGGAGCCGGCGGCTGACCGTGGGGAGGCGGGGGTGGCGTCGCGGTCATGGCGTCAACGCTAACCGAGCAGGGGGCGCCTGTCGGTGGGTAGGACTCCCCAGTGACCGGGGCCTCAGGTCCCCCGCGGCTAGGGTGGCGGACGTGACTTCCTCCACCACGAACTCGTCCGAACGCATCGTCTGGATCGACTGCGAGATGACCGGGCTCTCCCTCGAGCACGATGCCCTCATCGAGGTGGCCGTGCTCATCACCGACTACGAGCTCAACCAGCTCGACGACGGGCTCGACGTCATCGTCCGTCCGCCCGAGGCAGCTCTCACCCAGATGAACGACTTCGTGCGCGACATGCACACGAGCTCCGGCCTGCTCGACGTGCTCGCCGACGGGATGACGCTCGAGCAGGCCGAGGAGGCCGTGCTGGCCCACGTGCGCGCGTACGTCCCCGACGCCGGCAAGGCGCCGCTCGGCGGCAACACGGTCGCGACCGACCGCGCCTTCCTCGCCCGGGACATGCCGACCCTCGAGGGGCACCTGCACTACCGGATGATCGACGTCTCCTCGATCAAGGAGCTCTCCCGCCGCTGGTACCCGCGCGCCTACTTCGCCTCCCCCGACAAGCACGGCGGCCACCGGGCCCTCGCCGACATCACCGAGTCGATCGCCGAGCTGCGCTACTACCGCGAGGCCGTCTTCCGACCGCAGCCCGGGCTGGAGAGCGCGGAGCTCAAGGAGATCGCCGCGCGCCACCAGGTGTCCGGCCCCGACGCGGGCTGAGCGGCGGCCCTCGGCCCGAGCACGACGAAGGCCCCCCGGGTGAACCCGGGGGGCCTTCGCCATCTTGGGGTGAGTAACGGGACTTGAACCCGCGACCCTCGCGACCACAACGCGATGCTCTACCAGCTGAGCTATACCCACCACGGCTGCCTGTCTCAGGCAGCGCGGACCATCGTACCTGCTCTCGGAGGGTGCTCGTGACCACCCACCTCCCGGGTCCGTACAGGCGGATCGGGCACGATGGCAGGGTGATCACCACCGACCGCCCCCATCCCCCCTTCGTCCGTGTCGCGACCGTCCTCGCCGCCCTCGCCGCGCTGCTCCTCGCCGCGCTCGTCGCGGCGCCCCCGGCAGCCGCGCACGCCCGGCTCGAGGCGTCCAGCCCCAAGGACGGCTCGACCCTCACGGCCACGCCGCCGGAGGTGATGCTGCGCTTCAACGAGCCGGTCAAGGACGGGCTCAACCAGGTGAGCGTCAAGAGCGGCTCGACCGACGTCACCGACGGGGACCTCGAGCTCGCGGGCAACACGGTCTACCAGCCGCTCAAGACGGTCATCGACGCCGGCGACTACACGATCACGTACAAGGTCGTCAGCGCAGACGGGCACCCGATCAGCGGATCGGTGAAGTTCACCTACGCCCCGCCGGAGGGCGACCAGGGTGCGGGCGAGCCGACGACCTCGGCGACGTCGGGGACCTCGAGCGACGCGCCGAGCAGCTCGTCGTCGACCTCCGGCACGACCCCGCCCCCCGCCTCGAGCACGTCGGAGCCGACGACCCCCTCCTCCACGCAGGAGCCGAGCACGAGCAGCTCCACCTCGCCCGAGGAGAGCGCCTCGACCAGCCCGACGGACGGCGAGACCGCTCCGTCGCTGCCCGACGACTCCGGGACGACCGACGACGCCGCAGGCGAGGAGGCGACCACCGACGACGACTCCGGCACGCCGTGGTGGGCTTGGGCGGCCGGCCTCGGCGGCCTGCTCGTCATCCTGGCCGGCATCGGCCTGCTCCTGCGCGGCCGCCGGGACCCCGGCGACGCCGAGGAGATCGACCTCGACGAGTGGCGCGACTGACCCACGGCACCACGACGAAGGGCCCCACCGCGATGCGGTGGGGCCCTTCGTGATCTGTGCGCCAACAGGGACTCGAACCCCGAACCCGCTGATTAAGAGTCAGCTGCTCTGCCAATTGAGCTATTGGCGCGCGAGGAGAGACATTAGCACCACGATGCCGCGGAGACGAAATCGACGCCACGACAAGGCATCCGGCGCCTGACCACGGCATGACGAAGGGCGGACCCCGCCGGGGAACCGCCCCTCGTCACGCTGTGGTGAGGTCACCAGGAGCGCTTGGCGCGCTGCCGCTCCCACTTCTTGTGCTTGCGGTTGGTCGAGATGATCTTCAGGACGATCAGGCCCGCGACGGCAGCCGCCGCGATCGCGACACGGTCCATCCGCAGCTCGCCCGACTCGGTGCGCGTCGCCTGCGCGAAGGAGGCCTTGGCCTGCTCCTTCTGGCGGGCCACGACGTTCTTGGGCGCAGCCCGGACCGTCAGCTCGTCGATCGTCTGGGCGAGCCGGTCACGGGTCGTCACGATGTCGTTCTCGAGCTTGGTCATGCTCGGGTTGTCATTGCTCACGTGGGGGTTCCGTCCTTACTCGATGCCGAGGTCGCGGCGGATGCGGGCCACGTGGCCCGTCGCCTTGACGTTGTACTGGGCGTGGGTGACCACGCCATCTTCTCCGACGACGATCGTAGAGCGGATGACGCCCTGGACCGTCTTGCCGTACAACTTCTTCTCACCATAGGCGCCCCAGGCGGTCATCACCGCCTTGTCCGCGTCGGAGAGGAGCGTGATCGTCAGCCCGTCGCGCTCGCGAAACTTCGCGAGCTTCGCCGGCTGATCCGGGGAGATGCCGATGACCTCGGTGTCGGCGGCGCGCAGCGCCTCGAGCGAGTCGCTGAAGTCGCACGCCTGCTTGGTGCAACCCGGGGTCATCGCCGCCGGGTAGAAGTAGACGATGACCCGCTTGCCGCGGAAGTCGCTCAGGGAGACCTCGGTCCCGGTGTCGTCGGGGAGGGTGAAGTCCGGCGCTTGGTCGCCCGGGCTGAGTCGCTCGCCCATCTCGCCTCGCTCTCTGTGGCACTGCGCGTGCCCTATGGTCGGTGGACGCTCTGCCCCGAACCTATCCCAGAGCCCCGCGCTGCCGAAGGAGTCACATGCACGTCCCCGACGGATTCCTCGACGTCCCGACATCGGTCGCGACCGGCGTCGTGGCGGCCGCCGGCGTGACCCTCGCGCTGCGCCGCAGCCGCGGCGAGGTCGACGACCGGGTCGCTCCCCTCGCCGGGCTCGTCGCGACCTTCGTCTTCGCGGCCCAGATGCTCAACTTCCCCGTGGGAGCGGGCACCTCAGGCCACCTCATCGGCGGTGCCCTCGCGGCCGTGCTCGTCGGGCCGTGGGTCGCGACGCTGTGCCTCACGGTCGTCCTGCTCGTGCAGGCGCTCGTCTTCGCCGACGGCGGGCTGACGGCGCTCGGCACCAATGTCGTCCTCATGGCGATCGTCGGCGTCTGGGTCGGCTGGGCCGTCTTTGCGGCGGCCCGACGGGTGCTGCCGGCTCGCACCGGGAGCGTGCCAGTGGCCGCGTCCGTCGGCGCACTGGTGTCCGTGCCGGCCGCCGCCGCCGTCTTCACCGGGCTCTTCGCGATCGGCGGCACGGCCCCGGTCGAGCTGGGGGCGCTGCTGACGGCGATGCTCTCGTGGCACGTCGTCATCGGGATCGGTGAGGCCGTCATCACGGGTCTCGTGGTCTCCGCCGTCCTGTCGGTGCGACCCGACCTCGTGCACGGGGCCCCGCAACCCGTCGAGCCGCACCTCCGCGCGGACGAGGCGGTCGCCCGATGAGGCAGCGCGTCTCCACCCGCACCCTCGTGGTCGCCGGCCTCGCCGTCTGCCTGTTGCTCGCGGCCGTGGTGAGCGCCTGGGCCTCGGGCCACCCCGACGGGCTCGAGCACGTCGCCGAGACCCTCGGCTTCGCCGACTCCGCCGGCGACCACGCCGCCGAGGGGTCTCCCTTCGCCGACTACGGGACGAAGGGGGTCGACGGCCCGCTCTCCGGCGGCCTGGCCGGGGTCGTCGGCGTCGCGCTGACCGCCGCCGTCATGTGGCTCGTGCTGCGTCTCGTGCGCCGCCGCGACTGAGGTGGCCGGACCGCACCACCACGCGCTGGCCCACCACGGCCGGTCCTGGTTGCACCGAGCACCGGCCCACCTGAAGATCGTCGCCACGCTGCTCTTCGTCGTCGCGGTCGTCGCGACGCCGCGGGAGGCGGTGTGGGCCTTCGGGGTGCACGCGGCGCTCCTCCTCACGACGGTGCTCGTCAGTCGCGTCCCCGTGCGGCACCTGGCTCCCCGACTGCTCGTCGAGGTGCCCTTCGTCGTCTTCGCCGTGCTCATGCCCTTCGTCGCGACGGGGCCGAGGACCGACGTCGGGCCGCTGTCCCTCTCGGTCGCCGGCCTGTGGGGCGCGTGGGGTCTCCTCGCGAAGGGCACGCTCGGGGTCGGCGCCTCGCTGCTGCTCGCTGCCACCACTCCCCCGGCCGACGTCGTCGCCGGCCTGGCCCGACTGCGGCTGCCCGCACAGCTCGTCCTCATCCTCGGCTTCATGGTCCGCTACACCGACGTCGTCGGCGGCCAGCTGCAGGCGATGCGGGTGGCCCGCGAGTCGCGCGGCTTCCGCGGCGGCGGACTGCGCTCGTGGCCGGTCCTCGCGGGCATCGCCGGCGCGCTCTTCATCCGCTCGTACGAGCGGGGCGAGCGAGTGCACCTCGCGATGCTCTCGCGTGGCCACGACGGGCGCCTGCGCGTCGACCGGACGCCCGTGCCCGCCTCGACCTGGGTCCTCGCGATGCTGCTGCCCCTGGCCGCGGGCACGGTGCTCGTCTGCGCGATGATGACCTCGTGAGCACGCCCGTCATCGACCTGCGCGGGGTCCGGCACACCTACCCGGACGGGCACCGTGCTCTCGACGGCGTCGACCTGCACATCCACCCCGGTGAGCGGGTGGCCCTGCTCGGGCCCAACGGCGCGGGCAAGACGACGCTCGTGCTCCACCTCAACGGCATCCTCACCCCGACGAGCGGGTCGGTCGCCGTCTCGGGGCTGCCCGTGGTCCGTGAGCACCTGCTCGACGTGCGCCGGCGGGTCGGCATCGTCTTCCAGGACCCCGACGACCAGCTCTTCATGACGACCGTCGCGCAGGACGTCGCCTTCGGCCCGCGCAACCTCGGGCTCTCGGCGGACGAGGTCGACGCCCGGGTCGAGGAGGCCCTGACCGACGTCGGGATGCTCGACGTCGCCGACCGGCCCCCGCACCACCTGTCCTTCGGGCAGAAGCGGCGGGTCGCGGTCGCGACGGTGCTCGCGATGCGCCCGGAGATCCTCGTGCTCGACGAGCCGAGCAGCAACCTCGACCCGGCCTCGCGTCGCGAGCTCGCCGAGATCGTCGACGGCCTCGACATCACGGTGCTCATGGTGACGCACGACCTGCCGTACGCCCTCCAGCTGTGCGAGCGCTCGGTCGTGCTCTCCGAAGGGAGGATGGTCGCCGACGCCGCGACGCGCGAGGTGCTCTCGGACGGCGAGCTCATGGCGGCGCACCGGCTGGAGCTGCCCTACGGCTTCGACCCGCGGTCGGTGCCGGGGCGCACGCCCGGCTGACCGGTGCGATCAGTCGGTGATGCCGACGAAGGTCGGCTCGAGGACGATCTCGCTGCGCAGGCTCTGCGCGATGAAGCACTCCCTGTGGGCGACCTCGACGAGCCGCTCGACCTTGGCGCGGGGGGCCGGGGCAGCGAGGGTGATGTGCGGACGCAGGACGATGCGCGTCACCCACATCGGCCGCTCGCCCTCCGCCATCTCCCCCACCGCCTCGTCCCGGTAGTCGACCACGTCGAGGCGGGCCCGGGCGGCGACGGCGAGGAAGGAGAGCATCTGGCAGCTGCTCGCCGCCGCGACGAGGAGCTGCTCGGGGTTGGGCAGGCTGGCGTCGCCCCGGAAGGCAGCGTCGCTGCTCGCGTGCGTCGTCATCGACGCCATCGTCAGCTCGTGCTCGCGGGAGTAGTCGTCGTAGCCGACGCCCGTCGAGCCCGACCAGGCGAGGGTCGTGGTGAAGGAGTGGTCGCTCACCGGGCACCTCCTTGAGCGAGAATCGTTGTCGGTGGTCAACTCTAGAGTTCCCTCATGGGGAGGAAGTACACAAAGGAACTGCTGGAAGAGGCTGCTGCCAACTCGACTTCGGTTCCGGGGATTCTCAGATACCTGGGGTTGAGGCAAGCCGGAGGCACCCAGGCCCATATAGGACGCATGCTGAAGAAGCTCGAAGTGGACACGTCTCACTTCACGCAACGTGGTCTGCCTCCCACGAGACCTCCACTGACGGCGGCACAGATCCTCGTCCGGAAGCCTCGCGACGCAAACCGGACCAAGCCTGAGCAACTCCGACGTGCGCTCAATGAGATCGGTCGGCCGTACGTGTGCGAGATGTGCGGGTGCGATGGAAACTGGCAAGGCCACACCATCTCGTTGCATGTTGATCACATCGACGGCGACATGACGAACAACGTGCCTGAAAACGTCCGCTACCTATGTCCGAACTGCCATTCCACAACCGAAACGTTCGCCGGCCGACAGAAGGGTCGCTACACCAGCGCCTAGACTGCACGACCGAGCCGAAGTGGCGGAAATGGCAGACGCGCGGCACTTAGGATGCCGTGTCCACGGGCGTGCGGGTTCAAGTCCCGCCTTCGGCACAAGAGATTTTGAGTGGAGGACTGGACCGTGTCAGAGCGACCGGAGATCGTGTGCATCTGCGGTTCGCAGATGACCTGCGTAGGGCACACCGGGATCTGACCCTCTCGGGACTCATCGCCCTCATGCCCGGCGAGATCGACGGGGAGGTCACCAGCGACCAGAATGCCATGCTGAACGCACTCCACCTGCGCAAGATCGACCTCGCCTACAGGGTGCTCGTGGTCAACCCGGGCGGGTACATCGGCGAGTCCACTCGCTCAGAGATTGCCTACGCTCGCGCCACCGAAACGCCTGTCTCGTTCACCGACCCCCTCTGAATGGTCAGCCTTGCGTGGGCACGCTCCCAGATCGGCCCCTAGCCGCGCTTTAGCCTCGAGACGCGGGTCCGGGCAGGTTTCGAGGCTCGGCCGCGGGCGGCCTCGCACCTCAACCAGCGCGGTGATTCCGGCCGCGGGCGGCCTCGCACCTCAACCAGCGTGGGGCGTCAGGTGCTCGCGCAGCAGCGGGACCATGGCGCGGAGGGCACGGCCGCGGTGGCTGATCGCATTCTTTTCCACGTCGGTGTACTGCGCCAGGGTGCGGGTGTCGCCGTCGGGGACGAAGATCGGGTCGTAGCCAAACCCGTTGTCCCCCACCGGCTCCCGCACGATGACCCCGGGGACCTCCCCTTCGCTCGTCACGGTGGTGCCGCCGGGGATCGCGAGGACAGCCGCACAGCGGAAGGCCGCCCGGCGGTGCTCGTCGGGCACGTCAGCGAGCTGGTCGAGCAGGAGCTGGAGGTTGCGGCGGTCCTTCTCGGCCCGCGGCAGGTCCGTCCCCTCGTGCAGACCCGACCACCGCGCGGAGAAGATGCCCGGGCTGCCGCCGAGCACCTCGACGGCCAGGCCGGAGTCGTCGGCGAGCGCGGGCAGCGAGGTGCGCATCGCGACGTGCTCGGCCTTCAGGCGCGCATTGCCGGCGAAGGTCACCTCGGTCTCCGGGATCTCGCCGACCTCGGGGAAGGCGGCCATCGAGACGATCTCGAGGCCCAGGTCCGCCTCGCCGAGGATCTGCTGCAGCTCGTGAACCTTGTGCTCGTTGTGCGTCGCGAGGACGACCCGCTGGGTCACAGCACGCGCTCCCGCGGGGTCTCGGCGAGGGCCTCCTGCTGCTTCTCGGTGAGCGCGGCGCAGCCGGTCGTCGCGAGGTCGAGCAGCTCGCCCAGGAGCGCCCGGTCGAAGGGAGCGCCCTCCGCCGTGCCCTGCACCTCGATGAACTCGCCGGTGCCGGTCATGACGACATTCATGTCGGTCTCGGCGGTGGAGTCCTCGGGGTAGTCGAGGTCGCAGACCGCGCGGCCGTCGACGACGCCGACCGAGACCGCGGCGAGCGAGCCGGTGAGCGGCGTCGCGCCGGCCGGTATCAGGCCACGGCTGCGGGCGTCCTCGACGGCGTCGACGAGGGCGACGTAGGCGCCCGTGATGGCCGCAGTGCGGGTGCCACCGTCGGCCTGCAGGACATCGCAGTCGAGGACGATCGTGTTTTCCCCCAGCGCCTTGGTGTCGATGACCGCGCGCAGGCTGCGGCCGATGAGGCGGGAGATCTCGTGGGTGCGGCCGCCGACCTTGCCCTTGCGCGAGTCGCGCCCGCTGCGGGTGTTGGTCGAGCGCGGCAGCATCTCGTACTCGGCGGTGACCCAGCCGGTGCCCTGGCCCTTGAGCCAGCGCGGCACCCCCGCCTCGAAGCTCGCGGCGACGAGCACCCGGGTGCGGCCGAACTCTACGAGCACCGAGCCCTCGGCGTGGTCGAGCCAGTTGCGCGTGATGCGCACCTCGCGCAGCTGCTCGGGGGTGCGTCCGTCGTGCCGGGGGGTGGTGTCAGTCATGCGCTCAGGCTAACGATCCACGACGGCCGTAGGCTCACCGCCGTGGACAAGCACAGCGACATCACCCTGCCCGGTGGCGCGACGACGACCCTGCACGTCGCGGGGACCGAGGCGACGTCCGCTCCCTTCGTCCTCGTCATGCCGGCCATGGGGGTGCCGGCGGGCTATTACGGCCCCTTCGTCGACGAGCTCGCCCGGCACGGCCTGGCCGCCGGCGTCGCCGACTACACCGGCCAGGACGAGTCGCTGCCGCACGTCGGCCGCGGACGCGACCTCGGCTACGACGACCTCGCCCACGGCTGGCTGCCGGCAGTCGTGGACGCCGTCCGCCGGCAGCACGACGGCCCGGTCGTCGCCCTGGGGCACTCCCTCGGCGGTCACGTCCTCGCTGCGCACCTCGCCGGCCCGACGCCCGCAGTCGACGCCGCCGTGCTCATCGGGTCGGGGACGCCGCACTGGCGGGCGCAGCAAGGGGTCAAGACGCTCGCGCAGACGCAGCTCATCGCGGTGATCTCGCGGCTGTGCGGCTTCTGGCCCGGCGCGCGCCTCGGCTTCGGCGGGACGCAGGCGGTGACCCTGATGCGCGAGTGGGCGGCCTTCTCCCGCACCGGACGCCTGGCTCCCGGGGGTCGCAACATCGCGTCGGAACTCGCCGAGCGCACCCTGCCGCTGCTCGTCGTCGACCTCGACAACGACACCCTCGCACCCCCGGCTGCCGTCGACGAACTCGTCGAGCTCTTCGCGAGCGCCGACGTCGAGCGCTTCACCTTCACCAAGGCAGCGGACGCCCCGGGCAAGGCGGTCAACCACTACAGCTTCGCCCGCTCCCCCGAAATCATCGGCGAGCGGATCGCCGCCTGGGTCACCGGACGGGTCGGCGAGCGCGCACGACCTTAGGGCGATGCGGTCCGGCGGGCGAGGTCCTGGGTGACCCGTTGGGTCTCCGGGCCCACCTCGACCCGGGTGGGGACCCCGAGGACGAGCGGCATCTGCGGCTGCTGGTGCCCCACGTCGGCGTCGAGCACGACGGGCACATCGAGCCCACCGAGGGCGTCGCGCACCGCCTCGTGCTGGGTCAGGGTCGGCGCATCGGGTGCAGGCGTGCGGCCGATGACGACGCCGGCGCACCGGTCGAACCACCCCGCCAACCGCAGCCCGTGCAGGCAGCGGGCGATCTCGAAGGCATTGCCCTCCGCGGCCTCGAGCAGGACCACGGGCGGCTGCTCCTGCACCTGCGCCCACGACCACACGTCGCCGAAGGGAGTCCCCGCCAGCGGCGAGAGCACCTCGATGCACCCGCCGATCAACGGCCCGGCGAAGCTCGCGGACTCCCCCTCGAGCAGAGACCACCCGGTGGGCTCGGTGAGCGTCAACTCGTCGACGCCCGGGTCGGCCTCGTAGTCGTCCCAACCGGCGGCGCGGCGGTGCGTGGCGGCGGTCTGGGTGAGCCCGCCACCTTCGGCCATGGCCACGTCGAGCCAGTGAAGGTGACCGGGAGCCGGGGCGTAGGGCGTGTCCATGAGGTTGCTGCCGTGCAGCGTCGCCCAGCCGGCCCGCAACGTGAGCGGCAGCATCGTCGTGGTCGTGTCGGAGAAGCCGACGTACCAGGTCGGGTCGCACTGCGAGAGCAGGTCGAGGTCGAGCCACGGGAGGACGTCAATGCCCGTTTCTCCGCCCCACGGCGGGACGACGGCGGCGACGTCCGGGTCGACCAGCAGGGCCATGAGCTCGTCCGCCCGCGCCTCCCTCGACGCGGAGACGTGGTCGCCGCCCCTGAGACAGACCCCTTCGACGACCTCGAAGCCGCGCCGCCGCAGCCCGGCGACCGCCAGGTCGAGGCGGGGCTGGAGGGTCGGCGGGACCCCGGAGCTCGGTGCGGTGACCGCGATCGTGTCACCGGGGCGAAGGGGGGTGGGCAGGCGCGCGTCCATGCCGCCAGTCCACCAGTGACCAGCCACCGCGTCGAGTTAGATTGCGGCACATGACGCGACGAGCCATCTGCTTCGACCTCGACGGCACGCTCGTCGACTCCCTGCCGGACATCATCGGGAGCATCGCGGCCGCGATGGTCGAGCACGGGCTGCCCGACCCAGGCGACCCGCCGGTCCGCGCGCTCGTCGGCCTTCCCCTCGAGCACATGTTCACCGCCCTCGCCCGCGACCTCGTCTGACGCTGGGCGACGCTCAGACGTCGTAGGTCGCGTCCGGGCAGGCCAGCTCGACCTCGCCGGGCCACACGGCGGCGGCCTCGGCGCGGCAGACCTCGGGGTCGTTCCACGCGGGGATGTGGGTGAGCATCAGGCGCCCCACTCCCCCGGCGGCGACGGCGGCCTCGGCGGCCCGGCGCCCGGTGAGGTGGATGCCGCGGGCCTCGTCGCGCCCCTCGACGAAGGCTGAGTCGACGAGCACGAGGTCGGCGTCGGCGAAGAGCGGGGTCAGCGCGTCGCACGAATCGGTGTCGCCGCTGTAGGCGAGCACCCGGCCGTCGGCCTCGACGCGGAAGCCGTAGGCCTCGACCGGGTGGTTGACGCGGAAGGCACGCACGACGAAGGGCCCGAGGTGCGTCGGCACGCTCGTGGAGAGCCGGCGGAAGTCGAGGACCCCGGTCATCCCCCCTTCGTCGATCCCCTCGTAGGCCGCGGCCAGCCGCTCGGCCGCACCCGCCGGACCGTAGACCGGGAGGCGGTCGGCGAGCGGGCCCTCCGGCCGGTAGGTGCGGGTGACGTACATGCCGGTGAGGTCGATGCAGTGGTCGGGGTGCAGGTGGCTGACGAAGACGGCGTCGAGGTCAGCCAGGTCGGTGTGCCGCTGCAGCGCCCCGAGCGCGCCGTTGCCGAGGTCGAGCACGATGCGCCAGGTGCGGCCCTCGTGCTCGGCGGTGACGAGATAGCAGGAGGCCGGCGAGTCGGGCCCCGCGAAGGAACCGGAACAACCGACGACGGTGAGCCTCACGACTCTTCTCCCATGTTGCCGAAGACGTCCGCCACCTCGGGGCCGAGGAAGCGGCGGGCCAGGACCCGGAAGCGCTCCGGGTCCCCCGTCGTGGTGAACCCGTGCCCCGGAGCCGACAGCGACCCGGGACGCAGCAGGTCGTGGTCCGCAAGGACACGGTAGACGTCCTTGGCCGTTTCCTCCGCCGATGAGACGAGCGTGACACCCTCCCCCATGACGTAGGAGAGAGCGCCGACGAGGAGCGGGTAGTGGGTGCACCCGAGGACGAGCGTGTCCACCTCCGCCCGACGAAGGGGGTCGAGGTAGCCGCGGGCGACGTCGAGCACCTCCGGCCCGGAGGTCGTGCCCGCCTCGACGAGCTCGACGAAGCGCGCGCAGGGCTGGGAGAAGACCTCGGTGTGCGGGGCCGCCGCGAAGGCATCGAGGTAGGCGCGCGAGCGGTGCGTGCCCTCCGTGGAGATGACCCCGACCTTGTGGTTGCGGGTGGCGAGGACCGCCCGCCGCACGGCCGGGCGGATGACCTCGACGACGGGCACGTCGTAGCGCTCACGGGCGTCGTGGAGCACTGCGGCCGAGGCGGTGTTGCACGCGATGACAAGCAGCTTGACCCCGTGGTCGACGAGCCGGTCGAGACACTCCAGCGCGAACTCACGCGTCTGCGCGATCGGCCTGGGGCCGTAGGGCGCTCGCGCCGTGTCGCCGAGGTAGGCCACCGACTCGTGGGGCAGCTGGTCGATGATCGCCCGGGCCACCGTCAGCCCGCCGAAGCCCGAGTCGAAGACGCCGATCGGCTGGGCGCTCCCGCTCACTCCGGCGCCCCGCCGACGAGGGCCTGGGTGAGCGACTCCTGCAGCCAGGTGAGGAAGTCGTAGACGCCGAGGGCGAAGACGGCGGGGTCGTCCGGGTCGAGCGTCTCGACGAGCTCCTCGAGCCGGGTCGCGTCGTCGTCGGTGCGCAGCCCGAGGCGCTCGCCCATGACGAGACGCACGTCGGTGAGGGCGACGAGCACCTGCGGTGCCTGCGCGCGCGTGACGACCCACCGGTCGGCATCTGCGGCCTCGAGGGTGGTGATCGTCGTCGCCAGGCCCTCGTGCTTGCGCCGCCGCAGACCCTGCTCCGTGAAGCGGCGGAACTCGGCGGCCTCCTGCTCGTCCTCACGGTTGCCCGTCGGGAAGAGCCGGTCGAGTGCCGGGTCGCGGTCGTGGTCGAGGCCGAAGGCCCGGTCGGGCACCTCGACCCCCGGGTCGACGTCCGTCGACAGGTCACCCAGCCCGGCGACGATCGCCTCGAAGGGGTCGGCGGACTCCCCCTTCGTCGTGGCGGCCGGCGCGACGAGGTCCATGACCTGCGCGCACAGGCCGGCGACGACCGCCCGCTCGGTCTCGTCGAGCAGGGCGACCAGGTGGTCGCCGTCCGCGGCAAAGGCCCGCGCCATCACACGTCCTTCTGGAAGGTCGCCCACAGGCCGTAGCCCTGCAGCGCCTCGGTGTCGGTCTCCATCTGCTCCTTGGGACCGGTCGAGACGACCGCCCGCCCCTTGAGGTGCACGTCCATCATGAGCTTCTCCGCCTGCTGCTTCGGGTAGCCGAAGTGCGTCTGGAAGACCCAGGTCACGTACGACATGAGGTTGACAGGGTCGTTCCACACCAACGTGATCCACGGGGTGTCGACGGCCTCGACGACGTCGGGCTCGCTCGTCTCTTGCTCGGCGGGGGCGATGGACACGCCCTCCACCCTAGAGTGGCGCGCGTGACGATCCGACCCAGCACCGCTCTGCTCACCGACCACTACGAGCTGACCATGCTCCAGGCTGCGCTCCACAGCGGCGCCGCGTCGCGGCAGTGCGTCTTCGAGACCTTCGCGCGACGACTGCCCTCCGGCCGTCGCTACGGCGTGCTGGCGGGTGTCGGGCGGGTCCTCGACGCGATCGAGGGCTTCCGCTTCGGCGACGCCGAGCTGGAGCACCTGCGCGCGCACGACGTCGTCGACGTGACGACGCTCGACTTCCTCGCCGACTACCGCTTCGACGGCGACGTGTGGGGCTACGCGGAGGGCGAGACCTACTTCCCCTACTCCCCCGTGCTCGTCGTCGAGTCGGACTTCGCGCACGGCGTGATCCTCGAGACCGTGGTCCTGTCGATCCTCAACCACGACTCCGCCGTCGCCTCGGCCGCGTCGCGGATGACCGGTGCCGCCGGGTCGCGGCCGGTCATCGAGATGGGCAGCCGCCGCACCCACGACGAGGCGGCGGTCGCGGCGGCGCGGGCCGCCTACATCGCCGGCTTCTCGTCCACCTCCAACCTCGAGGCGGGGCGGCGGCACGGCGTGCCGACGGGCGGGACGGCCGCGCACGCCTTCACCCTGCTCCACGAGAGCGAGCGCGAGGCCTTCGAGGCACAGGTCGCCTCGCTCGGGGTCGGCACGACCCTGCTCGTCGACACCTACGACGTGACCGAAGGGGTGCGGACGGCCGTCGAGGTCGCCGGCACCTCGCTCGGTGGGGTGCGCCTCGACTCGGGTGACCTCGTGGTCCAGGCGAGCGAGGTCCGCGAGCAGCTCGACGCGCTGGGTGCGACCGAGACCAAGATCGTCGTGACCTCCGACCTCGACGAGTACGCCATCGCGGCGCTGGCGGCGGCGCCCGTCGACACGTACGGCGTCGGCACCCGCGTGGTGACCGGGTCGGGCCACCCGACGGCGTCGATGGTCTACAAGCTCGTCGCCCGCGAGGACGACGAAGGGCGGATGATCGGCGTCGCCAAGAAGAGCAAGGACAAGCAGTCGGTCGGCGGCCGCAAGTACGCCCTGCGCCGGCGCAACCCGCTCGGTGTCGCCGAGGCGGAGGTGCTCGGCATCGGGGAGCAGCCGGTCGGCGACGGCGACGACCGTGACCTCCTCGTGCGGCTCGTCGAGGGCGGCGAGGTCGTCGGGCACGAGCACGCGAGTCTCGAGGGCGCGCGCGCCCGGCACGAGGCCTCGGTCGCCGAGCTGCCGCGCTCGGCGCACCAGCTGAGCCAGGGTCAGCCGGCGGTCGAGACGGTCTTCCTCACCGAGACGCCGTAGCGGTCTCGACCCACCCTCACAGCGCTGCGACCCCGGGTGTGCGCGCAGGGTAACGCGGGCTTTACGTCCGCGGACCGACGGGGAAACACGGTCTTGCCAGCCTTCCGGCATGACCACGACGCTGCCCGCGAGCACCGCTGACGCCACCACCCCCGCCGGTCCCGTCCGTCGGGCCGGCCGCTGGATCGACCACTGGGACCCGGAGGACGCCGGCTTCTGGGCGGGCGGCGGCCGTGCGGTCGCCCGCCGCAACCTGGGCTGGTCGGTGCTCGCCGAGTTCCTCGGCTTCTGCGTGTGGGCACTGTGGAGCGTCGTCGTGCCGCAGCTGCCCGCCGCCGGCTTCGCGCTGACCCTGGACCAGCAGTTCTGGCTCATCGCGGTGCCGAGCCTCGTCGGCGCCTTCCTGCGGGTCCCCTACACCTTCATGGTCCCGCTCGTCGGCGGGCGCAACTGGACGATCATCTCGGCGCTGCTGCTCCTGCTGCCCACCCTCTCACTGGCCTGGGTCGTGGGCCGGCCGGAGACCCCCTTCGGCCTCCTCCTCGCGATCGCCGCACTCGCCGGCTTCGGCGGGGGCAACTTCGCGTCGTCGATGACCAACATCTCCTTCTTCTTCCCCGAGGCGGAGAAGGGGAAGGCGCTGGGGCTCAACGCAGCCGGCGGCAACCTCGGCACCGGCATCGTGCAGCTCGTCGTCCCCGCCGTCATCGCGATCGGCGCCGGGATCCACCTCGAGCGGGCCGGCCTGCTCTTCGTGCCGCTCGTGCTGCTCGCCGCGCTCGGCGCCTGGCGCGGCATGGACAACCTCAGCACCGCGCGGTCCGACCACCGCAGCTGGGCGAAGGCCGCGACCCACCCCCACACCTGGATCATCTCCTTCCTCTACATCGGCACCTTCGGCTCCTTCATCGGCTACTCGGCGGCCTTCCCGACGCTGCTCACGAGCCAGTTCCCCGAGGTGACGACGTCGATCGCCTTCGTCGGCGCGGTCCTCGGCGCCGCGAGCCGACCGCTCGGCGGGACCATCGCCGACCGGCTCGGCGGCGCGCGGGTGACCATCGCGGCCTTCGTCGTCATGGGGCTCGCCGCGGGGCTGGCAATCCTCGCTCTCTCCGCGCACTCCTTCGTCCTCTTCCTCCTCGCCTTCCTCGTGCTCTTCACCGGGGCCGGCATCGGCAACGGCGCGACCTATCGGATGATCCCGGCCGTCTTCCGGGCCGGGGTGCGTGACGGCGAGGAGCTCGCCATCGCACGCCGCAGTGCCGCCGGCTGCATCGGGATCGCCGGCGCCGTCGGTGCCGTTGGCGGCTTCCTCGTGCCGCGTGGTTTCGCGATGTCGACGACCGGCTTCGGCTCGCTCGTGCCGGCGATCGGGGTCTTCATCGCGGCCTACGTCCTCATGGCGACGCTCACGTGGGCGGTCTACGTCCGCCGCGGCGCGCGCCTGGCCGACGAGGGCATCTGATGGTCGACAGCCACTGCCCCTACTGCGCGCTGCAGTGCGCGATGAGTCTGGAGCCGGAGGGTGAGCGGGTCGAGGTCACGGCCCGCGACTTCCCGACCAACCGGGGCGGCATGTGCCGCAAGGGGTGGACCTCCGCCGAGGTGCTGCGCGCCCCCGACCGGCTCACCACTCCCCTGGTGCGCGGCGCCGACGGCGAGCTGCACCCGACGGGCTGGGACGAGGTGCTCGACCTCCTCGCCGGGCGGCTCCGTGAGATCGCGACCGAGCACGGTCCGGACGCGGTGGCCGTCTTCGGCGGTGGCGGGCTGACGAACGAGAAGGCCTACCAGCTCGGCAAGTTCGCCCGGATCGCGTTGCGCACCAAGCACATCGACTACAACGGCCGCTTCTGCATGGCCTCCGCGGCGGCCGCCGCCAACCGGTCGCTGGGTATGGACCGCGGGATGCCCTTCCCCGTCACCGACCTCGACACCTCGGGCGCGATCCTGCTCCTCGGCAGCAATGTCGCCGAGACGATGCCTCCCTTCGTCGGGCACCTCGCGGGAGCTCGCGCGGCCGGTGGGCTCGTCGTCGTCGACCCGCGCCGCTCGGCCACGGCCGACCTCACCGACGACGGGCAGGGCGTCCACCTGCAGCCCGTCCCCGGGACCGACCTCGTCGTGCTCCAGGCACTGCTGCACGTCGTCCTCGCCGAGTCGCTCGCCGACGAGGCCTACCTCGCCGAGCGGACGAGCGGGCTCGACAACGTCGCCCGCTCCGTCGCCGCGTGGTGGCCCGAGCGGGCCGAGCAGGTCTGCGGGGTACCCGCTGACGACCTGCGGGCGACCGCTCGGCTGCTCGCGGCGGCCAGCCCCTCACGGGGAGGCGCGGGCGTCCACGTCCTCACCGGGCGCGGCGTCGAGCAGTCCACCCAGGGCACCGCGACGGTCACCGCCGCGATCAACCTCGCCCTCGCGCTCGGCCTCGTCGGACGCGAAGGGAGCGGCTATGGCGCCCTCACGGGTCAGGGCAACGGCCAGGGTGGGCGCGAGCACGGGCAGAAGGCGGACCAGCTGCCCGGCTACCGGATGATCGCCGACCCGGCCGCCCGCGAGCACGTCGCCGCGGTCTGGGGCGTCGACGCCGACGACCTGCCCGGCCCGGGCCTGCCGGCCGTCGAGCTGCTGCGCTCCCTCGGCACCCCCGACGGACCCCGGGCACTCCTCGTCCACGGGGCCAACCCCGTCGTGAGCGCACCCCGCGCCGATGCCGTCGCCGATCGACTGCGCGCACTCGACCTGCTCGTCGTCTGCGACGTCGTCCCCTCCGAGACCGTCGCCCTCGCCGACATCGTCCTGCCGGTCACGCAGTGGGCCGAGGAGGAGGGCACGATGACCAACCTCGAGGGCCGCATCATCCGTCGCCGCAAGGCCATCGACCCGCCCGACGGCGTCGTCTCGGAGCTGTGGGTGTGGGCCCAGCTCGCCGCCCGCCTCGATGCCCCGGGCACGTGGTCGACGGTCCCGTCGGAGGTCTTCGACGAGCTGGCCAGGGCGAGCGTCGGCGGCCGCGCCGACTACTCCGGGCTGAGCCACGCCCGCCTCGACCGCGAGACCGACCTGCACTGGCCCTGCCCCGCCACCGGCGAAGGGGAGGCCCCGCACCCGGGCACACCGCGCGCCTTCCTCGACGACTTCCCCACGCCCGACGGCAGGGCCCGGCTCGTGCCCGTCGACCACCTCGGGCCGGCCGAGGACCTGCGTCCCGACGCCCCGCTCTTCCTCATCACCGGGCGCGTCCTCGAGCACTACCAGTCGGGGGCCCAGACGCGTCGGGTGGCGGCGCTCCTCGCGGCGCAACCCACCCCCTTCGTCGAGGTGCACCCGCTCCTCGCCCACCGCCTGGGCATCGAGGAGGGCGACCAGCTCGACCTGCGCACGGCGCGGGCCACGGTCACCGCTCCCGCGCGGATCACCGACCGGGTCCGGCCGGACACCGTCTTCATGCCCTTCCACTTCGCCGGCGCCGGGAGCGTCAACCGGGCGACCAATGACGCGGTCGACCCGATCTCGTCGATGCCGGAGTTCAAGGTGTGCGCCGTCGACGTCGCCGCCAGCACGACCGATCTCGTCCCCGAACCGCTGGAGGTCAGCGCATGAGCCACATCGTCGTCATCGGGTACGGGATGGTCGGGTCCCGCTTCGTCGAGGACCTCACGACGGCCGACCACGCCGGCGAACACCTCGTCACGGTGCTCGGCGACGAAGCCTGCGAGCCCTACAACCGAGTGCTGCTCAGCGACGTCGTCGCGGGCACGCGCGGGCTCTCGGCGATCGCCCTCCCCGCGCCCGACCACCCGCGCGTCACGGTGCAGCGCGGCGTCGCGGTGCGGGCGATCGACCGTGGACGCCGCGACGTCGTCCTCGCCGACGACACGCGCGTCCCCTACGACGAGCTCGTCATCGCCACAGGTGCGGCCGCCCGGGTCCCGACGGTCCCGGGTCTCGGTGACGATCCAGCCGGCGGCGACCTGCCGAGCGGCGTCCACGTGCTGCGCTCCATCGACGACGCCCGCGAGATCATCGCGGCGACCCTCAACGCCCGCCGCGCCATCGTCCTCGGCGGCGGCGTGCTCGGCCTCGAGGCCGCGAGCGGGCTCGCCCGACGCGACCTCGCCGTCACCGTCGTCCACCCCTCCCCCGCCCTCATGGAGCGCCAGCTCGACGAGGCCGCCAGCCGGGTCGTCGAGTCGACCCTGCGCCGGACCGGTGTCGACCAGCGGGTCGGCGTCGGGGCGCAGGAGATCGTCGTCGAGGAGGGCCGGCTGCGACGGGTGCAGCTGACCAACGGCGAGGTCCTGGCCGCCGACCTGCTCGTGCTGTGCACGGGCACCGTGCCCCATGTCGCGCTGGCGGCCGAGGCTGGCCTCGAGGTCGACCGCGGCGTCCTCGTCGACGCCGACCTGACGACGAGCGACTCGCACGTGCACGCCATCGGTGACTGCGCCCAACCTCCCGGCGGCGCCAGCGGCCTCGTCGCCCAGGGGTGGGAGCAGGCCCGCCGTCTCGCCGACCTGCTCACCGGTCGTGACCCCGAGGCCGTGACCGCCGGCGTCGGCGACGTCGTCAAGCCCAAGACCCACGGTGTCGACATCGTGACGATGGGTGTGTGCGGCAGCGGGCGAGTCGACGACCCCGGCCTGCGCGTCGTGCGGCTGAGCGACCCGGCCGCCGGACGGCACCTCGAGATCGTCGTGCGCGACGGCCTGCTCGTGGGCGCGGCCGCCGTGGGGGCAGGCCGCGTCGGCACCGACCTGATCACGACCTACACCCGTCGCACTCCCCTGCCCGCAGACCCGGCGCACCTGCTGCTGCCGGCCATCGCTCCGGCCGCCACGACGACGCGACGCGACTCCCCTTCGCTCATCCCGGACCGGGCGACGATCTGCCGGTGCAACGGCGTGACGAAGGGGGACATCCGCGCCGAGTTCGCCTCCGGCGCAACGACTGTGGAGCAGATCGCCGCGAGCACCCGGGCGACCACCGGCTGCGGTGGGTGCACCGATGCGGTGTGCGGGATCCTCGACTGGCTCGGCGCAGACACGGGCCCCTCACAGCCCACGACTGCACCCGGTGAGGGCGGGTTCACACCGGGGAAACACGACCAAGACCGAGCCGAAACGAGGGCTTCCTAAGTTGAGCGCCATGCCAGAGACCACCACCTCCACCACCCAGCCGCAGCAGCTCGTCGTCGTCGGCGGCGGCATGGTCGCCCGCCGGCTCGTGGATGCGCTGCGCGCCCGGGACGACGCCGGGCGGTGGGCCGTCACGCTGCTGTGCGAGGAGCCGCGCGCGCCCTACGACCGCGTCGCCCTCACCTCCTACTTCACCGGGCGCCACCCCGAGGACCTCGCCCTCGGCGGGCAGGAGCTGTGGGACGACCCGCTCGTCACGCTGCGCCGCGGTGTCCGGGCCGAGAGCATCGACCGCGACGCCCGGACGGTGACGACGAGCACCGGCCAGGTCCTGCCCTACGACTCCCTCGTCCTCGCGACCGGCTCCTACGCCGCCGTGCCACCGGTGCCCGGCAAGGACCTGCGCGGCGCCTTCGTCTACCGCACGATCGACGACGTCGCCGACCTGCGGCAGTTCGTCGAGACCCGTCGGGAGGAGCTCGACCGGCCGGTCCGCGGCGCGGTCGTCGGCGGCGGCCTGCTCGGCCTCGAGGCGGCCGGCGCCCTGCGGGCGCTCGAGGTCGAGACGACGGTCGTGGAGTTCGCGCCACGGCTCATGCCGCTCCAAGTCGACGAGGGTGGTGGCGAGGGGCTCAAGCGGCTCATCGAGGGGCTCGGGGTCTCGGTGCGCACCTCGACCGCGACGTCGAAGATCGTCGGCGAGCGAGGCGCCGTCTCCCGGATGAAGTTCAGCGAGGGCCCCGCGCTCGACGTGGACGTCGTCGTCTTCGCCGTCGGCGTCCGCCCGCGTGACGAGCTCGCCCGCGAGGCCGGGCTCGAGATCGGCGAGCGCGGGGGCGTCGTCGTCGACGACGCCTGTGCCACAGCGGATCCCGCGATCCACGCGATCGGCGAGGTCGCCTGCATCGGCGGTCGCTGCCTCGGCCTGGTCGCCCCCGGCTACACGATGGCGGAGATCGTCGCCGACCGGCTGCTCGGCGGTGCCGGGACCTTCCCCGGGGCCGACCTGTCCACCAAGCTCAAGCTCCTGGGCGTCGACGTCGCGAGCTTCGGCGATGCCTTCGCGCAGGAGCGCGGCTCGCTCGAGGTCGTCATCTCCGACCCCGTCGCGGGCGTCTACAAGAAGCTCGTCATGAGCGACGACGCCCGCACCCTGCGCGGCGGCATCCTCGTCGGCGACGCCAGTGCCTACTCCTCCCTTCGCCCGATGGTCGGTCGCGAGCTCGGCGGCGACCCCGCGGCCTACCTGCTGCCCGAGGGGTCCGCGCCGGCACCTGCCGGCGACCTGCCGGACGAGGCCTCCGTGTGCTCCTGCAACAACGTCACCGCGGGCGAGATCCGTTGTGCCGTGGGCGAAGGGGGCTGCACCGACCTCGCGGGGGTCAAGGCGTGCACCCTCGCGGGCACGAGCTGCGGCTCCTGCCTGCCGCTGGTCAAGAAGCTCGTGACGAGCGAGCTCGCCGCCGCCGGCGTCGAGGTGAGCAGTGCGCTGTGCGAGCACTTCGAGCAGTCGCGTGCCCAGCTCTTCGACATCGTCCGGGTCCAGGGGTTGCGGACCTTCAGCGAGATCATCGAGCGCCACGGGACCGGCCGCGGCTGCGACATCTGCAAGCCGGTCATCGGCTCGATCCTCGCCTCGCTCGGCACCGGGCACATCCTCGACGGCGAGCAGGCGACCCTGCAGGACACCAACGACCACGTCATGGCCAACCTGCAGAAGGACGGCTCCTACTCGGTCGTCCCGCGCATCCCGGGCGGCGAGGTCACGCCCGAAGGGCTCATCGCGATCGGCGAGGTCGCCAAGGACTACGGCCTCTACACGAAGATCACCGGCGGCCAGCGGATCGATCTCTTCGGTGCCCGGATGGACCAGCTGCCCGGCATCTGGCGGCGGCTGGTCGACGCCGGCTTCGAGTCGGGTCACGCCTACGGCAAGTCGCTGCGCACGGTGAAGTCCTGCGTCGGCTCGACGTGGTGCCGCTTCGGCGTGCAGGACTCCGTCGGCCTCGCGATCGACCTCGAGCTGCGCTACCGCGGGCTCCGCTCGCCGCACAAGATCAAGCTCGGCGTCTCCGGGTGCGCCCGTGAGTGCGCCGAGGCCCGCGGCAAGGACGTCGGCATCATCGCCACCGACAAGGGGTGGAACCTCTACGTCGGCGGCAACGGCGGATTCACCCCCAAGCACGCCCGCCTGCTCGCCGAGGACCTCGACACCGAGACGCTCGTGCGCACCATCGACCGCTTCCTCATGTACTACGTGCGCACCGCAGACCGGCTGCAGCGCACCGCCCCCTGGGTCGAGGAGCACGAAGGGGGTCTCGACGCCATCCGTGCCGTCGTCATCGACGACAGCCTCGGCATCGCCGACGACCTCGATGCCGCGATGGCCGCCCACGTGGGCAGCTACCGCGACGAGTGGGCGGCGACGCTCGCCGACCCGGACAAGCTGGCCCGCTTCGCGTCCTTCGTCAATGCCCCGGACGCGGTCGACGACTCGCTCGCCTACGTCGGCGAGCGCGGCCAGGCCCGTCCCGCCACCCCGGAGGAGCGCTCGGACGAGTCCGTCCTCATCGCCGGCACGACTCTGGAGGTCCGCTCATGACCGCTGCTCCCCCACAGGCCCGCGTACGCCTGTGCGCCCTCACCGACCTCGTTCCCGAGCGCGGCGCGGTCGCCCTCGTCGACGGTGTGCAGGTCGCGCTGGTCCGCACGCATGACGACGAGGTCCACGGCATCGCCAACCGCGACCCCTACAGCGGCGCGCACGTCATCGCCCGCGGCCTCGTCGGCACGCGTGGTGGGGTCCCGACCGTCATCTCGCCGATGTACAAGCAGGTGTGGGACCTGCGCACCGGCACCTGCCTCGACGGGGCCGGCAGCGAGCCGGTCGACCTGCGCACCTGGCCCGTGACGGTCGTCGACGGCGAGGTCTGGGTCGAGCCGTTCGGCGACGAGGTGACGGGACCTCCCTTCGACCGCAGCGTCACGTGAGCCTGCCGCAGCTGCTCGCCGGGTGCGTCGTCCTCGTCACCGGGGACCGGCGCGCCGGCGACCTGCGCGCCGCCCTCGAGCGGCGCGGTGCCCGGGTGCTGCACACGCCGGCGCTGACGATCGTGCCGCACACCGCGGACGCGGAGCTCGTCGAGCGGACGCGGACCCTCCTCGCCGCACCGCCCGACGTCGTCGTGGTGACGACGGCGATCGGGTTCCGCGGGTGGGTGGAGGCGGCCGACGCCACGGGTCTGGGTGAGGAGCTGCACGAGGTCCTGGACCGGACCCGGATCGTCGCCCGCGGCCCCAAGGCGCGCGGCGCGATCCAGGCGGCCGGGCACGACGCGGACTGGGTCGCCGAGTCGGAGACCTCCGCTGAGATCCGTGACTTCCTGATCACCGAAGGCGTTGCGGGACAAAGCATCGCGATCCAGCACCACGGCGCAGGGTGCGACGAGCTCGACGTCGATCTGGCGACCGCCGGTGCCACGGTGACCTCTCTCGTGGTCTACCGCTGGGGGCCGCCACCGGATGCCGACGCGGTGACCTGCGGCGTCGAGCAGGCGGCCGTGGGTGACATCGACGTCGTCGTCTTCACCTCCGCACCGGCCGCGGCGGCCTGGCTCGACGCGGCTCGGGACGCCGGCGTTCTGCCGTCGATCGTCGGCCGGGTCCGCACCGGCCGTCTCGTCGTCGCGGCCGTCGGGCCGGTCACCGCACGCCCGCTCGAGCACGTCGGCATCAGCCCGCTGCTCCCGGAGCGGGCCCGGCTGGGGTCGCTCGTGCGAGCCCTGGTCGGCCACTACGAGGCGATGATGGCCACCGCCGTCGAGACCGTCGCCGGACCGCTGCAGCTGCGCAGCACCGCCGCGCTCCTCGGCGACCGGGTGCTCGCCATCTCCCCGAGCGGCCTGTCCGTGCTCCACCTGCTCATCGACGCGAAGGGAGATGTCGTCACCCGTGCCGACGTCCTCGAGGTGCTGCCGGGCGACTCCGCGAGCGGTCACGCCGTCGAGGTGGCCGTCGGCCGCTTGCGTGAGGCGATCGGGGACCGACGGGTCGTCGAGACGGTCGTCAAGCGGGGCTACCGGCTCGCGACGGCCTGACGCAATCCGCTTGCGGCTCCGCTGACCTGCCGCGAGGGTGAGCGGATGACCTCCCGCATCTCGCACACCACCCTCGACTGCCGCGACGCCTACGCCCTCAGCGAGTGGTGGAAGGGCGTCATCGGCTACACCGACGTGCCCGGCGACCCCAACCGCCCCGGGCACGAGGAGTGCATGCTCGTCGACCCGGTCACTGGGCACAGGGTGCTCTTCATCGAGGTCCCGGACCCCACGCCGGGCAAGACCAAGATGCACTACGACCTGCGGCCGACCGACCTGACGCAGGCCGAGGAGGTCGAGCGCCTGCTCGCCCACGGCGCGAGCCTCCACGCCGACCTTCGCGGGCACTACGGTCCCGGCACCGGGTGGGTGACCCTCGTCGACCCGGAGGGCAACCTGTTTTGCGTGCTGAGGTCCGACGGTGAGCTGGCCGCCCGGGACTGATCAGGCCCCGTCGCCGGCCTCGAGCCAGACGATCTCCTCGAGAGCGAGCCGCTCCCGACTGGTCCCGGGTGACGGGATCTCGCCCGGGCGATGATCGGCCACGCCGAAGGCCGTCATCGAGACGACCTCGAGGTGCGGCGGGACGGCAAGCTCCGCCGCCACCCCCTCGCGGTCGAAGGCCCGGAACTGGTGGCTGTCCAGCCCGATGGTCAGCGCCTGGACGCACATGTGCGCCACCGCCTGACCGAGGTCATAGGTCGCGAACTCCGAGTACTCCCAGCCCGGCGCGTCCTCGATGCCCACCACGGCGAGGTTGACCACGATCGCCGACGCGGCGGGCGCCCACGCCCCTGAGCTACGGGCCAGGTGGCGCACGATGCGCTCGTGCACGTCGTCCCCCCGCACCCCCACGACAAAGCGCCACGGCTGCGAGTTGCCCGCGGAGGGCGCCCGCCGAGCGGCCTCGAGCATCGTCTCGACGTGTGCTCGCTCGACCACGGCGTTCTCCCGGAAGCGCACCGGGCTGAAGCGGTGGGCCAGCGTCGGGTGCAGCTCGGGGAGGTCGGGGATCGTGCACGAGGTCATGGCTCCAGTGTGCTGCCGAAGGGGGGCACTCCCCCTTCGCCGCGCCCGGCAGATCCGTGCCACGGTGGGGCGATGAACGCACTCGAGGACCTCACCCGCACCCTCGACCGGCTGCAGGGTGCCGGCGAGCTCGCGGGCTGGGCGGTCGGCGTGGCGGATGCCGACGGAGCCCGCCTGCGCGTGGGTGGGGCCCGCTCCCCCGGCGGAGCACCGATGACGCGGGACACCCAGGTCGCCCTCAGCTCGTGCACCAAGCCCATCCGTGGCGTCCTCGCACTGCGCCTGGTCGAGCTCGGCGTCCTCACCCTCGACGACCCCGTGGCGGCGTGGCTGCCCGAGCTGGCCGACCCGAGGGTGCTCGTCGACCCCGCTGCCGATCTGTCCGCCACCGTCCCCGCCGAGCGACCGATCACGCTGCGGCACCTGCTGACGATGACCCCGGGCTTCGGCTGGGTGAGCGAGCCCGGCCCCCTCGCCGATGCCCTCGCCCGTGAGCAGGTCGCCCCCGGCCCCTTCTGCCCAACGATGTCACCCGACGACTTCATGAGCCGACTCGGCAGCGTGCCGCTGGCTGACCAGCCGGGCACGGCCTGGCGGTACCACACGAGCAGCGACGTCCTCGGGGTGCTGCTCGCCCGGGCCACCGGGTCGAGCGTGCCCGAGCTGCTCACCGAGCACGTGCTGCAGCCGCTCGCGATGACCGACACCGGCTACACCGCCGACGCCACCTGCCTGGCCCCACCGCTGACTCCCGAGGGGGGAGGGCTCAGGCCCGTGGAGCTCCCGGCGGGCACCTTCGTGGACCCGCCTCCCTTCGCGTCCCTTGCCACCGGGCTCGTCTCGACCGTGCCCGACCAGCTGGCCTTCCTGCGCTCGCTCGTCGGCGGTCCCACCGTCCTCTCGCCCGAGTCCCTCGCGGCTCTGCGCACCGGCACGCTCACCGACGAGCAGCGGCTCACCGCAGCGGGGTTCATCGAGCCGGGCTGCGACTGGGGGCTCACCGTCGAGGTCCGTCCAGGCGGGCAGGTGGGATGGGCCGGTGGCCTGGGCACCATCGGCTATGCCGATCCGGCCACTGGGCGGGCCGCCTTCCTCGCCACGGCGGTCACCGTCGACTCCCCCGCGACGACGACTGCCTTCGACCACTTCTGGGGCCTGCTCGTCGCCGGGGCATGACATCCTCACCAGCATGAGCCGTGCACTCGTCCTCGTCGACATCCAGAACGACTTCTGCGAAGGGGGCTCCCTCGCCGTGACCGGAGGTGCCGCCGTCGCCGAGCGGGCCGCCGCACGAGTCCTCGACCAGGACGGCCCGCCCTACGCCGCGATCGTCGCCACGGCCGACTGGCACCACGACCCCGGCGCGCACTGGGCCACCGACGGCGAGCCCGACTTCGCGACGACCTGGCCGGTGCACTGCGCGGCTGGCACGACGGGCGCCGCCTTCCACCCTGCGCTCGAGCCGGCCATGGGTGAGGTGACCGAGGTCTTCCGCAAGGGCGCCCACGACGCCGCCTACAGCGGCTTCGAGGGCTTCGCCGAGGACGGCACCGGTCTCGCGGACTGGTTGCGCACGCGGGGCGTCACCGACCTCGACGTCGGCGGGATCGCCACCGACCACTGCGTCAGGGCCACGGTCCTCGACGCGCTGCGCGAGGGATTTGCGGTGCGACTGCTCACCGACACCATCGCCGGGGTCGCCCCCGAGACGACGCAGGCAGCACTCGCCGAGATGGCCGCCGCCGGCGCCACGACGGACGCGTGAGCCGCCCCCTGCCGGCGGTCATGGCCGGCCGCACCGTCCTCATCACGGCTGACCGGCGCAGCGACGACCTCGCCGAGGCCTTCGCCCGTCGCGGTGCGACGATCCGGCACGCCGCGGCGATGTCGATCGTCCACCACAGCGACGACGAGCGGCTCGTCGCCGACACCCGTGCCCTCGTCGCCGACCCGCCGGATCTCGTCGTCGTCACCACGGGGGCCGGTCTGCGCGGCTGGCTCGAGGCCGCCGATGTGGCCGGCCTCCACGGCTCCCTCACGGACGCGCTCTCCTACGCCCGGATCTTCGCCCGGGGCCCCAAGGCCAAGGGCGCCCTCGTCGCCCACGGGCTCACCCCCGAGTGGGTGGCCGAGTCCGAGACGACCGCCGAGATCACCGATCACCTCCTCGCCCTGGGTGTCGACGGCGCGAGCGTCGCGGTCCAGCACCACGGCAACGGGTCCGACGGGCTCGACGAGGCCCTGACGGCCGCGGGCGCGCGGGTCTCGCCGCTGGTCGTCTACCGGTGGGGTCCGGCGCCGGACCCTGCCGCGGTCACCGCCTCGACCCGTGCCGCTGCTGCCGGCGAGGTCGACGCGGTCGTCTTCACCTCCGCACCGGCCGTCGTGGCCTGGTTCGCGGCGGCCGACGCCGCGGGCGTCACCGACGAGATCGTCCATCGGTCACGCGCCGGTCTGCTCGTCGCCGCGGTCGGTCCGGTCACCGCTGCCCCGCTGCAGGCGAAGGGGGTCGACCCGCTCGTCCCCGAGCGCAGCCGCATGGGTGCCCTCGTGCGCGCCGTCCTCGAGCACTACGGCGACGGTTAGGACTCAGCGGGCCTCGCGGTCCGTTTCGGCCTCGCCGCTGACCTTCTCCTGGCGGCCGCGGACGACGAGCGTGCCCGCGATCTTGTCGTGCAGCGTCTGCCGCTGCGGGTCCTTGATCGGCCACAGCAGGTCGGCGGCCGTCACGGCGGTCGAGAAGCAGCTGATCGCGGACAGCAGCATCGTCGCCATCGGCAGGAGCGCCCGCATGAAGGCCGTCCCGGCGCTCGGCCGGCCCGGGCGGTCGACCCGGCGGACCGACAGGCCGAGAGCCAGCTTGCCCGGGGTCGCGGCCCAGCGGCTGAGGAAGATGACCTCGTAGAGGCACCGCACGAGCATGCCGATACCGAGGGCGACGAGCAGGTACTGCACGTCGAAGAGCCCGAGCAGCTCCTCGGGCGTGACCCGCTCGAGCCGCTCCGGGTCGTTGGCCGCCGCCGCGTCCCAGATGAAGGTCAGGTAGTCGCGGCTCGCCAGCCACACGGCCCAGCCGGCGAAGATGACGTTGAGGATCCGCAGCACGATCCAGTCGACGAGGTAGGCGCCCACGCGCTGGCCGTAGCTGGCCAGGGTCTGGCCGTCGGCCGTCGTGGGCTGCGGGGCGGCGTCGCCGTAGCCTGCTGCGCCCTGCGGCGCCGTGCCGAAGGGGGCTTGCCCTGCCCCGTGGGTCGGCCGGCCGAAGACATCCGTGCCCGGCCCACCCGGGCTGCCCTGCCCGCCCTGCGTGCCCGGGGCGCCGGGACCGACCGCCGGGTCGCCCTGCGGCGCGATCTCCGGGGTGGGCTGCGCGGCCCGCGTCTGCCGGGGCACGGTGCGCTCGCTCCAGATGATCCCGTCGAAGTAGCGCAGCTGCGTCTCGTCCTCCGGGTCGTCGTACCAGCCGGCGCGCTCGGGGGTGCTCATGCCCTCACGATCTCACGGCGTCGGTGGAGTCCCGATCGGGTGTCGACCCCTCGACCTCCGCGACGAGCGCACGCGCCTGCCGGCGACGCGACCACAGCAGAGCGGTGACACCCACGACGACCACGACGGCCAGCAGCGTCGCCGCGAGCGGCGACCTGGCGGCGGCCGCCAGCCAGGCACGCGCAGCGGCCAGACCCACCGTCGCGTAGATCGTCGCCCAGGCGATCGAGCCGAGAGTCACGGCGGGCAGGTACCGGCGCAGCGGCATCCGGGTGACGCCGGCCGTCGCGTTGACAGCCGTCTGGATGCCGACGGTGAAGAAGCACAGGACGACGGCGATCGGTCCCCACCGGTTGACCAGCACGCGGGCACTCTGCCACGCGGGCGAGCCCTCCCCTTCGCTCTTGCGCCAACGGCGACCACCGGCAGCTGCCCCGCGGCCGAGCCAGTACGTGGCATTGGCCCGGAGCATGACGATGACGAAGAGCGCCCCGAAGGTCGGGAGGAACTGCGACCAGGTCACGCAGGCCCGCCGGCCGCGGCGTGCTCGGGTGCGCGGGCCGCACCGAGGTCGGCGAAGACCCGCCGGTTGAGCTCGAAGCTGTCGACGGCTGCGTCGAGGACCCGGCGACGCGCGGTCTCGTCGAGCTCGAGCGAGTCCAGGGCCGCGCGGTAGGCGTCCTTGTAGAGCTTGGGCTTGGGGATCTGCTCGAAGTGGTAGAAGTTCAGCCCCGCGGGGTCGATGCCGTAGTGCCGCTGCACCATCCGCGCGATGATCTGGCCCCCGGAGAGGTCCCCGAGGTAGCGCACGTAGTGGTGCGCGAGCATCGACTCGGGGGTGTGCTGCTCACGCAGCTGCGCCGCGTAGTCGGCCGCGGCGGGCACGATGTGGATGTCGGCGGCGAGTCGACCGTCGACGTCATCGCCGCAGAGGTGGTCGATGTCCTGCTCGAGCGCGGCGACCCGGTCGAGCCGGTGGTCGAGCACCGGCGCGACGAAGGGGTGGTCGGAGTAGTGCGTCCAGAGCACCTCTTCGAGGGCCCGATAGATGACCAGCTGCTGGGCGACGAGCGCGACGAAGGCCGGGCGGCAGGCCAGGCCAGCCATGAGCTGCTCGACGAAGGCGGAACCCTCGGCGTCGTCATGCGCCGAGGCCGTCTCGGTGCGCAGGGCGAGCGACAGCGGCTGGTCCATGAGAGCTCCCGGGTGAGGTGCGGGTTGCCTCATGCTAACGGGGCGCCTCTCCCCGCAACAGGGCCGGGAGCGGAGGTGGACAGGCGCCCTTCCCCGCTCCCGGACCCGTGCGCGTCAGAGGTTGCCGCGCTTGTCCTGCTCGCGCTCGATGGACTCGAAGAGCGCCTTGAAGTTGCCCTTGCCGAAGCCGAGCGAGCCGTGCCGCTCGATGATCTCGAAGAAGACCGTCGGGCGGTCACCGAGCGGCTTGGTGAAGATCTGCAGCAGGTAGCCGTCCTCGTCGCGATCGACGAGGATCTTGCGCTTCTTCAGCTCCTCGATGGGGACGCGGACCTCGCCGATGCGGGCGCGCATCTCGGGGTCGTCGTAGTAGGCGTCGGGGGTGTCGAGGAACTCGACGCCCTCCGTGGTCAGCTCGTCGACGGTGCGCAGGATGTCGTTGGTCGCGAGCGCGAGGTGCTGGGCACCGGGCCCGGTGTAGAACTCGAGGTACTCGTCGATCTGCGACTTCTTCTTGGCGATCGCGGGCTCGTTGAGGGGGAACTTCACGCGGTGGTTGCCGTTGGCGACGACCTTGGACATCAGGGCCGAGTACTCGGTCGCGATGTCGTCACCGACGAACTCGGCCATGTTGACGAAGCCCATGACCCGGTTGTAGAAGGCGACCCATTCGTCCATCTTGCCGAGCTCGACGTTGCCGACGATGTGGTCGAGCGCCTGGAAGAGCCGCTTGGGAGCGCCGTCGCGCTTGACGAAGTTGGAGGACCTCTCGACGTAGCCCGGCAGGTAGGCCCCGGCGTAGGTCTGGCCGTCGATGGTGCGCTGCACGAGGGTGTGCCGGGTCTCGCCGTAGGTCGCGATCGCGCCGATGCGCACCGAGCCGTGCTCGTCGCTGACCGTCTCGGGCTCCTGGAGGACCGTGGCGCCAGCCGCCTTGGCCTGGGCGATGCACTTGTCGACGTCGGGCACCTCGAGCGAGATGTCGACGACGCCGTCGCCGTGCTTGGCGTGGTGGGCGATGAGCGGGCTGTCGGGGCTCACCGCGCCCTTGACGACGAAGCGGATCGAGCCGGACTTGAGGACGAAGGCCTTGTGGTCGCGGTTGCCGTGCTCGGGGCCGGAGTAGCCGACGAGCTCCATGCCCCAGGCGCTCTGGTAGTAGTGCGCCGTCTGCGTCGCATTGCCGACGACGAAGACGATCGCGTCCCAGCCCGTCACGGGGAAGGGGTCGCGCTCCTCGTCGTACTCGACGAGCCCGACGAGCTGCTTGAGCTGGTCGAGGTCGAGCTCGGCCTCGCGCTCCTGCCTGGTGAGTTCAACCGCGGTGTTGGACATGGGCTCAGGATCATCACCGCCACCGCCGTGTGCAACCGGCCCCCATCCCGGTGCGCATGCTGCGCAATCTGTTGCCATGATTGACGCCTGGAGGCGACAATCTGACCATGCCGACTCCCCCTTCGCGCCCACCGGCCATCGACGAGCTCGACGCCCGCCTGCTCGCACTGCTCGCCGAGCGGCCGTCGATCGGGGTGCTCGGGGCGAGCCGTGAGCTCGGGGTGGCCCGCGGCACCGTGCAGGCTCGGCTCGACCGCCTCCAGACGAAGGGGGTCATCCGCACCTTTGCACCGACGCTCGACCCGGCCTCGCTCGGCTACCCGGTCACGGCACTGTGCACCCTCGAGATCCGTCAGCGGCTGGGGCACCAGGCCGTGGTCGACCACCTCATGGCGATCCCCGAGGTGCTGGAGATCCACTCGACGACCGGGGTCGGTGACCTCATCATCCGGATCGTCGCGATGGACAATGCGGACCTGGGCAGGGTCATCGACGAGATCATCGATGACACGCACGTGGTGCGCGCCAGCACGTCGATCGCGCTCGTCACCCACCTGGAGATGCGTACCGGCCCCCTCGTCGAGGCAGCGGCCCACCGCCCCACCACCCCCGGGCCCTGAGGAGGTCGCCCCGCGACCGCCCCACCACCCCCGGGCCCTGAGGAGGTCGCCCCGCGACCGTCCCACCACCCCCGTGCCCTGAGGAGGTCGCCCCGCGACCGTCTCGAAGGGCTCAGATCTTGTCGGCGAGCAGCATCCACGCCAGGGCGATGGTCCCGAGGGCCGTGCCGATGTGCGCGATCTGCGACAGCCCGGGACCGCGCGTCCACGAGTCGCCGTGGAAGGCCTCGGCGTGCCGCGAACCGCTGCGACGCCACCGCCCGAGGAAGCTCAGGCCGATGAGCGAGGCGATGACCATGCAGATGATCGCCAGCCAGGTCGCGCCCGTGGACGTGTGCACGTCGAGCAGCCGGAGTGCGATGAGCCCGAGCCCGACGACGAGCGTGATCGAGTGGACGTTGAGCACCCACCCGGAGAAGTCGGTCATCCCCTGCTCGCCCTTGGAGCGCCGCAGACGGAGCGGGGTCAGGACGAGCACGAGCACGCCCAGGGCCACGAGGATCCACGCGAAGACGGTCATGCCCCCATGATGCCCGGGCGCTGTCCCGGATAGGGGCAGAGCGCGTCAGCGTCGGCCGACGAACCAGCGCCGGATCCGCTCGATCCGCTCGGTCACCTGCTCGCTCGACGCCTGGGCGAGCTCCGGTCCGCCGCAGGCCCGACGCAGGTCCATGTGGATGTTGGCGTGGGGCGAGCCGGTCTTCGTGGCATAGGCCGCGACGAGCTTGTTGAGCTCCTTGCGCTGGGCCGCGAGGGCACGATGGGCCGCCATCGGGGCGTCGTCGTCCTTGCGGGTGCGACCGGTCTTCTTCGACTGCTTGGTCTGCCGCTCGGTGAGCAGGGCGTGCACCTGGTCCGGCTCGAGCAGACCGGGCAGACCCAGGTAGTCCTGCTCGTCCTCGGAGCCGACCTCGGCGTGCAGACCGAACTGCTGCTTGTCGTAGAGCACGTGGTCGAAGTGCGCGTCGGACTCGAGCGCCTCGAAGGAGCCGAGCAGGTCGTCGCTCGCCCCGTCGGCGCGGTTGGCGGCGGCGAGCATGCCCTCCTCCTCCGACCACAGCGGAGCCTCGTCGTCGGCGGCCTCCGGCCGGTCGAGGGCGTGGTCGCGCTGCTCCTCGAGCGTGCCGGCGTGGGCGAGGATCACCGGGACGCTCGGCAGGAAGACGCTCGCGGTCTCGCCGCGGCCGCGGGCCCGCACGAAGCGCCCCACGGCCTGGGCGAAGAAGAGCGGCGTCGACGTGGACGTCGCGTACACGCCGACGCACAGTCGGGGCACGTCGACCCCTTCGCTCACCATCCGCACGGCGACGAGCCATCGTGACGTGCTCGCGGAGTAGTCCTCGATCTTCTGCGAGGCGCCGTTGTCGTCGGAGAGGACGACGGTCGGCTTCTCGCCGGTGAGCTCGGTGAGGATCCGCGCGTAGGCGCGGGCCTGCGTCTGGTTGGTCGCGATGACCATGGCGCCGGCGTCGGGCACGCCCCGGCGCACCTCGGTGAGCCGCTTGTCGGCGGCGGCGAGCACCGACGGGATCCACTCCCCCTTCGGGTCGAGCGCAGTGCGCCAGGCCTGCGCGACGAGGTCCTTGGTCATCGGCTCGCCGAGGCGGGCGGCCACCTCGTCGCCGGCACGGGTGCGCCAGCGCATCGCCCCGCCGTAGGCCATGAAGAGCACCGGCCGCACCACGCCGTCGCGCAGGGCCTCGGAATAGCCGTAGGTGTAGTCGCTGCTCGAGCGCAGGATCCCGTCGTCGCCGTACTCGTAGCCGACGAAGGGGATGGGATTGGTGTCGGAGCGGAAGGGGGTGCCCGTGAGCGAGAGGCGGCGGGTCGCCGGCTCGAAGGCCTGCCGGATGCCGTCGCCCCACGACTTGTTGTCACCGCCGTGGTGGATCTCGTCGAGGATGACGAGGGTGCGCTCGGCCCGGGTGCGGCTCTCGTGGACCGAAGGGCGGGAGGCCACCTGGGCGTAGGTGACGGCGACCCCGTCGTAGTCGCTCGAGGTCACCGCGGTGGTGTTGGAGAACTTCGGGTCGAGGTGGATGCCGACCCGACCGGCCGCGTCGGCCCACTGGGTCTTGAGGTGCTCGGTCGGCGCGACGACGGTCACGCCGGTCACCTCACCGGCGGAGAGGAGCTCCGCGGCGACGCGCAGGGCGAAGGTCGTCTTGCCGGCACCCGGGGTCGCGACGGCGAGGAAGTCGGTGCGCCCGGACTCGAGGTAGAGCTTGAGCGCCTCGGCCTGCCAGGCCCGCAGCGCGCCGGCGGTACCCCACGCCGCCCGCCTCGGGAAGGCGGGTGACAGGTGGGACGCAGCAGACTGACTCATCGCTGGGCCACTGTAGATCGCCCGGGTGACAGGACCGAAAACCGCCGGGCGAAGGGAGCCCCGCTCGCCCCGATCACGCCCCCGCGTTTATCGCGACCATGGTCTGCAGACCGATGCCGATGTCGCCGTGGACGTCGGCGAGGCCGGTGTGGACCGTGCCGCCGTGGCCGGGGGTCGCGAGGGCCTGCGAGCTCATCCGGACCCATTCCCCTTCGGGGTCACGGTCGAGGGCGACGTGCAGGTCGCAGTTGATGTACGTGTGCCGCCGCGGGTCGAGCGTCATGGTGATGCCACCGCCGGAGTCGGCGAGGACGAGGGCGCGCTCCCACGGCGTCGGCTCCTCGTCGGGCAGCAGCGGGATGAGCTGGCGCCCCCACGCCACGGCGGTGCCACCGGCGCCCACTCCCCCGTCGACGAAGCGCCACTCGATGGCGCTGATGTACCCGTCGGCGTGCATGCCGGGCAGGTCGAGCCGCCCCTGCCCGTCCGGCTCCGCCACGGGGTCGGGCGCGTCGCCGCGCCATCCGGCCAGCCGCGGGAAGTCCTCGGGGGCCCGCCGCACGCGCCAGGCTCGCGCGACGGCAGCAGGTCGACCGTCGACCGAGGCCGTGGCCTGGAGCAGCTGCATCGACCGACCGCCGCGCAGCACCTCGACGTCGACGGTGACCGGCGCGACCGGGATCGGCCCGAGGATGTCCAGGCGCACGTCCGCCAGCCGGGTGGCCGGGTCGGGGTCGTGCCGCACCATCGCCCGCGCGAGCAGGGCGGCAGGAGGCCCGGCGTGCTGGGCGTGCGGGCTCCACGGCCCGGCGGTGGAGGGCAGTGTCTCGTCGAGCTGACGGTAGAAGGAGCCCACGTCGCCGATCAGTCCTCGCCGTCCTCGGGCGCACGGAGACCGTCGTAGATTTCCTTGCAGATGGGGCACACCGGGAACTTCTCGGGGTCACGTCCGGGCACCCAGGTCTTGCCGCACAGCGCCTTGACGGGCTCGCCGGACAGCGCGCTCTCGAGGATCTTCTCCTTGCGCACGTAGTGGCTGAAGCGCTCGTGGTCGCCGGGCTCGGCCAGCTGCGGGGCCGGCTCGGTCCGCTCGAGGACGGCGGTCGAGGTGGAGGGGCCACCGGGCTCGGCGATCGGGCCTCCGGGCTGACTGGGGTCGGCTGGCGTGCTCATGCCCCCATCGTAGGCGCGTGCCCTCCCCCGACCCGGAGTGACGTCATGGCCAGGACACCCTGTCACGGCACGAAGGGTGGCAGCGACCGCCCTCCCGCTCCCTGAGGAGGTCGCGCAGCGACCGTCCTCCCGCTCCCTGAGGAGGTCGCGCAGCGACCGTATCGAAGGGTCAGTTCAGGTCGGGGTCGACCGGGTAGGTCGAGACCCAGCCGAGCGAGCCGGGCTGACGCCGCAGCACCCGCCGCCACAGGGTGGCCGGGTCCTCGTCGAAGATGTCAGCGACCTCGACGTCGACGACGTACCAGCCACCGCGCGCCCGCTCGTCGGCGAGCTGCGAGGCGCTCCACCCGGAGTATCCGGCGAAGATCCGCAGCGCGCTCACCTGGGGCCAGATGATCTCCTGCGGGCTGTCGAGGTCGACGAGCGAGATGGCGCCGAAGAGCCGCCGCACGCCGGGCGGTTCCTCGGCATCACCCGGCAGGCCGACGAGGCCGATGGCCGAGTCGAGCTGGACCGGTCCGCCCTGGAAGACCCGCTGGGGCCGGCTCGACCCCTGCTGCCACCCGGGCAGCACGTCGTCGACAGGCGTGTCGAGCGGCTTGTTGAGGATCACCCCTTCGGCCGTGTCCTCGTCGTGCTGGAGCACGAGGACCACGCTGCGGGCGAAGAGGTCGTCCGTGAGGTCCGGTGTCGCCACGAGCAGCTTGCCGGCGAGCGAGGTCTCCATACCCAGACCCTAGTCGCGGGGGCGACCCCGGTAGCCACCCTGTCGGCCACCCCGACCGCCGCCACGGTGGTCGCGGGCACCGCGGGGGCCGCGGGTCCCCGAGTGGCGTCGCGCCGGTCGCGGGTCGACGAGCTTGCGGAAGTCGGCGTCGGAGATCGGGACGCCGCTCGGCTCGACGGCACCGAGGTCGGTGAGCACCTCGTCGTCGAGAGTGGTGCGCGTCGGTCGGGCCTCCAGACCGGCCTGGTCGGCCATCCGGGTGACCTCCTTGCGCTGGTGGGGCAGGACCAGCGTGACGACACTGCCCTTCTCGCCCGCACGAGCGGTGCGCCCGGCGCGGTGGAGGTAGTCCTTGTGGTCACCCGGCGGGTCGACCTGCATGACGAGGGAGACGTCGTCGACGTGGATGCCGCGCGCGGCGACATCGGTGGCCACGAGCACGGGCAGCGTGCCCGTGCGGAAGGCACCGATCGTCTTGTTGCGCTGCGACTGGCTCAGCCCGCCGTGCAGCGGCGCTGCCGCCACGCCCGCCTCGCGCAGCTCCCCGGCGATCCGCTCGCAGCCGAGCTTGGTGCGGGCGAAGACGACGGTGCGGCCGGGGCGCGAGGCGATCCGGGCGGTGATCTGCTTCTTGATGTTGGGCTCGATGAGCATGAGGTGGTGCTCCATGGTCGAGACGCTCGCGGCCGCCTCGTCGGTGCTGTGCGTCACCGGGTCGCTCATGTAGGCCTCGACGAGGTCACCGACGCCGCGGTCGAGCGTCGCCGAAAACAGCAGCCGCTGCCCACCGGGGGCGCACTCGTCGAGGATCCGGGTGACGGAGGGCAGGAAGCCCATGTCGGCCATGTGGTCGGCCTCGTCGAGCACGGCGACCTCGACCGCGTCGAGCGTCAGCGCCCCACGGTCGAGCAGGTCGACGAGTCGGCCGGGCGTCGCGATGAGCACGTCGACACCCTTGTCGAGGGCGGCCGTCTGCCCGGTGTACGACAGGCCACCGGCGACCAGCTTGATCCGCAGCCCGCTCACGTGAACCAGCGGCTCGAGCGAGTCGCTCACCTGCATGGCGAGCTCACGGGTGGGCACGAGGACCAGCCCGCGCGGCTTGCGGCTGCGGGCCCGACCGCCGGCGAGGCGGGCGAGCATCGGCAGGCCGAAGGCGAGGGTCTTGCCCGAGCCGGTCTGCCCACGGCCGAGCACGTCCTTGCCTGCGAGGGCGTCGGGGATCGCGGCGGCCTGGATGGCGAAGGGGGTGGTGATGGCGTCGCGGGCGAGACGCTCCACGAGCACCTCGGGCAGGCCCAGCGCTGCGAAGCCGTTGTCCTCGGCGACCTCGACCGGGCCGCTCAGCGAGCTGCGGGCCGACGAGGTCCAGGTGTCGGCCTCCTGGCGCAGCGCCTCCGGGTCCTCGACGTGCTCGGTCCGCGGGGCGAAGCCGCGCCGAGCCTGCTCGCGCTCGAAGCGCGGGGCCGGACCACGGCGCCGGTCGTCGCGACGCTGGTACCCACCACGATCATCCCGACGCTGTCCGCCATCGCGGTCATCCCGACGCTGGTACCCACCACGGTCATCGCGACGCTGTCCGCCATCGCGGTCATCCCGACGCTGGTACCCACCGCGGTCATCCCGACGCTGCCAGGTGCGCGACCCACGGTCTTCGCTGCCGTCCCGACGCACGCGCTTGGGGCGCTCGCCGGCCGGGGCGTCCTCGCGGTCGCGCCAGCGGTCCTTGCCGCGGGGGGCCTCGGTGGGGGCCTGACCGCGGTGGTAGGGCTTCTTCGGCGCCTTGGCGGCCGCCTTCTTCTTCGCGGCAGCGTTCTTCTGCGCGGTGGTCCAGCGGGGCTTCTTCTTCGCAGGCACGGGTGATCCTTCGTCTCTCACTGAAATGGGTAAACCCGCACACACAGGGCGCGGGCGACGTCAGTGGTCGGAAGCGATCGTGCGAGTTCCTCGAGGCGGCGACGTCACGGTCGCCGAACGACAAATAGTACCCCTATTGCGGCCGCGGCCACACCGACGAGGTCAGCGGCGACGTCCCACGGGTCGCCGGACCGGTCCGCGAGCAGCCGGTGCTGGATGACTTCGCTCACAGGTGCGTGCACCGCGCAGGCCAGCGCCACCCACGGCCACCACGACCGGCGACCGAGACCCGTCACGAGCACCGGCAGACCGAAGACCACGGCGTGGGCTGCCTTGTCCCCGTGCGGGATCGGCGACGGCGGACCCGGCGCGGTCGGCAGGTAGAGCACGACGAGCTGGAGGACGACGACGCTCACCAGGGCGGCGAGGAGGGGCCACGGGCGGGTCGGGGTCAGGCGCACCGGGCCAGCACAGCACACCGCGCGTCGCCGCCGGCCCCCAGGTCGGCCTATGGTGGAGGTCATGAGCAAGATCACCGACCTCGATCTCGAGAGCTTCCGCTCCGCCGTCAGCGGCGAAGGGACGGTCATCGTCGACTTCTGGGCGAGCTGGTGCGGCCCCTGCCGCCAGTTCGCGCCCGTCTTCGAGGAGGCCGCGGACAGCCGCGACGACATCACCTTTGCGAAGGTCGACATCGACGACAACCCCGAGCTGGCCTCGCTGGCCAAGGTCTCGTCCGTCCCCACTCTCATGGCCTTCCGTGACGGCATCCTGCTGCACCAGAGCGCCGGCGCCCTGCCCAAGGCGCAGTTCCAGCAGCTGCTCGACGCCGTCCAGGACGTCGACATGGACGAGGTCAAGGCGCAGGTCGCCGCGGCCGAAGCCACGAGCTGAGCGCTCCCCCCTTCGACGAAGGGGGTGGCGCCGCCGCCCCTCGTGTGGTTGCGTGGAGGTCCACCCACCACCACAGGAGGCACCATGGGGATCGGCGACAAGATCGACAACGCCAAGGACCAGCTCGCCGGCAAGGCCAAGGGCGCGGCGGGCGACACCACCGACAACGAGGACCTGCAGGCCGAGGGCAAGGTCCAGGAGACCAAGGGCGACCTCAAGGCCGCCGGCGAAAAGGTCAAGGACGCCTTCAAGTGACCTGCTGACCCACGACACGACGAAGGGCGGGGCCGTCACGGTCCCGCCCTTCGTCGTGCTCACGCATCCACGGAGCACGACCGGACGGACCGAGTCCGTGCCGAGCGTGCGCCTACGTGACGTGCCCACGATGGTGGAGGTGGCGGGAATCGAACCCGCGTCCACTGGCAGACAATCAGGGCTTCTCCGGGTGCAGTGCGCTATGGATTTTCTCGGCCCCGGGGCTCGCACGCACACGTTCCCCGACAGGCCCAGTCACGTAGGAGTCCCGCGATGTCCCGTGACCTGACACCGCAGCAAGATCTCTAGCTGACGCTGGGATCTAGGTCGAGATCACACCTAGGCCAACGGACTTCGGGCTCGCTCAGGCGGCGAGGGCGAAGTCGGTGCGCTTGGAATTGGCACCTATTGGGTTTGCACGGGGCGTTGACGAGATGACCGTGCATCCTCGACCCGCTTCCCCTGAAGGACCGGCCAATGTCGAAACCGATCACCCCCATGGGATGGACACGTCACGCTGTGGAGTTGTTGAGCCAGTATCCACTCAACGGCGGCGAGGACCAAACACATTCCCGCGTACCGCGAGCCGATCAGCCGCGCCGCTTGTAGCTGTCCGAGACCGCCCGTGCGGTCTCGCGCTGGTCCTGCCGCTCACGCAGCGCGTGGCGCTTGTCGTAGGCCTTCTTGCCCGTGGCCGTGGCAATCTCGACCTTGACCCGGCCGTTCTTGAAGTACAGCGACAGCGGGACGATGGTGCGACCGCTCCCCTGCACCTTGGTGGCGATCTTGTCGAGCTCGGCGCGGTGCAGCAGCAGCTTGCGGCGGCGCCGCGGGGTGTGGTTGGTCCAGGTGCCCTGGACGTACTCGGGGATGTGGACACCCTCGAGCCACAGCTCGTCGCCGTAGAAGATCGCATAGCCGTCGACGAGGCTGGCCCGCCCCATGCGCAGCGCCTTGACCTCGGTGCCCATGAGCGCGAGGCCGGCCTCGTAGGTGTCCTCGATGAGGTAGTCGTGCCGGGCCTTGCGGTTGCGGGCGACGACGAGCTCGCCCTCGGCGGTCTTCTTGGCCATGGGTGCTCTCCCCCCTTCGCTGTGGTGTGACGGGACACGGTACCCCGCGCCCCCGACAGCAGTCGCGTGGATTGGGGCGAAGGGAGGTCAGAGCCAGCCGCGCGGGTCGACCGGCGTGCCGTTGGTGCGGGTCTCGAAGTGCAGGTGGCAGCCCGTCGAGCTGCCGGTCGTGCCGGTGTACCCGATGACCTGGCCGCGTTTGACCTCGCCGCTGCGCACGGCGAAGGACTGGAGGTGGTTGTAGGTCGTGGAGAGCGAGACGCCCCGCTTGATGCCGTGGTCGACGACGATCTGGTTGCCGTACCCACCGGTCGACCCCGGCGGCAGCGCCATGACGACCTCGCCGTCGGCTGCCGCGTAGACCGGGCTGCCGCAGGCGCCGGCGTAGTCCCGGCCGGCGTGCAGACGCCACGTGTTGTAGATCGGGTGCAGGCGCAGGCCGAACTCGGAGCTCACGGGAGCATTGCTCGGGGCTTGGAGCACCCCGCTGCTCACCGGGGCCGGCGGGTTCGGGTCGCTCGTGCCGCCGCCACCGCTGCTCGAGTCGTCGGAGCTGCTGCGGGAGCGCTCGGCGCGGGCCCGAGCATCGGCCTCCCGCTTCTGCTGCTCCGCGCGCGCCTTGCGGATCTGGGCCTCCCGGATGCGGGCCTTGCGCGCGCGCTCCTCGAGGATCTTGGTCAGCTTGTCCGACTGGGCCTGGAGGCTGTCGACCTTCTTCTGGTCCTTCTTCTTCTCCCGGCGCAGGGCAGCCGACTGCGTCTCCTGGTCCTTCTCGAGGGATTCGAGGTCGGCCTGCTTCGCGTCGGCGCGGGTGCTGGCGTCACGCGCCGCGGTGAGCTTGGTCTGCTTGGTCGCCTTGGCGTCGCTCGTCTTCTGCCGCAGCGCCTTGAGGCGGTCGCCGCTGGAGACGAGGTTGGCGCGCGAGGTGCTCAGCTCCTCGAGGGCGGAGCTCTGCGTGTCGCCGACCGACTCGGCCATGATCATCTTGTCGACGAAGGCGCCGGGGTCCTCGCTGCCGACGGCGACGGACATCGTGCCGAGGCCCTGCTGCTGGTAGACCTGCCCGGCGAAGCCCGCGACCGCGCGACGCGAGCTCGACATCTTCGTGGTCGTGGTCCGCAGCTCCTTGACGGCCTTGTCCTCGTTGGCCTTGGCGAGGTCATAGGCGGCGACGGCATCGTCGTACTCGCCCTGGGCCTTCGTCTCGGCCTTCTCGGCTGCGGCAGCGGCGCTGCGCGCGCCGGGCAGCTTGGTGCGGGTGGCCTTGAGCTTGTCGTACGCAGCGACGAGCTCGGCGGAGGTGTCGTGCAGGTCGCCTCGGGCCTGCTTGAGGTCCTCGTCGACCTTGCTCTTGCGATCCTGCGGGTCCGGTTCGGCGGCCACGGCGTACCCGGCACCGGCGAAAAGGCACAGCGACAGCGCCGCACCCGTGAGAGCACGGGCGCGACGGGATGACGGGGCACGGGAGGGGCGTTGCATCGGGGTTAACGGTAGCCACGAAGCGGCCGGGAGGACAGGACCTGCGCCCCCCGGCGCGCCCCGTCAGACCTTGAGGTAGCGCCAGAGGGTCACAGTGGACGTCGCGATGGCGAGCACGACCACCCCGACGAGCAGGAAGGGCGCGACGATCCAGACGTCGTTGGCGGAGATGAAGGCGGTCCCCGCGTTTTCCTGCAGCAGGTACCGGTCGAAGAGGGCCCAGGCGGAGACCCAGAGCAGGCCGATCGCCATCACCGCCCCGATGAGCCCTGACGCGACGGTCTCGATGATGAAGGGGGTGCGGATCGTGCGGTTGGAGGCACCGACGAGCTTCATGATCGCGATCTCGCGTCGACGGGTGAAGGCGGCCTGCCGGATCGTCGTCGCCATGAGGAGCACGGCCGAGACGAGGGTCAGGGCCGCGAGACCGATCATCACGGCGGTGATGATGTTGATGGCGCGGAAGAGCGGGGCGAAGACCTCGCGCAGGTTGGGCACGCTCGCCACACCGGGCGCCCCGTCGAAGGCGGAGGCGACCGTCTCGAACTCCTCCGGGTCCGACAGCTGCACCCGGTAGCTCGGCGGGATGTCGCCGACCCGGATGTTGCCGGCGAGCGGTGAGTTCTTGTAGTCCTGCTTGAAGCGCTTGTAGGCCTCCTCCTCGGACTCGTAGTAGACGTCCTTGACGAGGGGCTTCATCTCCTCGAGCTGTGCGGCGACCGATGCCTTCTGGTCCTCGGTCGCGGCCCCGCCGGAGCAGTTGGGCTGCGACGAGGTGTCGGTGCACATGTAGATCGAGACCTGGACGCGGTCGTACCAGTACCCCTTCATCTGGTCGACCTGGCGCTGGGCGAGCAGGCCGACCCCGAGGAGGTAGAGGGAGATCATCGTCACGAGGATCACCGAGACGGCGATGGACTTGTTGCGCCGCAGGCCCTCCCAGGCGTCGGCGAAGACCGAGGGCTTCATCGCAGCAGGTCCTCCGCGTCGTCGTCCCACTCGTCCAGGGCGTGCACCTCGCCGATCGGTCGGTCCTCCTGGGGCGGGAGCGCCCCGTCGTCGTGGTGGTCTCGCTCGTCGTGGGCGCGCACGGCCTCCCGCTCGTCGCGGTCGCGTGAGTCGACGACCTTGGGCACGTAGCTGCCACCCTCCTCGTCGCGGATGATGTGGCCGTCCTCGAGCTCGATGACCCGCTTCTGCAGCTCGTCGACGATGACGTTGTCGTGGGTGGCCATGACGATGGTCGTGCCGGAGTCGTGGATGCGGCGCAGCAGCTGGACGATGTCCAGGCTCGTCGCCGGGTCGAGGTTGCCGGTGGGCTCGTCGGCCAGGAGGATCGGCGGCTTGTTGACCACTGCCCGCGCGATGGCGACGCGCTGCTGCTCGCCACCCGAGAGCTCGTGCGGCATCCGCTTCTCCATCCCGGCCAGCCCGACGAGCTCGAGGGTCTCGGGGACGAGGGCTCGGATGGCGCGTCGGGGCCGGCCGATGACTTGCAGGGCGTAGGCGACGTTCTGCTGGACCGTCTTGTTGGGCAGCAGACGGAAGTCCTGGAAGATCGTGCCGACCTGACGGCGCAGCTGCGGCACCTTGCGGTGCGGCATCCTGCGCAGGTCGTGCCCACCGACGAGCAGCCGGCCGGAGCTGACGATCTCCTCGCGGATGGTCAGGCGCACGAGGGTCGACTTGCCGGAACCGGAGGCGCCGACGATGAAGGCGAACTCGCCGCGCTCGATGTTGAGGTCGATCCCGTCGAGCGCCGGACGGCTCTGGTTGGGGTACCTCTTGGTGACGTTCTCGAAACGGATCATCAGGTGCTCGGGGCCTTACGCGGGACGAAGGGGGCAAAGGGCCGCCTGCAGGATATGTCGCATCGCTGCACGGCCGTGACACCCACGTGACCTCGGCGCGTTAGGCGCTGCTCACGACGCGCCGCCGGTGCCCGGGACGACCGGACGGAGCAGGTCGGCGACCCTGCGGGCCTCACCGAGGGTGAAGCCCGTCCGGGTGTCGTACTCGTCCTCCCCGAGCTCCTGCACGGCCTCGAGGATGTTGGCCCTCAGGAAGCGGCGGGCGAAGGATGGCTCGGGCGTGTCCCGACCCACCGGCGTGAAGATCCGCGTTCGTGCCGTGGCGATGCTGACCCCTCCGTCGCGCTCCCCCGCCCACAGCACGTGCTGACCGATGGCCAAGCGCGCCTGCTCGACATCCGTCAGATCACGACCGCCCGCCGCGGAGCACATCATCCCGGAGACGAACTCGACGACGCTGCAGCCGATGACCACACCCACCGGCGGCACCTTCACCACCGAGCTGACCTGCTGCCCCACCAGGTCCGCGTATGGCGCGACGGGGACGACCGAGCGGTCGCGGGCCCGAGCCGCGACCATCTCGAGGAACTCACGCGCGCTGCGACCGTGGGCCTCGTAGGCGTAGCCGTTGTGCAGACGTCGCAAGGCCTCGTCGAGCCGTGGGCCGTCGGCCCGGGCGAGCAGCCGGTGCACCTCGTCGGGGATCCGCGCGCAAAACACCGGGTCCGCCGTGTACATCGAGATCACTGCTTCGGCGTCACCGAAGAGGTCTTCATACTCCTGGACGAAGCCCCCCGACAGCAGCTCCGCAAGAGATGGGTACTCGAGGTCAACGTCCACGAATGCCCCACCATCGTCGACGACGGGGGGCCTGCCCCGCCCGAGCCCCCGGTCCGCGGGGTCGAACTCCCAGTGGGGCAGCCGCCCCTCCCTGCGGCTCACCAGCCGGAGCGACCGCGTGGCCAGACGCAGCTGCATCCCCGCGTCGTACGCCACGAGGATGCTCTCCCCGACCGCCGGGGCGACGACATCCGCGCCCTCACCTCGAGCGAAGACCCGACCACGGCTCAGCGCCTGCACCAGAGCACCCGGGTAGCGGACCGAGCCGGCGCTCGTCCGGAGCACGAGCACCTTCCCACCCCTGGCACCGACACCGTCGACCTCCCCGAGCAACTCCCCGACCTCCAACGGGATACGCGCACAAAAGATCGGGTCCCCGGTGAAGGCGCTGACCACATCCCCCGGCGACTCGTGGAAGTCCCAGAAGTCCTGGTGGAAGCCCGAACCCATCAGGTCGGCGAGCGCCGGGTACCTGATGCGCGCGGCCAGCCAGGATTTGCTCATGTCGCACCCGCAGTCAGCGCTGCGGTGACCTGCTGAGCACGAAGGTCGTGTCGTCCTCGAGGCTGCCGAGGTCACCGAGCGTCTCCCGGGAGCGAGCCACGGCGTCGCGGACCCGCTCCTCGTCCTCGGCCTGCCACGAGGCGTGGAGCTGGTCGCGCCAGAGCATCTCGCTCAGCGGCTCGGCGAGCAGCCCCTTGCGGGCAGCCCACGAGGCGGCCTCGGGCTCACCGGCCCGCAGGTGACGCTGGGCGAGCTCGTGCGCGATGTCGGCGACCGCGGCACACATCTCGGCGCGGTCCACCGCGGCCCACCCGTACGTGCCGGGGGCCACCCCGTCGAAGGGAGTGCCGCTCACGAGCGTCAGCGCCGCCCGGAGGTTGCCGGAGTCCGCACCGGCGAGCGCGGCGCCGACGAGGGTGCGCAGCTGCTGCCAGTCGAGGAGGACGCCGGTGAGGGAGTACCGCCCGGACTGCACGCTGACGCCGGCCCCGGTGCCGAGCCATCGGTCGACCTGGTGAGCCGCCCAGGTGAGCGCGTCCTCGGTGACCCCGAGCGCTCCGGCTGCGCCCGGCGCGTCGGAGCCCGGGTGCAGGGCCAGCAGCGCGGCGAGCTCGGTCGCACGACCGGCGTCGGGCGGCGGCGTCCCGGTCCCCGCCACCTGGGGCCGGCCGAGGACCCGCACGTGCGCGGCGCGGTCGGTGCGCAGCTGGGAGATGTTGGTGGTCGCCTCGTCGACCTCGCTCGAGGGCACCCGGCGGCGCGGCACGGTCTGCGCCGTGAGGGCGTCGGCGCTGGACCCGGCGGTCCACTCCGGCCCGGGCACGTGCTCGCGCGTCGGGGTCCGCAGCACCTCGAGCAGGTCGTCGTAGCCGGGGCCCGCCAGCGAGGTCGGGCGCACGGCCATCCCCACCGGGGCGAGCACTGCGGCGAGGCTCCCCCGGTCGGATCGCACCGTGAGAGACCAGTCGGAGACACCTCGGGACGTCGTGACGACGGTGAGCGACCCCGCGGACGCCTCGACGAGGCCACGGAGCTGCTGTGTCTGGGCCCCGGTGAGGTCGGTGCCGACGAGGAGGACCTCGACTCCGCCCGGGCGCTGCGAGGTCAGGCGCTCGAGCACCTCCCCCGGGTCTGCGACGTGCCGGACCCTCGGGTCGTCGATGGCCTGCACGAGGTCACCGAGTGGCCCGACGACGGTGACCGCGGTGAGCCCGGTGTCCGAGGTGCCGAGATCGACGGCCAGGGCCGCGAGCACGGCCAGGGTCTCGTCGGGCCGACCGGCGAGCTCGAGCGCACCGATCTCGTCGAGGTTGAGGTAGATCCGTGCCCCGGCGTCGTCCTCGCCGATGGTCACGAGGGCGGGCCACACGGTGCGTCGGCTCGTGGGCGCCCCGATGAGCCGCCTGTCGAGCACCCAGGTCCCTCCCCCTGCCCCGACCCACGGGGCGGGGAGCTCGAGGTGCTCCTCGACGACGTACACCTCGATCTCCCGCGCCCCGAGGCGCGCCGCCCTCAGGGCGGGCAGGGTGGCGCCACACCTCTCGGCGAGCATCGTCAGCACCGCGTCGAGGTCCGCGTGGCCGGCGACGTCGGTCGTGGCGCGCAGCCACTGCTCGGCACGCGCTGCCGCGCCGGTCGGGACCACGACGCGCCACCCCGGGGGGCGGGTGCGGCGTTGCCGCCGGCGTCGGGCCTCGACGAGCGCGAGTGCCCCGGCGCCGCCGAGCAGGCCGAGACCCAGCGTCGCCGAGGGACCGCCACGATCGGCGAGCAGCCCCTGGGACCGCGCCTCGGAGGAAGAGCTGGCGACGGGACCCTCCCCCGGAGCCACCACCGGAGCCGGGCGCGCCCGGTCGCGGGCGGGGTCCGCAGACGTGTCAGCGGCGACGACCGGGGCCGGCGCAGGGGCCGCTCCCTGGTGGTCGGGCAGGACCACGGGGCCGGTGCCGATCCCGGAGACCTCGTGGTCGATGTCGCTGACGACGGCCCCGTCGGTCGCGGGCGCCTCGGGGGTCGCGGTGGCCTGGGCGGCAACCGGCACCATGACCCGCCACCCGGGGTGGATGTCGTCGGCAGAGGTGAGGACTCCCCCGTCCGGCTGGACGAGGTCGGCCGACGCCCGGACGAGCTCGGGGTACCGATCGCCGTCGCCGAGCTCGCGTTCGGCGATGTCCCACAGGGTGTCGCCGCTCTGCACGGTGACGACACGCCCTTCGCCACCGGCCACGACGACGTCTGACGCGCCGTCAGGCGTCATCGCCGCGGTCGCAGCATCGTGCGCGGCGTGCGTGACGGTGGTGACCGCAGCCGATGTGCTCGCGGGCGAGCTGGTCGGGGCAGCCGTCGCGGCGCTGGCTGGCGTCGCGGTGGCCGTGCCGAGGGCGACCATGGCGAGGACCGCCCCGGTCATCGCCGCCGCTCGGCCCTGCTGCCAGGACAGGCCCGGCAGCCGCGGTGCGGGGACGCCGCGGATCGCCGCGGGGATCTCGACGACGAAGGAGAGGGTGAGGCTCGCCCACACGAGCCAGCCGACGACGGTGATGATGCCGATGAGCAGGGTGCCGTCGTCCGGGCGGGTCAGCGCGTCGATGACCTCCTGGATCTGCGGGACCTCCGAAGGGAGCGGGTTGCCGCCGAGGACGACCAGCGCCACCGGCAGCCCGACGACGATGAGGACGATCCCGAGCAGCGAGAGCAGACCTCGCGCCAGGACTGACGCCCGGCTCCGCTGCGCCGCGCGGGTCACGGCGCGCCCCCGGGCCCAGCGCGCTCGAGGTCGACCTCGACCGTCGAGGTCAGCGTGTCGGGCTGGAGCACGGGCATGATCTTCGGCGACCACGGCTGCGAGGTCGTCACCGTCACCGTCGTGCCGTCGACCGACACGGTGCCGTCCATCCCCGTGGCGTCGAGGTACTCACGGGCTGCGCCGGCGGCCCGCGAGGGGTCGATCTGCGCGGCCCGACCCGAGATGGCGTCCGAGGTGATCTCCTGGGCCGCGGCCCGGCCGGCCTCGTTGGCCACCATCGTCACCCGGCGGGCCTCGTTCGCCTTGTCCGCGGAGTCGTAGACGACTCCGCCGGCCACCATGAGGGCACCGCCGATGACGACGGTCCACACGGCGACGTAGCCGCTCTCGTCCGCGAGGCGTCCGTGGTCGGTCATGGTCATCACCTGCCTCGGTAGCGGTCGATGGGGCTGACGGCCTCGGCGGTGAAGGTGCGGTCCCGGGTCGGGACGAGCGCCGCGAGGTCGGAGAGAGGCACCCGGCAGGACACCTCGGCGACGACGCGGCTCGAGGTGCCCACCGGTGCCGAGAAGCCACTGGTGTCGACGCGGACGACGACGTCCTCGCAGGTCAGTCCCCGCTGGTCGAGGTAGTCGCGGGCCGCGGCCTCCCCGGCAGCCCGGGCCGAGCCGCCGTCGCGCTCGATCGAGGCGGCTCGCGCAGCGCTGAAGGCCGCCCCGTCGACGTGCGAGGTGGCAGCTGCCGTCCGCCCGAAGATCCCCACGAGCACGAGCATGCCGACGAGCACCGGGGCGCAGATGGCCATCTCGAGGCTGATGCTGCCGTCGTCGGAGCGCCTCATGGCTGCGTCACCCTCTCCTCGGGCGCGTTGACCACCGATCGGACCTCCGGCATCGGGACCAGCGGCACGATGGAGGGCGCCGGCGCGATGACCGTGGCGGTGACGGTCCCTCCGGCCCGGCCGACATCGACGGTCGCGTCGTCCAGGGCCGTCACCTGGGACAGGTAGCTGCGTCCGGCTTCCTCACCATCTGCGTCGGTGGCTCCCTGCAGGCGGGCCGACTCCACCGAGATCTGCGCAGCATTGGTCGCGGTGGTGTTGGCCATGAAGTAGCACGCGGCCTGGACGATGACCATCGTCGCGAAGATGACGATGGGCGCGAGGACGGCACCTTCGAGCGTGGCCACACCGCTGTCGTCCCGCAGGCGGGCCGACAGCGATGTGGTCAGGCGACGAAGGGAGCGCACGTCGTCAGTGGGTCAGGGCTTGGGGATCTGGTCGGCCCAGTCCTCGAGGTTGCCGGTGATGACGGCGGCGACCGTCACGACGACGGCGAGGACGAGGGCGCCGAGGACGACGTACTCGAGGGTGGTCAGGCCGGCCTCGCGGTCCTGACCGCGCTGCTCGGCGAGCTGGTCGAGACGGCGGACGGGGGCCATGCACAGCATGGCGACGACGACGAAGAAGCGGATCATGGTCTCTCTCCTGGTGGGTGGTGACGGACGGTCAGCCCGGACTGAGCTGCATGGCGGCGGGGACGAGCATGGCGATGAGGAAGAGGACGGCCAGCGCGGCGAGCGGGATGCCCATCGAGCTCGTGGCGGCGTTGGCTGCGGTCTGCTCGCGGGTGAGGAGCCGGTCGCGCATCGAGGCGGCTCGGGCGAGCAGGTTGTCGCTGACGCTCGCGCCCGAGTCGTTGGCCAGTCGGATGATGTCGGCGACCTCCTTCAGCTCCGGGACGCGGGTACGGCCCGCGAGCCGCTCGAGGGCGTCCCACGAGGTCTCTCCGGACCAGCGGGCCAGACGCAGCTCCTCGCGGATGCGCAGGAACATCCACGAGTCCGACTTGTGCGCCGCGGAGTCGAGCGAGGCGACGAGCCCGAGTCCGGCGCGACGAGCGATGGCGACGAGCCGCAGGTACGAGACGGCGGCGTAGGCGAAGTCCTCACGACTCACCTTGGCCTTGTCGCGCACGGCGAGGTCGGGGACGAACCAGGCGAAGGCGCCGAAGGCGAGCCCGATGCCGAAGGGGAGCAGGAAGCCGATGCCGAGGAGCATCGGGACGAAGGTGCAGGCGAGCAGTGCCCCGCCTGCGGCGATGACCTTCTTGCCGTAGTGCTCCTCGACGGGGATCTGGAGCAGCTCGAGGTCCTCGAGCGGCGCCTGGAGGAAGCCGTGCCGGTCGGCGCGTCGCCGTGCCCAGGCCCCGATCCGCTCGGTGCGGGTCCGGTCGGCGGGGTCGTGGTCGACGGGCCGTCGGGTGAGCAGCGTCTCCGGGCGCATCCGGGTGACGGCGGCCTCGAGGTCGGGGCTCGAGGGTCGCAGCCCGGCGATGACGAGGGTGATGCCGATGCCGGCGACGGCGGCCAACGCCATGGCGAGGACGAGCGGGCTCATGAGGCCGACTCCGTCGTCCGGGCCGGTCGCACGAGGAAGCGCGCGAGGGGCTTGACCGTGGCCACCCGCTTGAGCCAGTAGAGCGCGCCGAGGAAGAGGAGCGACAGGACGAGCAGGCTCGCCTGCCCGTTGGTCGACCGGTACTGGGCACCCACGGGGGTGACGAAGACGAAGAGGGCGAGCACCCCGACGACGATGATCGTGATGAGGCGCGCCTGGGTGCGCGCGCCGGCCCGCGAGGCCTCGATGTCACGGCGGGCACGCACCTCCTCGGACACGTCGGCCGCGATGCCGGCGAGTGCCTCGCGCAGACCGGCACCCTCGTGCTGGGTCGCTTGGATGAGGGCGGTCGCCACGAAGTCACCGACCTGGTTGTCGACGTCGTCGGCGAAGGCGTACAGGGCGTCGGTGAGGGGGCGACGCGCGTGGATCCGGCTGATGAGCATGTCGATCTGGGGGCGGATCTCGTCGGGGCACGACGCGCGGGTCGCGATGATCGCGCCACTGATGCCCTGACCGGCACCGATGACGCTCGAGAGCGAGCGCACCCACTCCTCGATGGCCTCGAGCTGCTCGGGCGTCGTCCCCCGGTCGACCCGCATGAGCCAGGGCATCGCCACGGCGAAGATCGGGACGAGCACGAGGGCGATGACCCACCCGAAGAGGGCCAGGACGAGCCCGATGAGCAGCCCGATGAGGAAGTTGCGCCGGTCGACGGGGCTGAAGGAGGAGCTCTGCGCCCGCCGACGCCGCGGCCGGGAGGCCGCCGCAGGCGGTCGGGTCAGGCCGGCGACCACGAGGGTCAGGCCCAGGGCCAGACCCACGGCAGCCATGATCGCGAGGCCGGTCATCACGAACCCCGGTGACGGACGAGCAGGTCGGGCGGGGCGCCCCAGGTCGCGGCGGAGGGGTCGAGCCACCCCGCGTCGAAGCCGTGCCGCTCGATGTCGCTGATCCAGGCCGGGAGCTGGCCGGTCGGGCAGGCGCGGCCGTACTCGTCCGGGGCGTAGATGCGGGTGTGGGCCACGTGGGTGTCCCGGGAGACCTCGAGCGAGACGACCTCGTCGACGTGCCGCCACTTGCGGCCGCCCTCGAGGTGCGACTCGTCGACGAGCCCGACGTGGACGACGAGGTCGACGTTCTGCGCGACGAGTCGGTAGCCGAAGGAGGTGTCGACATTGCCGCGGGCGCGGGTGATGAGGGTGACCAGACGCTCGATGGTGTCGAGCGCGGAGTGGGCGTGCACGGTCGAGACGGAGCCTCGGCCACCCTGCATGGCCTCCATCATCGCCATGACCTCTTCGCCGACGACCTCGCCGACGACGATCCGCTTGACGTTCTTCTGCAGGCTGAGCTCGATGAGGCGGGTCAGCGTCACCTCGCCGACGGGGCGTCCGTCGACACCGACCTCGCCGCCACCCTGGGCCTCTGCGGCCCAGACGCGGTGGTGGCGCTCCGGCAGACGGTGCATGAGCAGCTCGTACTGCGCCTCGATCGTCGCGAGACGCTCCTGCGGGTCGAGCTCGTTGAGCAGTGCCCGCACGAGCGTGGTCTTGCCGGCACCGGCGTCGCCGGAGACGATGACGTTCTTGCCCGCGCGGATCGCCGCGGACAGGAATGCCTGGAGCGAGTCGTCGATCGCCCCGAGCTGCTTCATCTCGCCGAGGTCGGTGTCGATGTAGGGGTGCTTGCGGATGGTGATCGAGGGCCGGTGGGACAGCCAGGCCTCGGCGGCCATGCGCGAGCCGTCGGGCAGGGCCAGACGCAACCACGGCCGCACCATGGAGAACTGCTGCTCCCCCGTCGCCGACGTGCGCGCGAGGTGCTGGATCTCGGTGATGAGGTCGGCATCGCTGTCGGCGACCGGGGGGCCGACCTCGAGCGAGCCGTCGCTGAACTCGAGGGTGACACCGTCGTGCCCCTCGATCTCGATGTTTTCGATGCCCGGCAGGTCGAGGAGCGGCTGGAGCCGGCCCGCGCCGAACATCGAGTCGAGGACGGCCGCCCGCAGGGCGTTCTTCATGTCGAGCGGCGGGACCCCCTCGCCACGAGCGATGCGGTCCTGCGACCAGTCCTCGATCGCCTGCTGGGTGAGCCGGTCGACCGTCGTCCGGTGGCGGGCCTCGTCGAGCACGGTGTCCGCCGACACGAGCGTCAGGGCGGCGCTCACCTGGCTGCGCAGGTGCTGCACGGCATCCCAGTCGACGGCCTTGAGCCGCTCGAGGGCGTCGCGGATCTGGTGCTGTCGGTCATCGACCGGCTGGGCCGCGGCGCGGGCGACCGACCTCGGCGCGGTCGACTCGGGAGCCTCGATGACGGGCGTGCGCGGCACCGTGACCGCACTCGGGGCGCCGTGGGCGGGCGGGGGCGGCGGGCTCTGTGCCGGCGCGAAGGGGGCGGATCCTGCGAGCGCACGGGCACCCGGAGCAGACCCGCGCTCGGCGAAGATCGGCAGGTCGGTCGGCTGGGTGGGCTCAGGGCCCTGCGCCGGGCTCATGCGCCGACCCCGTCCACGCGGAGCATGTCGGTGGCCGCGCGCGCGTGGTCGTCGACGGCCGAGATCAGGCGGCGCACGCTCAGCGGGTAGCGCGCCCGCTTGCCCCAGGTGCGCGATCCGGCAGCCTTCGCGTCGCGGACGACCCCGGGCAGCACGGCGACGCCGTCGGTGACCCCGCTGATCTCGCGCGGCCCGTAGGGGCGGTGCGAGGCCCCCTTCTCGTCGCCGACGACGGGGACGACCGCCAGCCGGGAGCGCGCGCCGATCTGGTCAAGTTCGTCGGCCACGGCGGGCAGGCCGACGGCCAGGGTGTTGAGGGCCGAGAGGGTGCTGTCGGTGAAGACGAGCACGCTGTCGGCGTGCGCCCACAGCTGGACGGCCGCGCCCGCGGCACCGAGCCGGCCGAGGTCGACGAGGACGTCGACGCCCCCGTCACGACTGATGGCCGCCAGGGCCTCCCCGAGGGGACCGAAGACGGTGAGGAGCGAGCGCATCTGGGCCGCCGTGCCGACGGTCGGCAGCAGCCAGGCCTGGCGGGCCCGGCGCGGGAGCGGGATCGCCAGCTCCCAGATCCGCTCGACGTACTCGTTGGCCGGGTGGGCAGCCAGGTCGAGGACGGAGCGGTTGTGCGGGTGGGTGCCGCTCCAGCCGATGCACAGCATCGGCGAGCCGCCCGCGGGGTCGAGCTCGACGAGCAGGGTGGGACGGGTCGTGACCTGGGCCCAGGTCAGGGCGGTCGACGTCACGCCCGGCGAGCCGCTGAGGGAGGTGAGCACGTGCAGCGCCACGGATCAGCCGTCCTGCCCGCTACCGCCGGGTGCGACGTTGACGATGCTGATCCGACCGGTACCGGAGGCCGCCGCGGCGGAGGGAGCGTCGGTCGAGGCGATGGAGACGTCGACGGTCATCACGCCCTTGTCGTCGACCTCACCGATGGCCAGGACGACGCCGTCGAAGGCCGTCCCCGGCTCGAGTCCCTCGATGGTCTGCCCGCCACCGGTGACGATGACCCGCACGACGTCACCGCGCTGCAGACCGCTCGCGGGGTACTGACCACTCACGACCGAGATCGGGACGATGACGTCGCCCGCACGAGGGGTGATCCGCTGGGCGAAGTCGTCGTGGGTCACGAGGCTGCCGGCAGCCATCGGCTGCACGGCGCGCTTGCCGACGAGCGAGTTGAGATCACGTGCCCGCACCGTGTTGACCTCGTCACCGCCCCGCAGCTGGGTCGTCCCGAGGTCCGAGGCCTCCACCCGGTCGCCCGCGCGGATGTCCTGCTTGACGACGACGACCTGTCGAGCCTCCCCCGCCCGGTTGACCGCCCAGACGGCGAGCAGGGCACAGACCACGGCCAGCGCCACACCGAGCAGGACCAGGCGCAGGTCGCGCCTCGGTCGGACCGCAGCGACCTCGTCCTGCGGGGGCCCGGACGGCCCGGTCGGAGGGGGAGGCGGCAGCTCGGTGCCGGGTCCTGCGGTCATCGAAGTGGCTTCCCCTGAGTCAGTCGGTCAACGCGCTGACGGTAACCAAGGATGGCGTCGAAAGCGAGTTGGACGGACGGTGTCGACGTGCGGACCTTCCGCAGATGTGATGAAGTGGGGAATGCTGGCCTGTGCCGGAGCCCCCACGCCAACCTTCCGGGAGATCTCAACGTGCGCCCCCTTCGCACCCTCGCCACGACGGCCCTCGCCGCGACGCTCGTCGCCGGGCTGAGCGCCTGCGGTGACGACGAGCCGACGGAAGCCTCCTCCAGGGACCTCCCGTCCACGTCCGCCGGCAACGACGACCAGGCCGCCGTCGAGGGCGTCTTCGACACCTACTGGCAGGCCCTGCAGGCGCAGAACCCGTCGACCAAGCCCAGCGCGGAGCTCAAGGCCGTCATGACCGCCGACAGCTATGCGGACAGCGCCGACTTCGCCGCGAGCTTCCCGGCCGTCACGGTCGAGGGCAAGGACGAGCTCACCGCGAGCCGGGCCGAGGTCACCTCCAACACCACGGCGACCGTCGAGTACTGCTACGAGGTCCACCAGCAGTACCTCACCAAGAAGAAGCTCACCCGGGGCGACCAGACCGCCGAGGCGGGCACTGACATCCGCTCGGACCACAACGGCCGCCCGATCAAGGACGGCACCGAGATGGTCAACCTCGTCAGCCTGACCCGCAGCGACCCCACGGCCGAGTGGAAGGTCGACACCAACCAAGTCGGTTACAGGAGGTCCTGCGACCTCCAAAGGGAATGATCATGACCATGACGAGGATCGCCACCGGCGCCGCCAGCGCGGCGCTGCTCCTCATGACCTTCGTGGCTCCGGCCAACGCCGAGGGCAACGGCGGCGGCAACGGCTGCAACGACAACGGTCAGTGCAGCGCGTGGGCGCAGACCGAGACCCAGGAGCGCGAGGAGGTCGACCGCGCCGAGCAGGCGGAGCAGGCGGAGCAGGCGGAGCAGGCGGAGCAGGCGGAGCAGGCGGAGCAGGCCCAGCAGTCGGCCGCTTCTAACGGCGCCGTCGCCGGCGGCGGCGACTCCGACCCGGGCTACCGGCTGCCGAGCACCTGGGAGGAGTACAGCGCCGAGGAGGCGATGGCCGAGTGGCGTCGTCGCTCCCCCGAGAGCTTCGGCCCCACGGGGCTCTTCGGTGGCCTCGACGACGGCTCCGACCAGCCGACGGGCACCCCGCCGTGCGGTCTGCTCGTCGTGCCCTACACCTACACCCCGTGCGAGGGCGAGGAGGAGGCGACGGACGCTCCCGAGACACCCGCCGTGACGATCGGTCAGGTCATCTCCATGGCCATGGCCCGGCTCTCCCTCCCCGCACCCGACATGGGCTCGGCACCCTGCGCCGACGCCGGGTGCACCGGCACCGTCGGCGTGCCGGTGTGGTTCTGGCTCGAGGGCGACCAGTGGCGCACCCACAGCGCCACCGCGAGTGCAGGCGGGCTGACCGTCGGGATCCAGGCGAAGCCGTCGAAGGTCGTCTGGAAGCTCGGCGACGGCCAGTCGGTCACGTGCACCGGTGCCGGCACTCCTTACGACACGAGCAAGGGCTGGGCCAGCAGCCCCGACTGCGGCCTGCCGAAGGGCTACACCCGCCCCGGCAGCTACACCGCGACGGCGACGATCACCTACGCCGTGACCTTCACCGGGGACGCCTCCGGGTCGACCACGGTCACGCGCTCGTCGACGAGCAACGTGACGGTCGGCGAGTACCAGGCCGTCGGCAGCCGCCGCGGCTGACCTGACACCAGCGACGAGGCCCCGACCGGCAGCTGCCGGTCGGGGCCTTCCGCGTTCGTCACCCGTGGACGTGATCGCCGTCCCGGCGGTACACCACCGTGACCTCTTCCCGCACCTCGACGAACTCCTCGACGGGTATCACCGCCCAGCGTTCGAATCGGGGGTGCCCCGTGAACCCGAGGTCCTCAGCGGCTCGCGGGTCGTAGCTCTCGGGGCTGACCGCGAGGGTGTTGTCCTTGACCGGACCGAACTGGAGGCGTCGGGAAACGCAGCGTCATGACGCAGCGCCCCATCCGTCACAGGTCGGGCGCTCGATCGTCATCTCTCTGGACCGGCTCAGTCCTCGGACTTGGCCTGCTCGATGCGCCAGCGGATGCCGGCCTCGATGAAGCCGTCGATGTCACCGTCGAAAACGGCGGACGGGTTGCCGGTCTCGTGCTCGGTGCGCAGGTCCTTGACCATCTGGTACGGGTTGAGCACGTAGGAGCGCATCTGGTCGCCCCAGCTGGCCTTGACGTCGCCGGCGAGCTCCTTGCGCTCGGCGGCCTCCTCGGCCTTCTTCTGCAGGAGCAGACGCGACTGCATGACGCGCAGCGCGGCGGCGCGGTTCTGGATCTGCGACTTCTCGTTCTGCATCGACACGACGATGCCCGTCGGGATGTGCGTCATGCGCACGGCGGAGTCGGTCGTGTTGACCGACTGGCCGCCGGGGCCCGACGAACGGAAGACGTCGATCTTCAGCTCGTTGTCCGGGATCTCGATGGAGTCGGTGCCCTCGATGAGCGGGATGACCTCGACCGCGGCGAAGGAGGTCTGGCGCCGGCCCTGGTTGTCGAAGGGGGAGATCCGCACCAGGCGGTGGGTCCCCCCTTCGACCGAGAGGTTGCCGTAGGCGTAGGGGACGTTGACCTCGAAGGTGGCCGACTTGAGGCCGGCCTCCTCGGCGTAGGAGGTGTCCATGACCTTGGTCGGGTAGCCGTGGCGCTCGGCCCAGCGCAGGTACATCCGCATGAGCATCTCGGCGAAGTCGGCGGCGTCGACGCCACCGGCCCCGGCGCGGATCGTCACGACGGCCTCGCGCTCGTCGTACTCCCCGGAGAGCAGCGTGCGGACCTCGAGCTGGCCGACGGCGGTCGTGATCTTGGCGAGCTCGCCCTCGGCCTCGGTGAGGGTCTCGGCGTCACCCTCCTCCTGGCCCAGCTCGACGAGGGCCTCGAGGTCGTCGATGCGAGCGTCCATGCTGTGGACCCGCTCGAGCTCGGCGTTGGCCCGCGAGAGGGCGGAGGTGACGCCCTGCGCCTTGTCCGGGTCGTCCCACAGGTCGGGAGCGGCTGCCTGCTGCTCGAGATCGGCGATCTGCGCCTCGAGTGCGGGCACGTCGGTCACCTCACGCACCGAGCCCATGGTCGTGCGCAGGTTCTTGATCTCGGTCTCGAAGTCGACAGCCACAGCAGATCACCTTACGGCAGGCGCCGACGCGTGATGCCACCCGCGCCCGCCGGTGGCGTCACAGGGGCTGGGCGCTCCTGCGCTCGTCGGGTGAGCTCGCGATGAACTGGTTGATCCATCGCGCGGCCGGGTCACGGTCGATCAGCAGGCTCTTGAAGAGCAGTGTGAAGGGGATGGCGAGCAGGGCGCCGAGGGCACCGAAGACGTAGGTCCAGAACATCAGCGACAGGAAGGCGGTCGTCGCGTTGATGCCCACGGCGTCCCCGGTGAACTTCGGCTGGAGAACGGTCTGGATGACGAAGTTGGCCACGCAGTAGATGACGATGACCCAGACCATCGTCGAGACGCCGCCGGAGAGCAGGGCGATGAAGGCCGGCGGGATGAGGCCGAGGACGAAGCCGATGTTGGGGATGTAGTTGGTGACGAAGGACAGCAGCCCGAAGGTCATCGCGAGCGGCACCCCGAGCCACATGAGGGCCGCGTAGTCGATGACGGCGACGATGACGCCGAAGACGGTCGAGACGATCCAGTACTTGCGCACCCGGTAGCCGAAGTCGACGAGGGCGTCGGCGACGTCGGGCTTGTGCTGGTGGATGGCCGTCAGGCGCCGGCCGAAGCCGCCGGCGTCCATGACGAGGAAGATCATCACGGTGAGCAGGAAGAGCATGGTCGTCGTCAGCCCGGTGACCGTGTTGGCCAGGGAGGTCGCCAGACCGGTGAGGTTGCGCAGGTCGAAGTCGGCGATGAAGTCGTTGATCTCCTCGGCCTCGACCCCCTTGGAGGTGAGGAAGTCCTGCCCGTCGGAGACGAGCCCGGTGAAGGTGCTCGTGTACTCCGGCTTGGCCAGCTCGCTGGCGAACTTGCTCGCGGCAATGCCGATGGACGCCCCGAGCGCGGCGAGGATCCCGTAGAGCATGACGATGAGCAGCAGCCCGGCGATGATCCCGCCGAGGAAGCGGCGCAGCCCCTTGTAGATCGGGTAGACCGCGATGATCAGCGTCGCCGCGAGGAAGGTCGGCGCGATGATGCCGGCGACCTGCTTGAGCCCGGCGATGGCGATGACGGCCGCGGCGAGCCCGAGCAGCAGGGTGAGGGTCGGCGGCAGCGAGATGCGGGTGCGGATGCGCGTCTCGTCGTGCTCGTGCTCCCGGTCGGGGGTGCGCACCTCGGTGATCGGGACGGTCTCGGCATCGTCCTCGGCCTCGTCGGCGGTCAGCACCTCACCGCTGCTGCGGTGCACGACCTCCGGCACATCCTCGCCCTCGACCTCCGACGAGTCCGCCTGTCCAGCACCGCTCCCCGAGGAACCACCGGCCACCCGCGTCCGCAGCAGCCCACGAAGGGAGTGTCGCGCCGGGTCGTCGTCGGCGAGGTCGCGTCGCTCCGCGAGGAGTGCGCGCAGGCCACCACCCGCGGTCGTGTCCTGCGTCGGGCGGGCGTCACGCCCTTCGGCCTCGTCCACCCTGCTCCCCGACGGGCCAGCCTGCTCCTGCGCCACTGCGTGTCCCTCCTGCACGACTGTGCGGGGATCCCCGCGCCGTCATGGTGTCACCTCACCGGCCGGCGTGGGAGCCGGGTGGCCTCACCAGGTCTCAGCCGTCGAGCTCGACATAGGCCTCGTCGACGTCGCCGGTCTCGTGACCGGGCTGAAGGTTGTGCGTTGAAGCAGTAGTCCAGGAAGCTGGCAGGCCTGACTGAGCGCTGCCGGCAGGGCTACCGCTTCAACCCCCAACCACCCCCGCCCGCGCCCGGGACTCGACGGTGATCTTCACCGAGCCGCCGAGCTCCTCGAGCAGCCCGCCGATGAGCGGTAGGTCCGCCTGTCCTTCCAGCCGCACGACGGCCGTGCGCCCGTCCGGGCTGCCGGTGCCGGAGGCGACCGACCAGCTCTCGATGCCGTGCGGCCGAGGGCGTTGGTCGAGGTGGTCCTGCGCGCTCCTGCGGACGATCTCGTCGTCGAGCGGCAGGTCGGTGGTGATCCCGTCGTCGTAGATCCGCTCGGCCCCGTCGTCGGTCGCCCCCAGTGCGGCGGAGTCGGCTGCGTCGAGCAGCCGCATCCGCGAGATCTGCACCGACGTCACCGCGAGCCCGCCGATGATCAGCGTCATCGCGATGACGGTCAGCCCGAGGACGAGGATGCTCAGCTGGCCGCTGTCGTCGCGGCAGCGGCCCCGCAGGACCTGACGAAGGGAGCTCATCGCACCTCGTAGGTCGGCACGGGCGCGACCTGCGTCGCGGAGACGGGGATCTGCAGCGGCACGACGTCGCCGACGACGGCGGGGACGAGCGGCAGGGGGACGCTCACCGACGCGCGGGTCGTGATGGTCGCGCCCGGGGTCAGGCAGGGCGACCCGCTGCACTCGACGGTGAGGTCGCCCGATCCCGGGAAGCCCTGGTCCTCGAAGGCGATGTCGGCTGCCGCCCGCGAGCGCGACTGCGCAGCGGCGTCGTCGGTCGCGGTGACGAAGGTGCGCGCGGACTCGCGGGCCGCCTGGGTGACGGCGTAGGAGCCAGCCTGGAGGCGGGCGAGACACAGCACGAGGTACATGAGGGGCACGAGGAGCAGGATCGCCAGCCAGACGAACTCGATGACGGCAGTCCCCGACTCGTCGGCCAGCCGGTCGCGCAGGGCCGGGCGGGTCACTGGGTCTCGAGGAAGGCTCGACCGGTGACGTCGAGACCCTCCCCCGGGCCGAGGGGGCCGACGACGGGCACCGGGGCGACGACATCGACGACGACGACCTCCACCCCGTCACTCGTCATGTCGACCCGGGCGGTGACCCCGCGGGCATAGCGCTCGGACAGCGCACTGCCGATGAGGTCGCGGGCACGGGCGGCGCCCTGCTCGGGTGAGGACCCCTCCCGGGCTCCGTAGCGAGCACCCTCGGCGGCGCACGAGACGAGGGTGTTGCGCACGTGGAGCGCCAGGCCGAGCTGGAAGACGGCGAGGAAGACGAAGAGCAGGAGCACCGAGGTCAGGGTGAAGTCGACGACCGCCGAACCGCGGTCGTCGCCCAGACGCTCGGTGACGCTCACTCGTGGACCTGGTCGGGGCCGGTGACCCCGTTGAGCGCATTTTCGAACATGGTCTTCAGCTGGTCCCCGGCGATGGCCCAGATGCCGGTGACGAGGGCGGCGGTCATCAGGGTGATGAGCACCCAGCCGGGCACGTCACCGGTCTCGTCGTCGAGCCGGGCCGCTGCGCGGCGCAGCCCCTGGTGGAGCCGGACGTGGGCCTTGATAAGTGGGTCGCTCATGAGTGGATCTCCTTGGTGGCGTGGTGCGGTCTGGTCACATCTGGAACTGGAAGAAGCCGAGGCCGGGGAACATCGCGAAGAGGATCGTCACCGGGAGGACACCGAAGACCACCGGGACCATCATGGCGATCTCCTTCTTGCCGCCGGCCTCCATGATCTGGCGGCGCCCCTCCTCGCGGACGTCCTGTGCCTGTGCGCGCAGGACCTCGGCCAGCGGGGTCCCGCGCTCGACGGCGACGACGATCCCGTCGACGAAGCGCGCGAGCGAGGTCAGGCCGGTGCGGTCGGCCAGGCCCTGGAGCGCCACAGGCAGGCTGGCGCCCGCGCGGGCGTCGGCGAGACAGCGACCGAGCTCGTCGGAGAGCTCGCCGTCGGACAGCCGGACCACGCGCTCGAGGGCTCCGGCTGCCCCTTCACCGGCGCCCACCGCGAGCGCGAGCAGCTCGGCGACCGTGGGGAACTCGGCGAGCATCCGGGCCTCGCGCCGGTCGGCCTCTCGGCTGAGGAGTGTGTCGCGCACGACGACGCCGATGCCGAAGCCCAGGACGACGAGGGCGACGAGGAAGAGCGGTGACCGGCCCTGGCCGGTGACGAAGGCGGTGCCGAGGACGGCGCCGAGGGCGGCCCCGCCGAACCCGTGGACGACCTGCTCGGCGCGGAAGCGGTCCGTGTCCGGTGCCCGCCCGGCTCGGAGCAGTCGGCGACGCACCGAGCTCGTCCCGCCGAGCACGGACTCGACCCGCTGGGCCAGGTCCGTGACGAGGGGGCGCAGGACGGTCGGGATGACGGCGAGCAGCGACACCTCGTCGGTCTCGAGGAGCCGGGAGGGTTTCGGGGTGTCGCGCAGGTAGGGAGCGAGCCGGTCGTCGAGGGTCGCCCGACGGTGGCGCGGCAGGCCCTGGTGCACGAGGGCAAGGCCGAGGGCCAGCAGCAGACCGAGGACGGCACCGCTGCGCGCCAGCCCGATGTCGTGGAGGAGGTCGGTCATCGCAGCACCCGCTCCTCCTCGGGCAGGCGCCCGATGCGCACCATGACCCGGTAGGCGATGACGGTCGCGGCGGCCCCGACGGCGAGGACGAGCACCCCCGTCGTCGTGTTGTAGGCCTGCACGGACTCGGGCCGAGTCGACAGCAGGGCGAGGACGATCCACGGTGCGGCCACGGCCAGTCGCGCGGCGTTGACGGTCCACGACTGGCGGGTCTCGAGCTCGCTGCGGGTGCGCGCGTCCTCTCGCAGGAAGGTCGACAGCGTGCGCAGCAGCGAGCCGAGGTCGGAGCCGCCGACCTCCCGTGCGATCCGCAGCGACTCGACGAGCCGGTCGCCGACGGGGTCGGCCAGCCGCTCCTTGAGCCGGTCCAAGCAGTCGTTGAAGCGACCCGTCGTGCGGTAGTCGCTGGCGAACTCGGCGAAGGGAGGCCGCAGCTCCTCCGGGCCGCGCACCGACAGCTGAGCGAGCGCCTCGGGCAGCGCGAGGCCGGCACGGACGGCGGAGGTCACGTTGTCGACCGCATCGGGCCACAGGTCCCTCAGGTGGGCCCTGCGGGCGCGGGCGCGCATCCGCACGACGGCCAGCGGGACCCACCCGGCCATCACCGCGAAGCACAGCGCGATCGCCGGCACCGCGGTGAGCGCCGTGATCGTCACGAGGGTGAGCACGAAGGCCACGCCGCACGCACCGAGGAGCCCTCCGGGACCGATCCCCCGGTACCCGGCCTGCGCCAGGTCGTCGCGCAGGCGGCGCACGAGCCGGGACTCGCGGCGGGGGGACCTCCCTTCGCCCTCGTCCGGCCACATCGACCACCAGACGAGGAAGAGTCCGGTGCCCAGGAGCGCACCCACGAGCACGCCGGTCACGGTCGGGCTCCGAGCAGCGCCGCCACGTCGTAGCCGGCGCGGGCGAAGCGGTCACGGTGGGGCGGGTAGCCGTCAGCCCGGACGAGCCGCCCGTCACGGGTGGTGAAGATGTCGCTCGTCTCGACGACGTCGTTCTCGATCCGCCCCGGCAGCGCGACGATCTCGCGCACGCGGCGCACCCCGTCGGACTCGAGGGCGGCGTGGACGACGAGGTCGATCGACCCGGCGACGGTGGGGACGACGAAGCGCGACCCGACGTTTTCACCGGCGAGGAGGGGCAGCGTGCACATCTTCGTCACGGCCTCGCGGGCCGAGTTGGCGTGGATCGTGCACATGCCCGGCAGACCGGAGTTGAGCGCGATGAGCAGGTCGAGGCTCTCGGCCTGGCGGACCTCGCCGACGATGATCCGCGACGGCCGCATCCGCAGGGCCTCCTTGACCAGACGCCGCAGCGGCACCTCGCCCAGGCCCTCGAGGTTGGACTGGCGGCACTGCATCGACACGACGTCGCGCATGGGGATCTTCAGGGTGATTCCCACCAACCTTGACATGTCCGAGGGGTGCGAGATGATCGAACACATGTACGAACGAGTGGCGGGGGTGTACGTCCGCATCTCCAGCGACCCGACTGGACAGAGACTCGGCGTCACCCGACAGCGCGACGCATGCACCCAGCGCGCCGCCCAGCACGGCTGGCGCGTCCACCGCGTCTACGAGGACAACGACGTCTCCGCCTACAGCGGCAAGCCCCGCCCCCAGTACGAGCAGATGCTCACCGACCTCGAGCACGGGATCATCGACGCCGTCGTCGTCTGGGACCTCGACCGCCTCACCCGCCGCCCCATCGAGATCGAGCACTTCATCGACCTCGCCGACCGCAAGTCCATCGCGCTCGCCTCGGTCGGTGGCGACGTCGACCTCGCAACGGACAACGGCAGGATGTTCGCGCGCATCAAGGGTGCCGTGGCCCGGGCCGAGGTCGAACGAAAGAGCGCCCGCCAGCGAGCCGCGAACGAGCAGCGCCGCGCCGCCGGCATCCAGCACGTCGGCCGCAGGGCCTTCGGCTACACCAGCGACGGCACAGCGATCATCGAGGACGAGGCCGCGTGGATCCGCAAGGGTGTCGCCGCGCTCCTCGCCGGGCACACCGTCGGCGCGTTCGTGCGCGACCTCAACGCAGCCGGAGTCACCACCACGGCCGGCAACGCATGGAAGCCCACCGAGGCGCGCCGCATGCTCTCCTCGCCCCGCTACGCCGCGCTCCTGGTCCACGACGGCACCGTCATCGGTGACGGGGCATGGCCGGCGATCATCACCGTCGACGACCACCGCGCCGTCGTCGCGGCCTTGGCCGACCCCGCCCGGCACGGCGCCCGCCCGAAGGAGACGTCAGCGCTCCTCGTCGGCGTCGCCACGTGCGGCCTGTGCGCCGACCCGACGCGCGTCTACTCGACCCGCTCGAAGGGCCGGGCGCGCTACTACTACTGCTCCACGAAGCGGCACCTGTCCCGGGCCGCGGACCCCATCGAGGAGTACGTCAGCGACGCGCTGCTCGAGCGCCTCTCCCGCGCGCCGGTCGAGGATCTGCTCGACCCTGCCGACCCGGCGCTCGTCGCGTCCCTGCGAGCCGACGAGACCACGATCCGCGCTCGCCTGGACGGCATCGCCGACGCCTACGCCGCCGGCGACGTCGACGAACTGCAGCTGCGCCGCGTCTCCACGCGCCTGCGCGGCGACCTCGAGCAGGTCACCGCCGAGCTCACCAGCCTCTCGCGGCGCCCGGCGGTCGCAGCCCTCCTCGAGCACGACGACCTCGAGACTGGGTGGCGGGAGACCCCCGTCGACGGCCAGCGCGCGATCCTCGCGTCCCTGGCGACAGTGCGCCTGCACTCCCCCGGCCGCGGCGCCCGCCGCCTCGACCCCGGCACCGTTCAGATCGACTGGGTCTGATGCCCCGGCTATCCACAGGCTCACCAAGTCCGTCGGTGGGGCGACCTATGATCGGCGACGTGCAGTCCGACCCACGCCTGACCGCCTCGTTCTGGCTCGACGAAAGCGGAGCGAAGGCCACCGCCGCCAAGTGCTACGTCGTCGCGGGCATCAAGACCCGACGGCCGGACGACGTCGAGCGGCGCATCCAGGTGGTCCGCGATCGACACGGCTACCAGGACGAGTTCAAGTTCGGCCGTCTCAGTTCGAAGACGCTCCCGATCTTCCGTGACCTCGTCGACGCACTCGAAGAGAGCGACGTGCGGATCGTCGGAACCGTCGTCGACTCGAACGCGAACCCCTTCCACGGCAATACGGTCTGGGACGCGTACTCCGAGGTCGTGACGCAACTGGTCGTCGGGAACATCAACCGCAACGAGCTCGGCTGTGTCTTCGTGGACCGGATCACGACCCCACCGCAGGTGAACCTCGGCGACCTCATCAAGCGGCGACTCAACCACCGGCTGGATCAGCGTCCGATCGTGCTCGCAACCTCACTCAACTCGAAGTCATCTGACCTGCTCCAGGCCGCCGACCTCTGCGCCGGCGCGATCCGCGCACAGCGCATGCGGAGCACCGAGAAGCCTGAGAAGCTCCGCATCATCAACCAGCTTGCGCTCGCCTTCGGAGCAACGACCCTCGAGGACGCCCGCCTGCGACGACTGAACATTCAGACCATGAAGACCAAGGCAAGAAGGTGACGCACCCCACTTCCGGGAATCCCATACAGAGGGCTATCGTTGCCAGTACATCGGGTCAGAGCTTCGGGCTCACAACTCGGTGTTCGGCCAGAGCGCAAGGCTCACAGCCGATGACAGGAGACAGTAGGTCTCCCACGCACACGGCGGTTTGGGTGTCTCCCTAGCGGGGCAACAAGCCAGGCGGGGCACCCCATCACGGGGTGCCCCGTTCTCATGTCGTAGCGAGAAGGACCTCCGTCCGCTACAGCGACCGCCACGCGATCCCGGTCCGACTGAACGTGAACGCCCGGGCCAACTAGTACCTGACGACCTGCCCTCCAAGGTCCGCCTGCAGGCTCGCGGCGTCGTCAGAGTTGATGATCCAGTTCGGGCCGACGAGGAGCACTTCCTCGTCCGTGAGCGCCGGGTCTGCGTCCTCGTCGTCTGCGAACATCTCGCGTGTCTCTTTGGCCATCGCTTTGTGAATCTGGACCGACTCGTCCCGTGAAGACTCGGAGAGGTACGTCGTGAACACGTCCGAGTCCGAGCACCGTCCGGACTCTGCCGCGAGCTTGACGACGTTGTCCTGGACCCAAGATGGGCATGCGTACCCGGCTGCGATGGCAGCGTCCTTCAGTTCCGAGACGGTGCCCACGCTCCCCAGTTCCGTCGACGCAGCAACCGCATCCGTCGAGCCCCCGTCGCCCCCACAGCCGGCTAGGACCGCCACCCCCGCGGTTGCGATCGCGACCACTCCCCCAACACGCTTCATCCTGCCCGCCTCACCCTCGAGTCCCGAAGCCGCCGCAGCCGCGCGACGGTCACCGGATCGTGGCCCCACGCGGCCGGGTCGGTCAAGAGCCCGTTCACGATCTGCAGCGCCCGCACCTCAGTCAGCCCGAGCACCTTGTACGCCGCGACCCGCCGCCCACGCTGCTGGTCGTGCGGCCACCGCCGCCACACCTCGAGCAGCTGCTCCTCGAGCTCGCTCACGCCCCCACCTCCAGGGCGTTGATCCTGGCGACGATCACGGCCCGTTCCGCCGGGTGCAGGTGCCTGGCGTCGAGCCTCGCGCGCAGGGTGGGCTCGTCGACCCACAACTCGTCGGCAGCGGCCTCAAGGTCACCACGGGCCCACACGAGCGCGTCCGCGACATGATGCGGGTCCGGGAGGAGATACCGGGCTGCCGCGGCCGCGACCGCCGCCTCCGTGGCGTCGTCCTGGCATCCGTGGTCGCCGCGGCGCAGGTGCTCAAGCTCGTGCGCGAGGGTGCAGCGACGCTCGACCTGACCGAGCCGGCGGTCGAGCCAGATTCGCGCCTCACCGTCGCTGGCACCCCACACTCCGGGGCGAAGGTCGACGTGGTGCACGACGACGTGCGCGAGAGCGCGGAGGTCACGCCACGGGTGAGGCAGATGCATGCTCGAGATGCTGGCAGCCAGCGGTGACAGCCGTGGTGTCAGGCCTTGAGCCTTTCTCGGGGGGTGAAAGTGTTCCCGCCACCGCCATGCTGCGGCACATAGGGCGATGCAGGAGCAACGATCCCATCGTCGTTGTCCGGCCCCGCCCTCAAGTTCGACCAGCCCGGAGACCGGAAGGTCGTCACCATCTCCGGCCCGCCGCAGGCCCGCCAGGAGCGCGAGTACGACCCGCCGGTCACGCGGAGGCGATCTGACATGGACCGCTACTTCGACCCCGAGCTGCGAAGCGCAAGGTGGCGGCCGCTCGTGGTGAGCGCCTCCTGCACGGCGACGGCGGCCATGCGGTTGCCGCTCCACGCCTTGCCCCACAGCTGCGAAGCCTCGGTGAGGGCCTTCGCGCCCCCGACCGGCGTCGGCGTCTGGGTGCCGCGCAACATCGAGGCGATCCACCTCGCCAACGGCTGGAACAACGGTGTCGGCTACCACTTCATGGTTGACCAGGCCGGCACCATCTACGAGGGCCGCGGCTGGGACAACATCGGCGCCCACTCCCCGCCGCACAACACTGACGGCCTCGGCGTGTACGTCGCCATCGGCGGCGACCAGAAGCCCACCGACGCCGCGCTCGCCTCCGTGCGTGCCCTCTACGACGAGGCGTGCAAGAAGACCGGCCGCACCCTCTACAAGCGCTGGCACGGCTACGACTACGCGACCGCGTGCCCCGGCCCCCACCTCATCGCGTGGGTCAAGGCCGGGATGCCCGTCAAGAGCACCACCCCTGCAGCATCCACCCCGAAGAGAGACGAGTACGACATGGCTTCCCTTGACGACCTCCGCAAGATCGTCCGCGAGCACGCGGGCGCGCAGCTGACCGACAAGGTCACCCTCTCCCCCGGCACCGCCAAGGCCATCGGGTGGGGCGACCGGAAGAACCCGACCATGACCCTCGGCGGCATCCTGCAGAACTCCCTGCGCCTGTCCGCCGACGCTGCCGCCGGCATCACTCGCACCCGCGAGGAGTTGGCCGCCCTCGCCGACGAGATCGAGCGACAGTGACCCCCCGCGCGCTCATCCTCACCCAGACCGACGCCCTCCACAGCCGCGACCGCGACGCTGCCCTCGCCCGCGCACTCGGCCTCTTCCTTTCCGGCTGCCTCATCCTCGCGTGGGCCGCCCTGCGCATCCTCGACACGATCGGAGCCTGAACCCATGGCCAAGCACGCCACCCCTCGCGCCCTGACCATTCTCGGCCGCGAGCCGGCCGCGTGGGTCGGCCTCGTCGAGGCACTGCTCGCCCTCCTCGTCGTCTTCACGCTCGGCGTGAGCGCCGAGTCGGCCGTCCTCATCATGGCGGTCGTCTCCGCGCTCGCCGGCGTCTACACCGCGTGGACCACCCGCGACACCGCCCTCGGCGCCATCGTCGGTCTGGCCAAGGCGTCGATCTCTCTCGCGGCGTACTACGGGCTGGACCTCTCCGTTGGGCAGCAGGGCGCCCTCATGGCCCTCGTGCCCGTGCTCCTCGGCTTCTGGCAGCGCACCCAGACCGCGCCCGTGTCCGACCCGGTCGACCCCAGCCCAGCCCAAGTCGTGCCCGTCACCGACGACACTGCCTGACCTTCCCTCCACCTCGCATGCGACTGCGCCCCCTTCGCCCATCACGGCGAAGGGGGCGCTCTTCGTCGTGCTCAGGGGTGGGCGGCCCGCACAGCGGGGAACGTGAAGGCCCCTCCCGAGACGGGAGGGGCCTTCACTCTGGGAGGTTCTTGGCGAGGATCGCTACTCAATAAGTTGATTCCAGTCGGTAGCCGAATCGTATTTGAAGAGGTCCCCCTGATATCCGTCAGGGATTAGGTTTTGGGCTAGGGCGGCCATGATGGCAAACGGCTGCATAAGAGGATCTCGGAAGCGATATCTGAATTTTCGAGGCTCTCCTTTGCGCTGTAGAACCTCGCCTCGCCCATCGCTCAGGAACTCAGAAAGGTGCCGCGAGAATGCCGGGATATCATAGGGGCGACCCATAATTCGCGACAACGGCTCCTTGACCGAGGCAGCTGTGAAGTAACCCAGTTCATCCTTCTCGGCGAGGGCGCATGCCGCCAATACCTGAGCGAAAAGACTCTCGGGACGCGGGGACTGTGTGGCTGCCATGTAGGCAGAACGTGCGGAGTGGGTGCCCTCTACGTAGTTCTTTGCAGCGCGCTCCACATGGTGGAGCGAGACATGGTCCAAGTCCTCCTGAACCGTCAACGTGCCGGCGCCCAGGGACAGTGCATGAGCGTATGTTGGAAGACCCTCTGCGAGCTTGACGATCCGGCCAAGCGCAGCGTTGTCCACTGTCATGTCTGCTTCACGGAAGCCCTCGATGATTAACTCTGCGATCTCGCGTTGTACCATGCGCGGCATCGCCACCTCCTCGAGCGCTCGCCGCACTGACTCATGCTCACCAATCAACTGCTCAATAGAGTCAGACACGCCGACCAAAACAAGCTTGGTGGGGATCGCGCGATCTGACAGGGCCTTGATCGTGTCCGCCATCAACGAGAGGGCGTCGCCATCATCCAAACGATCATACTCATCAATCACGATGACCATGGGCGGATCAACCTTGGCCAAATGCTGTCTGATCTCGTCCGGAGACGGCTTCCCATACGCCCATGCGTCAGGAACAGTTAATCCAACTTCTGAGAAGATGCGCGTCCAAACAGTCTTGAATGTGTCGTCCACGCCACAGTTCACTCTCACAGCGTATTCACGAAAACTGCTGCTGGTAGGCACAAGCAACTCAGACAGAATATTGGCCAGAGACGTCTTGCCGACCCCCCGTTCTCCATAAAGAACGATATGCCGTCCAGGCTGAGCCACAGCGCCAGTAATTTGCATAATTTGCTCGAAACGCCCAGCAAAAGCCTTCCGCTTGCTGATCGGTGTTGAAGGGGTGAAGACCTGGTTGAGTCGATGAATTTTACCGAGTTTCGCGTCTTCACTGACTGTCATGCCCCTAATGCTCTACTACAAGTAGAGCCCTGTCAACTACTAAGTACGCCTACGACGCTGCACCATCGCCGCCGCTGCCTCGCCTCCGGGCCCCGCCCCAGCCGACAGCGACAAGCCAGCCTCGCACTAGTGTCACCCACATGGCGCGCTACCCCTCTGGCATCACCCCCATGCCGAGCCGAGACGTCGCCGACGCGCGCGCACGAGCCGCTCAGATCGCTCTCGAGGGGCACGCTAGCTGGTCAGTTGGCTCTCGACATGCGGACCCGGACTACCCGCCATACGGTGTCGTTCATGGATAAACCACCGGGGGGAACCGGTCTGCCGTTGTGGGTGCTCGCAGTCCTCGTGATTGGCACCCTGGCCGTCGTCATCGGGACGACCCTGTTCTAGCCAGAACTGACCGAGGACGATGCAGGCAATGCGCGAGGTCGCCGCGATGCCTCGGCTCCGCAGCTGATTCGTGGGACTGGGCCTTGTCCAAGCCATCGCGCCGGACGATACTCACAAGGACCAGATGGGAGGTCGCTCATGAGCATCAAGGTCACGCGCGAACAGGTCGCCGCAGCCAAGATCATTCGCGCGCTCGACAAGGCCGAGGGACGCAAGAGCGATGAGTGGATCCTCAGGCTGATCAACGCCAAGGAACGACGGGCGGACCGCGTCCACGGTGACTGATAGCGGCCGCCGGCACACGACAGTTCGATAGCGCGTGATTCGCGCGTCGTCACCCTCGCAGCGAAAGGCAGCCAGCAGATCCGTGTACGCATCGCTGGCCAAGAACACCTCGCCGAAGATCCACTCACCCCAGCAGCAGCCGTCGCCATACCCGGACTCTCGACCTACCGCCTCCAAAATGACGTCTGCCTCTACCCTCGTGCTCGAAAGGTGAGTGATTGTTGTGGCGTACGGCGAGCCTGTCTTCAGGGCCGATCGAGTGGATACCAACGGCATCGAGGTGTCGCTGGTCGGCCACTCCCGACACACCTCCACCGAATCCTGGATGACCTTCTCCTGGCGGACCAGGCTGTCCCCTGGGGGGAGCAACCGCCGGTTCTACATGCACCGCGGTGAGCCCTGGGGCATGAGCACTTCGGTCGCCCTGAGCATGCTCCACGAGTTGAACGACCAGCACCGCCTTTCCAGCGACCCCGCACCCACAGTCCGACCCGAGGTGCTCTTCTCGACATCCATGACACCGGACATGCGCAGCAGGATCTGGACGCAGATCTGCCTACCCGAGGACCGTTGGAGCCAAGACGTGGAGTTCGTCGTGACGCAGGACCCCTACCGGCGCAACCAGTGGCGCAAGATCGGCATCGTTGACAGTGCGAGCGGACAAGTAGCGTTCCGGTCCACGACCCTGGATGGCACGTACCCACCGAAGAAGATCATCCCGTCCTGGACGGATTGGTATCTCGACAACTCGATGCTGGATTGCGAGGGACGTGAGTTGGGAGCCTTCCTCGATCTTCTCACCGGTACTCGAGAGCCCATGGCTCGGACCTTACCCCCGGTTCATGGACACGGGGTGTGATTACGCGGCAGGTTGCAGCGTAACGGTGGAGCTGGTCTCGAAGGTCAGCGGTGAGGTGTAGCGGCACCAGGAGTGACGTCGCTTCGTGTTGTAGCGGGCCGCCCACTTGAAGACCTGCCGTCGGCAGGCGAGCTCGTCGCTCCAACACGCGGCGTCCTGGAGGACCTCGCGCTTCATGGTGGCGTTGAAGGACTCGGCGAGGGCGTTGTCGGCGGAGGTGCCTACCGCGCCCATGGACTGGGTCACGCCGAGCTTCTTGCAGAGCTTGGCGTAGTCCTTGGAGCAGTAGACCGACCCGTGGTCGCTGTGGAAGACCGCGCCCTTGAGGCTGCCCCGGGTCGCGGCGGCGGCCTTGAGAGCGTCCTCGACCAACTCGGTGCGCATGTGGTTAGCGACGGCCCACCCGGCCAGTCGTCGTGAGTAGCAGTCGATGACAGTGGCCAGGTACAGGTTGCTGCCGTCAGCGATCGGCAGGTACGTGATGTCGTCGACGTAGCGGCGGTTGATGCCCTCAGCGGTGAAGTCGCGCTTGAGAAGATCCGGGTACTTCTGCCCCGAGGGCTCGGGGATCGTGGTGCGCACGCGACGTTTCTTGACGTAGCCGGCGATGTTCGCGGCACGCATCACTCGTGCGACGCGCTTGTGGTTGACCCGCTCGCTCTCGGAAACGCCGTCGTTGAGCTCGGCCGTGATCCGCGGCGCGCCGACGGTGTTGTCGACCTCATGGACGACTCGGATCCGCGCCTCGAGCTCAGCATCATCAGCGGCCCGCTGCGCCCGGGCGGGTGCTCCTGCCCTCCATGCGTAGTACGAAGACCGCTCGACCTCGAGCAGCTGACACAGTCGCTTCACCGGGTAGGTGGTGGAGTTGTCGGCGACGAACTGGAAGCGACTCACCAGCGCGTCTCCCCGGCGAAATACTTGGCCGCCCGTTGGAGGATCTCCCGCTCGGTCGTCAGCTTGGTCCTCTCGGCCCGTAGCGCCGCGTTATCAGCCTCAAGCCGAACGATCCGTTGCTGCGGTGTCTCGCCGACCGGCGCAACACTCGCGGGGTGATCGGCTTGCGACGGGCTCGAGGTCAACGTCCCGTCATCAGCGGTCTTCCTGCCGGTCCCGTACACCTCGAGCCACTGCCGCAGCGTGCCGCGCACGATTCCCAGATCCTCGGCGATACCGCGGACCGTGGCCCCCGGGGTGGACTCGTACAAGTCGACGGCTTGACGACGAAACTCTTCGGAGTAGTTCTTCCTGGCCATGGATCGATCATCTCGCTTCCCCAGCAAATGCTGGATTCAGCGTGTCCATGAACCGGGGTCAGGGCCCGTTGCCGTTGCGCCGCCGACATAACCCCGGTGCAGTTGTTATCCCGTGAGCAATCACGATCCCTCTTCTAGGCACCACCAGTCCCGTCGGCACACAGGGGGATTAACCGGCTCTTCAGGTGTGAGGGGATAGAACCGCCTTCCCCCGGACCGATGCGGAAGTCGGCTGCATGCAAGATCGGAGCTGAGGCGTCCTGCTTGCCAGGCTCAGCCTGGCAGGTTGCTCTCGTAGGTGTGCAGGGCGTTGGCGCTCTGCCGAAGTACGTTGATGAAGTCGTTCGGGATGTGGTCCAGGCGCTGGCAGGCTTCTCGAATCGTCGTCGGCTCGAAGTCAGCGCCGTAGGTCATGGTCAGCCACCGCTTGAAGTCCTTGGGAACGCGCTTGGCTGCCGCTCGTCGCTCAGCGTGCTCGACCCGCAGATCTTCCCAGGACGCAGCGCTGGGCACGAAGGACTGGACGGGCAAGTACTCGATGATGTCTGCCTTGGACACGCCGAGCGGCTCGATCCGAGCATGACGGCCACGGCCACGTGTGATCGAACGCATTAGCCACTCCTGCATCCATTCGGACTCAGTGTTATTTGGCCAATCGATCCCCTCAAACAACACTCGGCGGGCCGTCTCGGGGGCATCGACGTGCTTGCGCGCTTCGGCCCACGCAGCAGACAGGCCTTCGGCGGGAATGCCGTCCAAGAGGGCCAGCAAGAGCGCGTCGGTGAAGTCGAAGAGCGTGCGAGCTTCGATCGCCCCCGGCAGATTGCTGGCACCCCGGAGCGCGAGGATCTCGATGCTCAGATCGGCCAGCTCCTTACCGATCACCTCGGTGAGCACTGTCTCGTCGTGGGCCCCTTCGACGAGCAGGAACCCGCGCCGGGTGGACAACAGGTCAGTCGTGGTGAGCCCGAGCTCCTGCAGCTCGCCGCGTTCGGCCGAGCCGAGAAGTTTCATGCCCGAGAACCTGCTCACGCCGCCGCCTCGAGCGTAGAACTCCTCACGAACCGCGACTGGTGCGACGCGCTCGTCACTCAGCAGCGCCGGGCTGTGTGTCGCACACCAGACCCACGTGCTCTCGGCCTGGCCCAGTTCCGCGAGCCAACTCAGGGCCTGCCGCTCCGCGGACCGGTGGAGCCCTTGCTCCGGTTCGTCGATGATAAGTAGGCGGCCTGAGGAGCCGTCGGTCATATCTGCCGTTGCTCGTTCGATGGCCAGACTGGCCCAAGTGGCCTCGGCTGTGCTCAACTGCCTGAAAGGGAGGAGGCTCGGCTTCCCCATCAAGCGCTCTCCTGGGACTGCCGCCATCCACTCGACCTTCTTCCCGCGAAGCAGGTCCGCGTGATCGGGTACCTGCAGCTGTAGTCCAACTGAGGTCGGCAATGCTCGTCGCAGGTGCTTGGTGGCCTCTTGGCTGAGTTCGTTGGCCCAGGCTTCGAGGTCAGCACCTTCTTTCAGTAGTTGTGCCAGGTGATTGCCGACGGTCATGACGTCCGGCTCCGGCTCGGAGCGGAGATCCACGCACCTGTACCCCGTTTCATAACCTGGACTGATGTTGTCTGGCCGGTGCCATTTGCTTCCGATGCCGATGGACGCGAACCAGATCTGCTCCCCTTCCAGCGTCGAGAGCCACTCGATATCGAAGGGGTGCGACTCCAAACCTGACGCCTTCGGACGGTCCCTCAGCGTGGCCATGTACGCGTTCAAGTCGGGGTGCTCCCGCGACTCGAGGTAGCAGGGACGGACCACGACCCGGTCGAGTTCGTCACGGGTGATCTCGAAGTAGCGCTGCTCGAGGACCGAGCGCCAGAGGCTTGGGTCTTCGTTCCACGGCTTGCCCATCCAAGGCATGCTCCACGCCTGCACTTCACTGTCGATGTACTGCTCGTAGGCACCCCTGACCTGGCTATTCGAGAAGTCGCCAATGTTCGGGACGATGTGCAGCAAGTAGTCGCTCAGGAAACCGTAGAAGGTGTCCGACTCCCACCCGCTCTCTTGGGCGAGGTCGGCGCTTTCGGCCGTGGACGGCCGCTCAGGGAGGCGCGCTTCGACGATGAGGGAGCACGTCGAGCGGTACAGATCCGCATCCCTGGTCGGTCGGGGCTCGTGCTGGGCCCCGCCGTTAAAGAGGTGATTCACTGCGGCCAACGTCCGGCTCTTACCGACGCCGTTCTTCCCGAACAACGCGTAAGTGGCCTGCCCCCAAGGAATGAACGTCGTCTGTGTACCAGGGAGTTCGAAGATCAGGCCGATGGGAGCAGACATGTCACCAACTTATCTATCAATCCCCGCCCTTGGGCCACTCCGACCTGACCGTCGAGGACTCCTGTCAGGGCCCCGTCGCAGACGGACGTTGCTTACCGGTCGCGCCTCGTCGAGTAGTCGCGCACTTGTTCGAGTCCCAGCGACCACAGGGCCGATTCCTGGAGAAGGTCTGATCCGGGTCTAGTCGGCGACGCTCGCTGGACGCTACCGTCGAAACTATGAGCGCCCTCGAGATCGTGGAGATCGACATCGAACAGGGCGACCTTGTCGAGCTGGACCGTCTGGCGTCTCGCTTCGACGGGGACCGGTCGATATTCCTGCGTGAGGCAATCCGAGTGATGTCCCAGCGCCGGGCGGCTGAGGAAGGTCGTGACCCGGCAGAAGTTGTCACCCACTCGAGAAGCCGAATCCGCCGACGAAGCGGATCGCATCCGCCCTACCAGGGGCGGGGTCGGACACGAGAACGGCTGGTAGTTCGCAGTCGACAGGACGCGGCCCACGCCCATGCAAGACATGAGCACAGCCCGAAAGATCAGTGCTCACGCGTGATGTGCCCGCGGAGACCCGTCTCAGTGAGGTACTGCGCCCGGCAAGAGGGACATGAGTGAAGTCCTCCGCGACCCGATTCCCACTGCTCGATGGTCGCGACCCACCACCAGTAGGACAGGCCATCTCGCCCGTCCGGGCTCGGTAGAAGGCCCGCCCGACGATGACGCGTCACCGTCGCCTTGTTCCACCCGAACCGTTCGGCCAGGTCCAGTGACTGAAGGCGTCTCGGCAGTGAGCTCTTCCCCTCATCCAGCTCTCGCCCTAGCCGTCTCGGTGTGGTCCCGATGATGGCAGCGACTTCCGCCAGCGGCGCGCCGCCGATCCACTGGGTATAGGCCTCGATGACCTGTGCATCGCTCGCAGACGGGTCATGCCCCGGCCAACCGTCCAGGGCGAGCCTGATCACCTCTGGCGAAGTCCTGGCCAGTTCAGCGATCGACTCGTCACCTATGCCGCCGGCACGGGCCCGCGCCCACGCTGCGACATCGTCCAGGTGCGGCACGATCAGACGCATGGCCGTGCTGTGGAGCAGTCCCTGGACCTGGCTGTGTGCCACACCCAGCTCGGCAGCCAAGTCGACGATGCGGACCTTGCCCCGCATCCGGCGCAGAACCATGCCGACATGCTTCTGGAGCGGAGGGGCTCGGTGCTCGTCCAGCCACAGCGCCACGTGCACCGGTGAGGTCAAGCCCTCACGCCGCAGAGCCTCCACCCACACGGGTGCCAGGACGCTCAGGTCGGCTCCGTTGTGCACGGTGTGCAGGCTATCTCCGCGCTCTCGACCTGCGGGCATCACGGTTCGGCTCTAGGCTCCCTGCTGATGTACAGGGGATGGCCCGGGGGAAGCGCGGCAGGGACGTGGCTGCTGGTGCTCGCCGCGGTGGTCGCGGTCGGTATCGTCGTCGGGCCGTACATCTTCTGAGTTGAACAGCTCGAGCGCGGCACGGCTCGACTGCGGCCGCAGCTCGAGTCGGAGCAGGCGCGGCTGCGCGCAGCGCAGCCGGCCGACGACGGCCTGCGGTGGTTCACCGGCACAGGTGCCGGCGCGGCCTGGGGCAGTGCCGACGTCGCGACGAAGAAGCACGTGCTGCGGGCGCTGGGCGACATGGTCGGGCTGACGATCACCATCGACAGGATCGGTGCCGGCGCGTCTTCGAAGGCCGACGCGGGTCGGTACGAGGGGATCAGGATCGAGCCAGCCACTGCGCGTGACTTGTGATGGACGCGTTAGCCCCCCGCCTCGCCGCTACCCGGCGGCCGGAACCCTTCAAGGCTCGAGAACCACGCCGGGATCCGGGGCCCGTCACCAGGAGTTGGCCCGAAAGCTCGCTCCGCGAGCCGATGGACCTGATCAGGCCACGGACCTGTGGCGAGCTCACCGCCCTCGACCGATGCCAGCACCGTGTCGCCGATCCGCCGAACGCTGGCACTCACGACCGTAGCGTCACCTTCCTGCCGCGCGAGGCCGGTGACATCGCGCCAGCCCGTGTCTCCGAACGTCCGGGTTTCACCCGTGTGCGAGATGATTTCGGCGTACCACCGAGCGGGGTCGATGACGGCGATGAACTCGTCCTCCTTGAGGCTGGAGTCGTCCACTTCCACGATCTCGCGACGGACACCACGGATGCGGACCCGCAGCAGCGCGCGGCTCGCAACGGCATCCTGGATCGGGCCCATCAAGTCTCGCTCGACAGCGTGCCCGGCGATCATCAACTCGTGCACCGCCTGACGAGCCTTCTCCCAGCGGTCGGTTTCGGCATCGCCCTCGACTATTCGGTGGAGCACGTCGACCAGAGTTCTAAGGTCCTCGATGCAGTCATCGAACGCATCGATAACTGCCTCGAGATCCTCCGTGGTGACAGTGACGGGCTTCGGGTCACGACTCCTGAATCGCCGCACTGAGTCGCCGTCATGCTCTCCGTAGTAGGAGTGAACTACCCGGTCACGCTCTGAAGTCCACTTCTCGACATCGCCGAGGCATGCCCGGATCGTGCGCCCCGGTGCGAACTCGAACTCCTTCGTCAGGCCGCTCTCGGTCGCGAGTTCGCGGATGAGCTTGGCCTTCTGGACCAGGGAACTGCCGCCGACCACCACCTGGACGCGGGAGGGCGGCAGCGGGTGGAGAAGCGCGACGAGCACCTGTACGAGCCACTCGTCGACCTCGGCCTGGCGTAGGGCAACCAGACCGACCTTCGACAGAAACGCTTCATTCATGGGCAACCGCGGACGGTTTGGCCAGACTTGTCGGGGGCTCCAAGCGCAGGGCTGCGCTGCCCATCACTCCCGGGAGACTTCCGTAGGGGTCAGAGCTCAAAGCCGCTAGGGCCTCAGTCACGCAGGGCCTTCTCCAACTCGTCCTCGGAGTATCCGAAGGCGTAGTCCTCGTCCTTGCCATTGGACGCCCAGATGCTCGCGGCTTCGTACACGCTCAAGGTTTCGTCGCTGTCGTCCTCCTCATCCGACTCGAGCCCGTACTGACAACTGCCGCAGTACATCTCCGAGTAGGTGTACTTCTTGGTAAGCGGCGTCCCGCACTGCGGACACGGAGGCGTGTCACCGTCGTATGCGTCCTCCTCTTCCCAACTCTTCGGGCGGAAGGCATCAAAAAGGCCCATAGGTCCTCCGATCTGTGGCCCACCTCGGACTCAGCGGGGTGGGTAGAGCATATTGCGTCGCCGGTCTGGGACGTTCCACCTTCAGGCTTCGAATCGGGGCAAGCGAGTAGACCTTCACCGCGGCCCGAGCCAGTCCTCGAGCAGGTCGTCGCGCAGCTGGGAGAGCATGTACCACTGGGGACCGCGCGGCTTGAGCGCGACGTGGTGCAGGTGCTCCTGCTCGTCGTCCTGCCACGCCAGCACGAGCTCCGGCTCGCGCAGGTGGTGCCCGTCCTCGACCCGCGCACGCAGCTCGACGTAGATGCCCTCGTCGGCCGCGGGCACGAGTGCGACGACGGCAGCTCGAATGTCGCCCGACAGGTTCCTGCAGTTGATGTTGTGGCTGTCCCAGGTGTACGGGCACCAGTCGTCTGCTGCAGCACTCGTCATACCCACATGACGCAGGTGGTGTGCATTGAAGGACTGATCGAGCGCCGACTGCCCGCGTGCTCCTCGCACCTCAGCCAGTCTCCGCAAGCGGCACGACACAGTCGGCCTGTCAGTGGGTCCACCTAATGTGACGACGTGGATACTGGAGATGTCGCCCTGCTGATCTCGACGCTGTCGCTGGTCATTGCCGGAGCGTCGCTGGGGTGGCAGGTGGCGCAGTGGCTCCTGTCCGCAGGGCGCGCAAGAGCCGTTCTGATGCACGGCATGCTCCACGGTGCCGGTGCCTTCGTCGGCCCGGTCCGAAAGGACGGATCCGGCTACGACCTGAAGATCCTTCATCGCCAAGGGTTCGAGGGAATCGCCGTCGTCGGTATCCAGGTCACGAACCACGGCCGGGCACCACTCTTCGTCGAGGGGGTCAGCCTCGCCCCGCGAGGCGGTGTCATGAGGTTCGTCCCGATCGCCGAGCTCCACGGGCCAGACCTTCCGCACAGGCTCGAGGCTGGGACGAACGCCAGCTGGTACACCATCGCCGATCACGCTGCGACGCTCGCCGCCAGTTCGCGGGATGTGTTGCGGGAGAAGGTCTCCGGCGTCTACATGACGGCCCAGCTCGGAACAGGGAACACCGTCGAGACCAAGCGAACCTTGCGGGTGTAGCGCATGGGTCGTCGGCGGCGTCGGTCAGCTCGGATGGAGTGACCAGACGGCGGCCTAGCTGAGTGTGGGTCAAGTCCCGGGCGTGGTCTGGCGGAGCGTGTTCCTTAGCGATGGTTCAGGCGGTTCTAGCGGCTCATGTCATCACGGACTCTGGACCCTCATTGTCGATGCTGAAACACTCACGACCATGACCGAGGACCTGATCGCTCTTCCATCCGTCGACGACTACGCGTCCGCCTTCACCGAGGTCAAGGACAAGATCACCCCGAAGCAGCTGGAGTTGCTCAGGTTCCACCATGCCCAACCCGGTCGTGCAGCCTCGGCCAGCACCATGGCGCGAGCCGTCGGCTTTGAGTCCTTCAGCGCGGTCAACGTCCAGTACGGGAAACTCGCGCGGTTGGTCGCCGAAGCGGCGGGTCTCGAACTGGCGGAACACGTCAAGGTCGGGGCACTGGTCCAGTTCGTGCATCCGGATCAAGCAGCCAACGAACACTTTTTGTGGTTGATGCGCGAGAACGTCGCCATCGCGTTGGAGAACCTGGGCTGGGTCCCACGCGTGTCGCAGTACCTCTACCCCGAGCTGGCCCTGAAGCGACTCTCGACGATCGAGTAGGCCGACACCTGTCGGTCCACCGCGAGGGAGAACGGTCATCTACCCGGGCTCGTCTGACATCCTCTGACGCCGCGACTGGTACAGGTAGGCACCGATGAGCCGGATGAGCTCGTCAGCCCGTTCGTTCTCGCCCGTGAGCGCGCCGGTGAGCTTGCCGAAGGCACCTTCGTTCAGCACTGCCGCATCGGTGAGCGTCTCCCGAAGGTCGGGTGAGGTGAGGAACTGGTCCTGGGCGTTGTGGTCGATCTGGTCAGCGATGCGCGCGTCTGCCTCGGCCATGCCGGCTGCGGCGACGACGAAGCCCTCGATCTGGGGATCGGCGAATTCCGAGCCGAACAGGGCATTGATGCGGGAGACCACCTCGGAGAGCAGTTCTTGCTGCGGGTCCTTGCTGGGGGCGTGTGTGCCGATGCCGGTGATGCCTCGTACTGCTGGGGTCTCTTGGTCACCGGCCAGGCCGATGTCGGCCTTGCCCTGATCGATCTGGCGCACCCGGCGCAGCTCGAGACCCGACACGTCCGCGTCGATCTCCTGCCCATCGCCGGGCAGCAGGTGCACCAGCTGGCGCAGGAACTCCGCGAGCTTCTCCAGGTCGGACGTGCCGTAGTCGATGACCTGGGACATGAAGTCGTACAAGCGGACGTAGGAGCCGCAGTCCTTGCGGAAGGTGTGTAGCTCGTCGAGGGCCTGCTGGTCTCCGCTGTTCTCTGCCTCGGCCTTGCGCGCGATGTACTCATCCCGCGCAGGGGTGACCGCTGCGTTCAGCGCCGCGTGCGACTGCACCGGTGCCCACCACGCCTGCGCGTACCGCTCGACGTCGTTCGGCGTGTAGATCCTCGTCTCGGCCAGTTTCGCTGCGAGACGGTGGACGAGGTTCGGATCCGTCTCGGTCTCGACGTGCGCCTCGAGGTAGTAGGTGAGGAACGCATCCTGGATCTCTGTCGGGTCGTTGACGAAGTCCAGCACGAAGGTGCGGTCCTTCACCTCGCCCGACGGTGCCCGGTAGGTGCGGTTGAGCCGGGACAGGGTCTGGACCGCATGCACGTCCGGCAGCTTCTTGTCCACGTACATCGCGCACAGCAGCGGCTGGTCGAAGCCGGTCTGGAACTTGTCAGCGACGATCATCAGCCGGTAGTCGGGCCGGCGGAACTCCTTGGCGAGGTCCGAGCCGAGGCCGGGGTTCATGCTCGCCTCGGTCGCGTCGACCAGTCCGTACTCCTCGTCGCTGATCTTGTCCGAGAACGCCACGATCGTCTGGTATGCGTACCCCTTCTTCGCGAGGTACTTGTCCGTCTCGATCTTGTAGCGCACGGCGGCTTGGCGGGAGTCGGTGACGACCATGGCCTTGGCGTGCCCGTCCAGCAGATGCGCGACTGAGGTGCGGAAGTGCTCGACGATGATCTCGACCTTCTGCCCGATGTTGGTCGGGTGCAGGTTGGCGAACCGCATGATCTTGCGTGTGGCGACCTTCGGGTCCACGAGCCGATCCTCGGTGGCTTCGTCGTCGGTGATGGTCGTGAGGATGCCCTGCTCGCCGCGCTGCTCGATCTCGAACGCGGTCTTGTACGTCTGGTAGCCGCGCAGCACGTCGAGGATGAAGCCCTCCTCGATGGCCTGCCGCATCGGGTAGACGTCGAACGAGACCGGCTTGCCGTCATCGCCAGGTCGGCCGAACAGCGACTTCGTCTTCGCCTTGGGCGTGGCCGTGAACGCCAGCATCGACACGTTCGCCGCGCCGGCACGCGCCGCCGTCTGGGCAGCGATCTTCCGTTCCCGGGCGAGATCGGCCTCGATGACCTCGTTGACGACGTCCTGGGAGTCGACATCCTCCTCGGTGGCGACTTCCCCACCGTCGGTGAGGACCTTCTTCAGGTCCGCGGCCGTCTTGCCGGACTGGGAGGTGTGGGCCTCGTCCACGATGACCGCGAAGTTCTTGTCACCCAGCGTGGACTCCAACAGCCCCTTGACGTAGGGGAACGTCTGGATGGTGACGACGACGATCAGCGCAGAGCCTGTCAGGGCATCGAGCAGCGCACGGGACTTGGACCCGCCGGAGCGACGGATGGCGGTCGAGTCGATGACCGCCACGGTGCCGACGGTGTCGTCGACCTGCTCGACAGCCTGCTGCAGCTGTGCGTCCAGGACACGGCGGTCCGAGACGATCAGGACCTTGTCGAACACCTTGGTGTTGGACGTGTCGTGCAGACGGGCGAGCCGGTGGGCCGTCCAGGCGATCGTGTTCGTCTTGCCGGAGCCGGCCGAGTGCTCGATGAGGTAGCGCTTGCCGGGGCCTTCGAGGGTGATCACCCGCACGGTCTTCTCCACCGCTCGCCACTGGTGGTAGCGAGGGAACATCAACGCGGTGGAGCGCTTGATCTTGCCGGTGGCCGGGTCCTCTGTGGTCTCGGACTTGAGGAACATCTGGGAACCGAGGATCGCCAGCCAGTTGTCGCGCTGCAGGACCTCCTCCCACAGGTACGAGGTCGCTGCACCGGTGGGGTTGGCCGGGTTGCCCGCCGCGCCGGTGTCTGCGTGACCGCGGTTGAAGGGCAGGAAGTACGTCTTCTCCCCCGCCAGCTTCGTGGTCATATGGACCTGGTCGTCATCGAGGGCGAAGTGCACCAGGGCTCGAGTGCCGAAGCCGAGCAGCGGCTGTCCTGCAGGGTCGCGGTCCTTGCGGTACTGCGTGACCGCGGTACGCCACTCCTGCTTGAAGGAGGACTTCAGCTCCGCGGTTGCCACTGGCAGGCCGTTGACGAAGAACACAAGATCGATCGAGCGGGAGTCGCCACGCTTCGGCGAGAAGTGCACCTGCCTGGCGACCCGCAGACGCACCTTGCGGTAGTTATCGGTCACCTGGGGGTTCAGCGTCGTGGCGGGGCGGAACTGGCACATCCGCAGGTGCGCGGTCGCGCCGCGCGTGTGGGAGAACTTCCGACGGAGCACGTTCAACGTGCCGCCGCCGGAGGACATGGGCGTATCGAGCTTGGTCACGAGCGCGTTGAGCAGCGCCTCGCGATCGGCCGGCTCGCTGGGGGTACCGACCCGGACGACCTTGGCGTACTCCTCTGGCTGGGTCTCGGACAGCCACCAGTGCACGTCCTGCGGCCAGAGCGCACGCTTGGCGTCGTAGCCGTCCCCGGTCAGGCTGTACTCCCAGCCGTGGTTGGCAAGGTACTCCGCGATCTCGGCCTCGAACGCCGCTTCTCGGGTTCCGTCGGGTGAAGCCATGTTGCTCAGCCAGCCTTCCGTGATGCTGTGCGGACGTCGACCTGTCCGGTGACCGCGGCCGTGATGAGCGCCGAGCGTCGCTCCTTGGCCAGGGCAATGTGCTCCTCGGCCTTGTCGATCAGTGCGTCGATGCGGGCAGTCACCTCCTCGAGCTCCTTCACCAACTGGTGCTGCTGTTGCAATTCCGGCATCGGAACCCTGAGTGCCCTGAGATCTCCCACGGTGAGCCCTCCCTTAGTCGCGCCGTTCTCGCTACTGATGCGTCGCAGATGGTCATACTGCGACCGCAGCAGCCACAAGAGATAGTCAGGGACCCAGAAGCGTTCATCTGGTTCGATGAATGCGAGATGCTGATTGATCGTCGAGCCGATTCGCAGGATTGTGGCAGCACCTCGAGTCTTCCCCTCACCAGTGAGCGCCACCAAGATCGAGCCCGGTTTCACCATGGGGAGATGGCATTCCTTGACAGCGACTCGAGTCACGAGTTTCGACGGCTCAAGTACCTGAGTGCGGTTGACGACCGATGAGTTCACCCATGGGATATCACCGTCAAGCCAGTACCGGTCCTCGCCGCTACGCGGCGTGGACCCGTTACCCATTCGGGTTCTGCGATGGAGTTTGTCGGGTCTATGCCCGACAGGTGCTGCCTTAGTGAGAACCGACGGCACCACCATGCGCCGCCGCTCCCGCAGCAGCCCGATGAACTCCTCCTGCTTGGCCACCAGCGCGTCGATCTGGACCGTCTCCTGGTCCAGGTAGTCGACGATGGCACGCTGCTCGTCCGGCGGAGGGACTGGGATCGGGATCGATGCGAACGCTGGCGACGACAGTTCGATGAAAGTGGTGCCCTGCCCTCGGGCCATCAAGTCCGCGCGTGCCGCGACAAGTGCAAGTGCCATGTAGCGCGGTTCAACTCCTGCCTGCGGCGCGACCGCCCTGCATCCCTGGTTGAAGGCCGAGATCTCGCCGATGCGGCCGACGTGTCCAATCGGTGCGCGAGTCGACACGAGCACGCTGCCGCCCGGGGCGAGCCCAGCGCCGCGGGTTCCGACCTTAGTGAGCGTGCGCCCGGTTGTCGCGACGAGCGCGCCGTCGGCACCGTTGAGATCCGGCGGAGTGACGAAAGGAAAAGGCCCGTCCCAGTTGACCGGATCTGACGTGGGCGTGCCGCCGTTCAGTACCCGCCCGAGTCTCCTCAGGGGAAGCAAGCGCCAGTCTTCTGGAAGCATGGACGCGTCGAACCAGGACGGCGTCATCCCTCCACCTCGCGCAGAAGGGTCATGATCTCGCCGACGACTCGCTCGAGGTCCGCATCGATCTCTTCGAGCGGCCTGGGCGGCTCGTATGTGTAGAAGTGCCGTGTGAACGGGATCTCGTAGCCGGTCTTGGTCTTGTCCCAGTCGATCCAGGCGTCGTCGACGTGGGGCTTCACCTCGGCATCGAAGTACGCCTGCACGGTCTCCTTGAGCGCCTCGTGTGTCTTGGGACATCCACCCCAGCCGAACGGCACGTTCTCGGTGTCGCGCAGAGCCGGGTCGGGCTCAGGCTCACCCTTGTTCGCGCCGGAGGTGTGCAGGCAGACGCTTGCGGCCTCGTCATGGACGCCGATGGTCTGCCACAGAGCCTTGCGCTGCGCGGCGGTCAAGCTCAAGCCGCAGTCGCGCAGGTGGGAGCCGATGTCCTTGTTGAACTTCTCCCGGTTCAGGTACACCTCGTCACCGAACGACTCGAGGGCTTCACCCAGCCCGTCGACCTTGCCGAGCGTCTTGTGCTCTGTCACGGCGCTGACGGTCTCGCTCGTGCACTGGAAGCGCAGCTGCAGCGGACGCTCGACCGTGACGGTCCAGTACGCGAAGTCGCGGTTGGAGAACACCTTCACCGGGACCTGGATCTCGTCGTCCTCGGCCGACTGGTCGGCGAAGGCACGCACGATCGCCTCGCGCTGCTTCTGGGCGATCTCGACGCGCTTGGAACCAATCGACTTGCGCAGCTTCGAGCCCAGCTCGGTGGCGTCGATGAGCCGGATCTGGCCCTTGCGATCCTCGGGCTTGGCGTTGGTCAGGATCCACAGATAGGTGGCGATGCCGGTGTTGTAGAACATGTCGTTCGGCAGCGCGACGATCGCTTCGACGAGGTCGTTCTCGAGCATGTGACCCCGGATCTCCGAGGGGCCGGAGCCTGCACCGCCGTTGAACAGCGGCGAGCCGTTCAGGACGATGCCAGCGCGACCTCCGCGGCCGGTGTCATCGACGTCGCGCATCTTGGATGCCACGTGCAGCAGGAACAGCATCGCGGCGTCGCCCACCGCCGGCAGGCCCGGCGCGAACCTGCCCTGCCCGCCGCGGACGTGCTCGCCCTTGACCTCTGCCTCCACAGCCTTCCAGTCGGTGCCGAACGGCGGGTTGGACAAGACGTAGTCGAAGCGCTGGTCCTCGAACCGGTCAACCACGAGGGTGTCGCCCTGTCGGACGTTGGACGGGTCCTGACCCTTGATGAGCAGGTCGGCCTTGCAGATGGCGTACGTGCGCGGGTTAATCTCCTGACCGAAGAGCGCCGTGGACGCGTCGGGGTTCAGGTCGTGCAGGTGCTCGTCGGCGACGGTGAGCATGCCGCCGGTGCCGACGGTGGGGTCATAGATGGAACGCACAGCGCCACGCTCGCGCAGAGCCTCGGTGTCGTCGGCGTAGACCAGGTCGACGAGCAGCCGCACCACGTCGCGCGGCGTGTAGAACTGGCCGGCACCGTCGTTCGCGGACTCCGCGAAGCGGTAGATGAGGTTCTCGAACAGATCCCCCATGTCGGCATTCGAGACGTTGTCCGGCGACATGTCGATGACCTCGAAGTGGCGGACCACCTGGGCAAGTCTGTTGCGCGCGTCGAGGGTGCGGATCACGTTCTCGAAGTCGAAGGACTTGAAGACGTCGAGGTTGCCCGAGAACCCACCGACGTAGTCGATGAGGTTCTCCGCGAGGTTGTCCGGGTCCTGCAGCGCCTTCTGCAGCGTGTAGTCACTGGTGGTCCAGAACGCCAGGCCGGCGCTGTCCTCGGACCGGGTGGCGATCTTCAGGCGTGTCCGGCGCTGCTGCTCGCCGTCGTACTTCGCCACGATCTCGGCCATCGCCTCACGGTGCGGGGCCATGACGCACTCGAGGCGTCGCAGCACCGTGAACGGCAGGATGACTGAGCCGTACTCGGCCTCGGAGTACGGACCGCGCAGGGTGTCGGCGACACTCCACACGAAGTTGGACAGAACGGACACGGCACTCCTGGTCAGGTGAGAGCGGATTCGACTCGTGCACCGACCCTATCCACGTGGGGTGACAATGCTGCGCGGGTCGCGCACTCCATCGGACAACGGGTGCCGAGGGGCTGCTCGCGCCGCGCGGCCACCTCTGCCCTGAGCTCGGCCAACCACAGCGCGACCGACGGAGCCCGCGTCCCCGCGCGGACGGGCACTACCCTTGTGCCTCAAGGCAGTTCGGGCTTCGATATCGAGGAGACAGTTGCCGACGCAGGGCGGCGCGTTGATCCAGATCTCCTCGACGCGAGGGTCGTCGAAGTACTGCTGCAGCGGGCCGAAACCCGCGACGGTGTCGAGCACGAGCTTGACCGCGCGCTCGACGTTGCCGAGCGGCGGCAGCCCACCGTGCGTGCTGCGCTCGTCGTAGTCGACGACGGCGGCGCGCACGAGGTCGGCGACCTGCCCGGTCTCGCGGACCGGATCCAGACCGGAGCGTCGGATGAGCTCGCGGACCTCGGTCTCGACGGTCTCGACGGCGTCCATCGGACGACCCCCCTCGTGCGGTGTGGCGTGGCGACACGGACTCCCCGGCCCGATGGACCACGACGCTAGCGATTTGTCAGCGCTTCGCATCTCGAGAATCCACAGGTGCCCCACCTCGCCACCTGAACGGTGTTCTACTCGGGGTGAACCGTGCCATGATGCGTGGCTGAGTCCGACGGCCGCTCCCCCGCACGCCACCCCGGCCGTCCCAACCGAGAGGCACCCGTGTCCACGCAGCGCTCCACCGGCCGCGAGCTGGCGCAGATCGCGACCTTCGCCGGCATCATCGCCGTGCTGGGTCTCGTCCCCGCCATCGCTCCCTTCGGCAATGCCGTCCCCATCACCGCGCAGTCGCTCGGCATCATGCTCTGCGGCGCCGTCCTCGGTGCCCGCCGCGGAGCGCTGGCCGTCCTCGTGCTCCTCGCCCTCGTCGCGCTCGGCCTGCCGCTCCTCGCCGGCGGCCGCGGCGGTCTGGGCGTCTTCGCCGGCCCGAGCGTCGGCTACCTCGTCGGCTGGCCGGTGGCCGCCTACGCGATCGGCATGATGACCCAGGCCATGGGCACGCCCTACCGCGTTGCCCCCGGCGTCGGCATCAACGTCCTCGGCGGCGTCCTCCTGCTCAATCTCCTCGGAGTCGTCGGCATGGTGCTGCGCGCCGACCTGTCCGTCGGCGCGGCCTTCGTCGCGGCCGCCCCCTTCGTCCCCGGTGACCTCGCCAAGGCGGTCATCTGCGCCGTCGTCGCGAAGGGGGTGCACGCCGCCTACCCCGGCCTCATCCGCGCGCGACGGGTGGCCCGCGAGGATGCCCTCGTCTGAGGTCCACGTGCTGACTGCGGCGGACCCCGTGGCCGCCTTCGTCGAGGCCGACCGGATCGGTGTGCCTGTCGCCCTGCCGACCTCCGGCACCTCCGGCCGGCCCCGCACCGTGGTGCGGACGACGGCGTCGTGGACCGACTCCTTCGCCGCTGTCAGCGAGCTGACCGGGACGACGTCGGGCAGTCGGGTGTGGGTCCCCGGTCCGGTCACCGCGACGATGAACCTCTTCGCCACCGTCCACGCCCGCTGGGCCGGCGCGCGGCTCGTCGACGCGCTCGACGACGCCACCCACGCCCACCTGACCCCCACGGCCCTGCGCCGCCTGCTCGCCGACGGCACCGACCTCACCGGCCGCACGCTCGTCGTCGCCGGTGACCGCACCACCCCGGCCGAGGCGAGCGCCGTCACCGCCGTGGGAGGTCACCTCCACCACTACTACGGCGCCGCCGAGCTCTCCTTCGTCGCCTGGGGCGGGCACAGCGACGACCTGCGTCCCTTCCCCGGCGTCGCCGTCGAGTCGCGGGCGGGGACGCTGTGGGTGGACTCCCCCTTCGTCAGCGACGGGTACCTCGAGCCCGACCACGAGCTGCGGCGCGAAGGGGACTGGGTCACCGTCGGCGACCACGGCGAGGTCGTCGACGGCCGGGTCGTCGTCCACGGCCGCGCCGGCGGCATCACCACCGCAGGGGCTACCGTCCGCATCGCCGACGTCGAAGCCGTCCTGCGGCCCCGGTCCACCGGCGAGGTCGTCGTCGTCGGCCTGCCCCACCCCGACCTCGGCGAGGTCGTCGCCGCCGCCGTCACGCATGCTGGGGACGTGCCCCACCTGACCGCCGTCGCCCGCGAGCACCTCGCCCCCACCCAACGACCACGCCGCTGGCTGCACCTCGACCCGCTGCCACGGACCGGGCACGACAAGATCGACCGCGCGGCCGTGCGCTCCGCCCTCGAGGAGGCACGATGAGCCACCCCGTGATCGTCGCCGGCACCCGCTCGGCCATCGGCACCGCCGGCCGCTCCCTCGCCGGTATCCGCGCCGACCAGCTCGCCGGCCCTGTGCTCGCCGCGACCCTCGAGCGGTCCGGCCTCGCCCCGACCGACGTCACCGACGTCGTCCTCGGCAACTGCATGGGCCCCGGCGGTGACGTCGCCCGCTCCGCGGCCCTGCTCGCCGGCCTGCCCGCCGCCGTGCCCGCGCTCACCGTCGACCGGCAGTGTGCGAGCGGCCTGGCCGCCATCGACGTCGCTGTCTCCCTCGTGCGCGGCGGGGCGGGTGCCGTGCTCGCCGGGGGCGTCGAGTCGGTGAGCACCGCCCCGTGGCGGCACTGGCCACCCGTCGACGGTGCCGACCTCCTGCGCTACGAGCGGGCCCCCTTCGCCCCGGAGGGCTGGGAGGACCCCGAGATGGGGCTGGCCAACGACCTGCTCGCGCAGGAGGCCGGCGTGACGCGCGAGCGCCAGGACGCGTACGCGGCCCGTTCGCACGCGCGGGCGGTGGCCGCCCGCGGGGCGGGCGTCTTCGACGCGGAGGTCGTCGCCGTCGCCGGCGTGACCCGCGACGACCGGCCCAAGGCGACGCTCACCGTCGACAAGCTGGCCCGGCTACGACCGGCCTTCCGCGACGAAGGGAGCGTCACCGCCGGCAACTCCTGCGGCATCAGCGACGGGGCGGCCACCGTCGCCGTCGTCGACCGCCCGACGCACGAGCGGCTCGGCGGCCACGGCCTGCGCGTCCTCGCCACCGCGACGGCCGGCGTCGACCCGGCCCGCCCCGGCCGCGGCCTCGTCCCCGCGACGCGGATGGCCCTGCAGCGCAGCGGGATCGGGCTCGACGATCTCGACGCCATCGAGATCAACGAGGCCTTCGCCGGCCAAGTCCTCGCCTGCTGCGACGAGCTGGGGCTCGACGCCGAGCGCGTGTGCGCGCAGGGCGGGGCCCTCGCCCTCGGCCACCCCTGGGGAGCCTCGGGCGCGGTCCTCGCCGTCCGGCTCCTCCACCAGCTGCGGCCCGGCGAGCTCGGCCTCGCCGCGATCGCCGCCGGCGGCGGGCAGGGCGTCGCGATGGTGGTGCAGGCATGCTGATCGACGTCCGCGACGTGACCCACGGCTTCGACGGCCGCCCTCCCGTGCTGCGGGACCTGACCGTCCGCCTCGACGAGCACCGCATCGGGGTCATCGGGGCCAACGGGTCCGGCAAGTCGACCTTCGCCCGGATGCTCAACGGCCTCGTCGTCCCGGAGCACGGCACGGTGACCCTCGACGGCCTCGACACCACCCGCCAGGGCAAGCAGGTGCGACGCCGGGTCGGCTTCTGCTTCACCGACCCCGACTCGCAGATCGTCATGCCGACCGTCGCCGAGGACGTCGCCTTCGGCCTGAGGCGACGCGGCCTGTCCCGCGCCGAGATCGCCGACCGGGTCGAGGCCGCGCTCGCCGCACACGGGCTCGCCGGACGAGGCGACCACCCCGCACACCTGCTGAGCGGCGGGCAAAAACAACTCCTCGCCCTCGCCGCCGTCCTCGTCACGGAGCCCGACCTGCTCGTCATGGACGAGCCGACGACACTCCTCGACATCCGCAACGCCCGTCGGGTCGCCGACGCCGTGCGGGCCCTGACCCAGCAGGTCGTCCTCGTCACCCACCACCTCGACCTGCTCACCGACTTCGACCGGGTGCTCGTCTTCGACGACAGCCGACTCGTCCACGACGGGCCGCCCGCCGAGGCGATCGCGCACTACCTCGACCTCATGGACGCCCGCCCGTGATCGGGCTCTACCGCGACGGCAGCTCGCTGCTGCACCGCCTCCCGGCCGGGGCCAAGTTGCTCGGGCTGCTCCTCGTGGGGGTCGCCTCCCCCTTCGTCCGGTCACCGCTCGTCACGGCGAGCGGGCTGCTCCTCGTGCTGGCCGGCTACACCGTCGCGCGCATGCCGCTCCGCGTGCTCCTGCACCTCTTGCGACCGCTGCTCCTCGTCATGGTGCCGCTCGCCGTCTTCCAGACCATCGTCGCCGGGTGGCAGCGCGCCAGTGTCATCGTCGGGGTGCTCCTCGCCCTCGTCCTCCTCGCGAACCTCGTCACCCTCACCACGCGCACGAGCGATCTCATCGACGTCGTCGTGCGCGTCTGCGGCCCGCTGCGTCGCGTGGGCGTCGACCCCGAGCGCGTCGGGCTCATGCTGCAGCTGGCGATCCGCGCGGTCCCGCTCGTCATCGACCTCGGCCACCGCGTGCGCAGTGCCCAGCACGCACGGGGTCTGACCGCAAGCCCGCGGGCCTTCGCCGTACCGCTCATCGTCGGCGCGCTGCGTCGCGCCGACGAACTCGGCGACGCCCTCGCCGCCCGGGGGCTCGACGACTGACACGTGCCTGTGGACAACCGCGGGCGACCCGTGGCAGACCGGATCTACCGTGCCGACCATGCAGCTGCGGATGAACCTCGTCGACCGGTCCGACGGATCGAGCACGACCGTCGACCTGCGCGCCGCAGCCCACCACACGCTCGACGACCTCCTGGCCGCCCACGGCCGCACCGACACGAGGGTGCACGTCGGTGGCCGACGCGTACCGCCCGATGCGCCGATCGGTCGACCGCCCCTCCTCGACGCGGCGACACTCGTCCTCGGCTCCGACGACGCCGAGGAGGACACCCTGCCTCGGCGAGCGCCCCTTCGCGTCGTCACGACCTGCGGCCCTGACGCCGGCCGCACCCACGAGCTCCAGCCAGGGCGGCACACGATCGGCCGAGGCGAGGCTGCGACCCTGCGCGTCGCGGACGACGCGCTCTCCCGCGAGCACCTTGAGCTGACCGTCGACCGTGACGGCGTGCTCCTGCGTGACCTCGGCACGACCAACGGCACCACCGTCGACGGTGCGGCCGTCCCGGCCGCTGGCACCCGGGTGCGGGCCGGCAGCCACCTGCGCGCCGGCAGGAGCACCTTCGTCATCGAGGCCCACCGCCCCCGTCCCTCCCGTCGCACCGTGACCGGCGACGGCACCCTCGGGGTCAACCCGCTCCCCCACGTCCCGCGGGCAGGCGCACCGCCGACCATCACCGTCCCTGCCGAGCCGAGCTCACCGCGCCGACGTCGCATCCCGTGGCTCATGGTGCTGCTCCCGCTGCCCTTCGCCGGGCTCCTCGCACTCTTCTTCGGGCCGCGGATGCTCCTCTTCGGCCTGCTCTCTCCGATCCTCGTCCTCGGGTCCACCCTGTCCGACCGGACCAGCTCCCGCCGCGAGCACAGGGAGGCCCACGCGGCCTGGGTCCGGGACCGTGCACGTGCCGGCGAGCGCTTGACCGCCGCCCTGGCCGCCGAGCGCCGCGACCGGTTGCGAGCAGCCCCTGATGCCGCGGCGCTGCTGGATGCCGCACGGGGCGACGGCCCCCACCTGTGGGAGCGACGGGTGGGCCACGAGCTCCACCTGTGCCTGCGCCTCGGACTCGGCGCCCTGCCCGCCCGTCTCGACGTGGAGCACCGAGCCGGCACCCGGGAGCATCCCGTGCTCGACGACGCGCCCCTCGTCGTCGACCTCACCGACATCGGGGTCCTCGGCATCGCCGGCGACCGCGTCCGCCGCGACCGACTGGCACGGCACCTGCTCGGCCAGCTCGTCGTCCTGCACTCGCACCACGACGTGCGCGTGAGCGTCGTCGCCGACGACACGGGATGGTGGGCTCCCTTCGCCGGGCTGGTGCACCTGAGGGCGCACGACGACGACCCGGACTCCGCCCGGGCCACGGCCGACCCGGACGGCGGTGCCGCCGTGCTCGCCGACCTCGCCGCCCTGACGACCGCGCGAGTGGCGCAGACGCCCCGCTCACGGCACGACGCGAGCCCACCCCCGACGACCCACGTCGTCATCGTCGACGGCGCCGGCACGTGGCGCAGCGACCCCAACCTGCGCACGATCATGGGCACGGGGAGCGACCACCGGGTCCACGTCATCGCCCTGGCCGACGTCGCCGAGCACCTGCCCCACGAGGCCAGGGCGGTCGTCGCCCTCCACGACGACGACCTGCGCCTGCTGCGAGCCGACGAGCCGATCGCCCGCGGAGTCGTCGACGGCACCGGGGAGGCGTGGGCCCGCCGACTCACGACGGCACTGGCGCCGCTGCGCGACGCCACGCCCGGCAGCACGGGTGGCAGCCTGCCCACGGCTGCTCGCTGGGTCGACGTCGTCGGGTGCGACCCCGACGACCTCGACGGGTTCGCCGAGGAGTGGCGGCACGACGAGGGCACCCCCTCCGATCTCGAGGTCGTCGTCGGCGTCGGTGGCGACGGCCCGATGCGCCTCGACCTGCGCCGGGACGGCCCGCACGCCCTCGTCGCAGGCACGACCGGCTCCGGCAAGTCGGAGTTCCTGCAGACCTGGGTCGCCGCCCTGGCGGCGCACCTGTCGCCCGAGGAGATCACCTTCGTGCTCGTCGACTACAAGGGTGGCGCGGCCTTCGCCGAGTGCGCCCGGCTCCCGCACACCGTCGGCATGCTCACCGACCTCGACCCGACCGCCGCCGAGCGCGCCCTGAGCAGCCTCGATGCCGAGCTCACCCGGCGCGAGCACATCCTCGCCGCCTCCGGCGCCCCCGACATCGACCGCCACCACGGCGACCCGCTCCCCCGTCTCGTGATCGTCATCGACGAGTTCCGGATGCTCGCCGAGGAGCAGCCCGAGGCCCTCGCCCACCTGCTGCGCATCGCGGCCGTCGGGCGCTCGCTCGGGGTCCACCTCGTCCTCGCGACGCAGCGACCGGGGGGCATCGTCTCGGCCGACATCCGCGCCAACGTCAACCTGCGCATCGCGCTGCGGGTGCGCGACCGGTCCGACAGCGACGACGTCATCGGCTGCCCCGACGCGGCGGACCTCCCCGAGAGCGCTCCAGGGCGGGCTCTGGCGAGCACCGGGGGCGGTCCGGCGCGCGCCTTCCAGACCGGACGCATCGCCGGGCACGCCGCCGACTCCGAGGGACCTCTCCTCCTGCGAAGACCCGGCCGGCCCTGGCCCGTCGCCCCGCCGCAGCACGCTTCGGGCCCGAGTGACCTGGAGCGGCTGACCGCCACGCTGACCCAGCTGGCCGCCCGACTCGACGTGCCACCACCCCACCGGCCGTGGCTGCCGCCCCTGCCCGACGAGCTCACCGACACCCAGCTCCCTTCGGGCGAGACCGGCGCCGGCGCGCCCTTTGCCCTCATGGACCTGCCGACCGAGCAACGGCAGGTCGCCGCCGAGTGGTCGCCCGCCACAGGCCACTGGATGGTCGTCGGGGCGCCCGGCTCGGGGCGCACGACGGCACTGGCAGCCGTCGTCCACGCCGCCGCCCGGCGGTGGTCACCCGACCGGCTCCAGGTCCAGGTCATCGGCGACGGGTCGGCCACGACGACCACCCTGTCCGGCCTGGACCACGTCGGCAGCGTGGTCGACGGCGAGGATACGACGGTCGTCGGCAGGTTCCTCGAGCGCCTGGAGGCCGACATCAGCGACCGGCGTCGTCTCCTGCGAGCGAGCGGCCACGCCACCCTCGACGCGTGGTGGAGCGCCCACGACAGCGCCGGCGGGCCGACGCCCCCGCCACACCTCCTCCTCGCCGTCGATGGCTGGGGTCGGGTGACGCGCCCGCGCGGGGCGAGCGACCTCGGCGAGACGGCCGAGAGCCTCGAGACGCTCATGCGGGACGGGACCTCGGCCGGCCTGTGCGTCCTCGTCGCCGGCGGACGCGAGCTGCTGTCCGGGCGGGTGTCCTCCCTCGTCGCCTCGCGGCTCGTCCTGCACCTCGGCGATCGGGGCGACGCCGCCCTCGCCGGGCTCACCCGCACCCAGGTCTCCGAGCGCCTCGTCCCGGGACGTGCCCGGTGGCAGCCCGGCGGTCATCTCGTGCAGGTGGCCCGACCGGCATCCCCCGCCGCGCCCCGTGCTGCGCCGACCACTCCCCCGTGGACCGTGTGCGCACTGCCCGACGAGGTGCTGCTCGCCGACCTGCCGCCCGGCGACCGGGAGATGGTCCCGGTGGGCCTCGGCGGCTCGGGTCGAGACCCCGTGCTGTGGCGCACCGACGGTGCGCGCCGATTCCTCGTCTGCGGCCCGGCCCGCAGCGGCCGGTCGACGGCACTCGCCATGCTGGCCGGGCAGCTCCGCTCCGCCGGCCAGCCGCTCGTCGTCCTCGGCTCCCCGGCGCTCGCCGACGGCCTCGGCTGCCCCACCCTCGGGCCCGACGACCGCGACGAGCTCGTCACCCTGCGTCAGCAGCACCCCGACCTGGCGGTCGTCGTCGACGACCTCGAGCGACTCGAGGGCACCTCCGTCGCCGACGTCGTGCGCGAGATCGGGCGACGCCTGGATCTCGACCGCGGGCTCCTCATCGGGTCGACGACGACCCGAACGGCCGCCGGTCAGGTCCGCGGACTCGTCGCCGACCTCGCCCGCGAGCGCACCGGGCTGCTGCTCCAGCCACTCGCGCGGTCCGACGGTGACGCCCTCGGCCTGCGGGTCCCAGCGTTGCCCCGCCTCGCCGGGCGGGGCTACCTCGTCGTCGACGGCGTGGCCGAGGAGATCCAGGTCGCCCGGCCCGGCCCGACAGCGAGCTGATCCTCCTCAGGGCAGGCGGGGCGTCCGCGGCGGCTCGGTGCGACGTGTGCCCGTCGCCTCGAAGGCCGCGGCGATCGTCAGCAGCCGCACGTCGTCACCTCCGCGACCGGCGAAGGTCAGACCGACCGGCATCCCGATGTCACGCATCGTCCCCATCGGCACCGTGACCGTGGGGATGCCGAGGTGGCGGGGCACGAGGTTGCCGTTGGCGACCCACACGCCGTTGCGCCACGCGGCCTCGGCCGACGCCTCGCTGACGTCGGCATCCGCCGGCCCGACGTCGGCGACCGCGGGGAAGATCACCGCGTCGAGACCGAGTCCGTCCATCCACTCCTCGAGGTCGACCCGACGGGTCTCCTCGAGGCCGCGCAGCCCCCCTTCGAGCAGGGGCAGGGTCGTGACGTCCTCGACGACGCCGACCTCGCGCGCCCGGGTCACGTAGTCGGCGAGGTCGAAGTCGAGCTCACCGTACCGATCGGGCAACGCCCCCTCGGGGGGCGGGAAGATCTGCGCGCCGTCGACGTCGGCGAGCCGGTGGAGCCCCGGGTCGCCGTTGGCCCGCAAGAAGGTCTCCCAGCCCCACATCGACTGGTCCCAGATCTCCTCGTCGAGGTAGCCCTCCGGGAGCAGTCCGCGCGTCGCGACCGTCGGCGCACCGGCACGATCACCGTCGTAGTTGGACACCACGGGGAAGTCGCTCTCGACGACCTCCGCCCCCGCCGCCTCGAGGTCGGCCCGCGCCGCCGCGAAGAGCTCGAGGGAGCTGGCGCGCGGTACGATCCGCTCCCCGATGGGACCGCCGAAGCCGACCCCGGTGCCCGCCTCGTCGTCCGTCCCGAGGTACATGCGCGGCACCGCCAGGCGCAGTCCACGCAGAGGCTGCGAGCCGCCCGACCGCAGCGCGGGGTACGACGTCGGCCGGACCTGCGAGGGCGCAGGGACGTCGATCCACGGCTGGGTGCGCCACAGGTCGCCTGTGGTGTCCGGGTCGTCCACGACGATGACGTCGAGCACCTCGAGCAGGTCGGCGATCGTCCGGGTGTGCGGCACGACGACGTCCATCGAGGGCACGAGCGGCCAGTTGCCGCGCACGGAGATGACCCCGCGGGACGGGGTGTAGGCGCACAGGCCGTTGTTGCTCGCCGGAGCCCGGCCCGAGGACCACGTCTCCTCCCCCAGACCGAAGGCTGCGAAGCTCGCCGCCGTCGCCGTGCCCGACCCGTTGGACGATCCCGACCCGAAGGCCGCCGTGAGGTAGGCGCCGTTGTAGGGGCTCTCGGCACGCCCGTAGACACCGCGCTGCATCCCACCATTGGCCATGGGCGGCATGTTCGTCAGGCCGATGAGCACGGCACCGCCCGCCCGCAGCCGCTCGATGGTGAAGGCATCACGCTGGGCGACCAGCTCGGCGAAGGCCGGCGACCCGCTCGCGCAGGTCAGTCCACGGACGAGGTAGGAGTCCTTGGCGGTGTAGGGGATGCCGTCGAGCGGCCCGAGGGTCGCCCCCTGCGCCCGCCTTTCGTCCGACGCCCGCGCCTCGTCGAGCACCGCCGGGTTGGCGACGACGACCGCGTTGAGCGCGGGCCCGCCGCGGTCGTAGGCCTCGATGCGGGCGAGGTAGGCCCGCACGAGCCCCTCGCTCGTCGTCCGGCCCGTCTCCAGAGCGTGCCGAAGGGAGGCGATGTCCGCCTCGACCACGTCGATGTCGGCCATCAGAGCGCGCGGTCCGGCAGGTCCGCCGACGGTGCGAGCAGCGCCGCCACGACACCCGCGACGGCGACGACGGCCAGGGTCAGGCCCACCCACAACCCACTGGTCGTCGCCAGCGTCCACGCCGCCGGCAGGAGCAGGACGTTCCACACGATCGTCGGCGTGCGCGGCCACCGGGCCCCCTTGCGCCAGGCGGCAGCGAGCACCGCGAGGAGGATCGCGAAGATCAGGCAGACCACGAGCGACATCGACGCGACGTTGGCGTCGTCGCTGCGTCCGTCCGCGAGCTCGAGCCCGTAGAGGACGGCGGTCCCGACGAGGAAGAGGGCCTCGACGAGGCAGACGAGCGCCGCCGCGAGGGCGGACGGGGTGGGCGACGAAGGGGGTTGGCTCGAGGTCACGACCAGCAGCGTAGGTGACCCTTCGTGACTCATCACACGGCACGACGGAACAAAGCGGTCGTCCCACACTGTTGGCATACGGACCGGTAGCGTGAACAATGATGTGTGTTTTGGGTCGTGGACGCCCCGGCGGCACGACTCACACGTCGGCCCCGGCCAGCGACACACGATGTGCACGACCTCCCCGACGACAAGGAGCACCACCCCCATGGATTGGCGCGACCGCGCAGCCTGTCTCGACGAAGATCCCGAGCTCTTCTTCCCCATCGGCAACACCGGCCCCGCGATCGCCCAGATCGAGGAGGCCAAGAAGGTCTGCCGTCGGTGCGAGGTCGTCGACACCTGCCTCAAGTGGGCCATCGAGTCCGGCCAGGACGCTGGCGTCTGGGGCGGCCTTTCCGAGGACGAGCGCCGCGCGCTCAAGCGTCGCAAGGCCCGGGCCCGCCGAGCCGGCTGACATCTGACCACCTGACCACCGTCTCCGAGCACTCGCTCGGGGGCGGTTTCGTCGTGTCTGGCCCCGGTCAGCTCTCGACGCCGCCCAGACGCACGCTGAAGCGCACCCGCGTGCCGTGGGGCTCGGCGTCGTCCCAGCGGATCTGCCCGCCCAGGTCGTGCACCATCGAGGTGACGATGCGCGTGCCGAGGCCGGCCCGGCTGGGCCGAAAGCCCGTCGGGAGCCCCCGGCCGTCGTCGACCACGGTGACGCGCAGGATGTCGCCTTCGTCGTCCTCGGTCGTGCGCTGGGCGTCGACGTGGATCGAGCCGCCCTCGGGGATGCCGTGCTCGACCGCATTTTGCACCAGCTCGGAGAGGATCAGCCCCACCGCCGTCGCGTCCTCGGCCCGCACGAGCCCGAAGGATCCGGTCAACTGGGAGTCGATGGCGCCGCTCGTGCGGGCCACTTCGACGATCGCGCGCAGACCGCGCACGGCGACGTCGTCGAAGTCGAGGGCTTCGGCGAAACCCGTGCTCAGCGCCTCGTAGATCATCGCGATGACCCCGACGCGACGCTCCGCCTCGCCGAGCGCGGTCCGGGCCGAGGTATCGGGCACCCGGCGCCCCTGCATCCGCAGGAGCGCCGCGACGGTCTGCAGGTTGTTCTTCACCCGGTGGTGGATCTCCCGGATAGTCTGGTCCTTCGTCATCAGCTCGGCGCCGCGGCGCAGCAGCTCCGAGACGTCGCGAACGAGGACGATCGCGCCGTGCCGGGTCCGACCGCGGTACAGCGGCACCGCGCGCAACGAGATCGCGGCACCCCGGGTCTCCAGGTCGGAGCGCCACGCGGCGCGGCCCATGGCGACGAGGGCCAACCCCTCGTCCATGTGGCTCGTCTGGCCGGGCAGGTCGCTCATCACCTGGACGAGGACCTCCCCCTCCACCGGCCCCGGGTGGCCCAGCTGACGGATCGCGCTCAGCGCATTGGGCGAGGCATACTCCACGCGTCCCGCCTCGTCCAGCCGGATCACCCCGTCACCGACCCGAGGGGCCCCGCGCCGTGCGCCGCTCGGGGAGGTCGCATGGGGCCAGGTGCCCTCCGCGACCATGAGGAAGAGATCGTCGCCCATCTCCGCGTAGGCCTCTTCGAGGCGGGTCTGCGGCCGACCACTGTCGAGCTGGTCGTGGACGCTGAGGATGCCGATCGTGCGGCCGGCCCGCCGGACCGTGCGCGCCCGCTCGTGGATGAGGTCCTGGCCCCGCTCCCGCACGTGCTCGCTCTGCCCCTCTTGCGCCGCCCGGTCCACGAGGTCGCCGAAGACATTGCTCGCCGGTTGCCCGACGACCTCCTCGACGAAGACCATCGGGCCGGTCATGGGGCGGGTGTGCGCCGCGGCGACCCACCCCCCTTCGTGCTCGACCCACAGCACGAGGTCGCTGAAGGACAGGTCGGCGAGCAGGTGCCAGTCCTCCACGAGCAGGTGGAGCCACTCGGCGTCCTCGGCCTCGAGGCCCGGGGTGATGCGCAAGAAGTCGGCAAGTGTCCGCACGTCGCGATCCTAGTGACGCAGCTCCCCGGGCCCGCCCCGGGTCAGCGGGTGACGGACCGTAGGGTCCGCAGCGCCACCGACAGTGCGGCCACCCCCGGCGAGGACAGCTGTCGGATCCCGCCGAGCTGGGTCTGGACCCGCTTGGCGGCCTCGTCGTGGTCGCGCGACCACGACTCGAAGCGCGCGGACGCGTCGGCCCCCTCGTGCTCGAGCACCGAGCTCGTCAGCGACTGGAGCGTGGCGTAGAGGTCGTCGCGCAGGGCGCCTCGAGCCATGGCATCCCACTGCTCCTCGCGCGGCAGGCGGGTGACGAGGATGAGCAGCTCGTCGATGCCGAAGGTCTCGGACAGCAGGTAGTAGGTCTCGGCGACCTCGAGGGTCGTCCGGCCGCTCTGCTGCGCCATGTCGACGATGTCGAGGACCGAGTAGAGGTCGAGCAGGATCGCGGTGCGCCGGGCCAGGTCAGTCGGCACACCCGAGTCGACGAGGTCCTGCGTCTTGCGCACGAGGCGCTCGGCCTGCGAGCCCCGCAGCAGCTGCGGGATCTGCAGCGCGAGCTCGACGACCGGTGCGCTGAAGTGGTCGATCTCCTCCGAGACGTTGAGCCGGCCCGGACGGTTGGCGAGGAACCACCGCACGCCACGGTCCATCAGCCGCCGCAGCTCGAGGTAGAGACGGGTCTGCACGCGCGTGGGCACGACGTTGTCGAGCGCCTCGACGCGGGCGACGTAGTCGTCCAGACCGAAGACCTCACGGCAGACGAGGAAGGCCCTGGCCACCTGCGCCGACGTAGCGGAGGTCTCCTCGACCGCCCGCTGGACGAAGGTGATCCCGCCCCGGTTGACGAGGTCGTTGGCCACGGCGGTCGTGACGATCTCCCGACGAAGGGGGTGGGCCCGCAGCGCCTCGCCGTACGTCCCCTGCAACGGCGTCGGGAAGTACTCGGTCAGCTGCCGCTCCGTGGCCGGGTCGTCGGGCAGGTCGGACTTGAGGAGGTCGGCCTTGAGCGCGAGCTTGCTGTAGGCGAGCAGCACGGATAGCTCGGGAGACGAGAGCCCCTCCCCTGCCGCCAGGCGGTCGTGCACTTGCGCGCTGCTCGGGAGGAACTCGAGCTCGCGGTCGAGGTCACCGCGACGCACGAGGGTCTCCATGAGGCGCTCGTGGACGACGAGCATCGCCCCGTCCTGCGCCCGGGCATTGCCGAGCAACACGTTTTGCTCGTAGTTGTCGCGCAGCACCTGCTCGGCGACCTCGTCGGTCATCGAGGCGAGCAGCTCGACCCGGTCGGCCTCGTCGAGGATCCCCCGACGGATCGCCTCACCGAGCAGGATCTTGATGTTGACCTCACGGTCGGAGGTGTCGACACCGGCCGAGTTGTCGACGGCGTCGGTGTTGATGCGCACCCCGGCCTTGGCCGCCTCGATACGGCCCCGCTGGGTGGCGCCGAGGTTGCCGCCCTCGCCCATGACCCGGGCACGCACCTGGCGTCCGTCGACCCGGATGGCGTCGTTGGCGCGGTCGCCCACATCGGTGTGCGACTCGCTCGTCGCCTTGACGTAGGTGCCGATGCCGCCGTTCCACAGCAGGTCCACCGGGGCCTGGAGGACGAGGTGGATCAGCTCGTTGGGGGTGAGCGAGGTCGGCCCGTCGAGGCCGAGTGCGGCCGCGGCCTGCTCGCTCACCGGGATCGACTTGGCGCTGCGTGACCACACGCCACCGCCCTCGCTGATGAGCGAGCGGTCGTAGTCGTCCCACGTGCTGCGGGGCAGCTCGAAGAGGCGCCGGCGCTCGGCAAAGGACGCGGCCGCGTCGGGCTGGGGGTCGATGAAGACGTGCAGGTGGTTGAAGGCCGCGACGAGCCGGATGTGCTCGGAGAGCAGCATGCCGTTGCCGAAGACGTCGCCGCTCATGTCACCGATGCCGACGACGGTGAAGTCCTCGGTCTGGGTGTCGTGACCCAGCTCGCGGAAGTGGCGCTTGACCGACTCCCACGCGCCGCGGGCCGTGATGCCCATGCCCTTGTGGTCGTAGCCGACCGACCCACCCGAGGCGAAGGCGTCGTCGAGCCAGAAGCCGTACTCGCGGGCGATGGAGTTGGCCAGGTCCGAGAAGGTGGCCGTGCCCTTGTCCGCGGCGACGACGAGGTAGGAGTCGTCGCCGTCGTGCCGGACCACCCGGTCCGGCGGCACGATGGCACCGTCCACACGGTTGTCGGTCACGTCGAGCAGGCCGGAGATGAAGGCGCGGTAGGCCGAGCGCCCAGCCTCCATCCACGCCTCGCGGTCGACGGTGGGGTCGGGCAGCTGCTTGCCGAAGAAGCCACCCTTGCTGCCCGTGGGCACGATGACGGCGTTCTTGACCATCTGCGCCTTGACGAGGCCGAGCACCTCGGTGCGGAAGTCGTCGCGGCGGTCGCTCCACCGCAGGCCACCGCGGGCGACCGCACCGAAGCGCAGGTGGACCCCTTCGACCTGCGGGCTGTGCACCCAGATCTCGAAGGCGGGGTGCGGCTTGGGCATGTCCGGCACCTTGGCCGGCTCGAGCTTGAGCGAGATCCGCGGCAGCGGCTCGCCCTGCTCGTCACGGATGAAGTAGCTCGTGCGCAGCGTGGCCGCCATGACGCCGATGAAGGCGCGGATGATCCGGTCGTGCTCGAGCGAGGTCACCGCCTCGAGCGCCGTCTCGATCCGGGCGACGACCTCCTGCTCGGCGGCGGCGCGAGCGTCGTCGGCCAGGCCGTCGAAGCGCTCGGGGTCGAAGCGCACCTCGAAGAGCTCGACGAGGTCGCGGGCGATCTCGTGGTGGTCGACGAGCGCGGTCTCGAGGCTCGTCTGCCCCCAGCTGCCGCCCGCCTGCCGCAGGTAGCGCCCGATGGCGCGCAGCAGGGAGACCTGCCGCCACGTGAGGCCGGCCCGGATGACGAGCGCGTTGAAGCCGTCGGACTCAGTGCGCCCCGAGCGAACGGCCGTGACGGCCGACTCGACGAGGCCGCGCAGGGCCTCGTGCGAGTGCGCCTCCCACACGGCCGGGTCGTCGACGCGCAGGCTGATGTCGTAGACGCCCGCGCGGACGCCGTCGGCCCGGGTGAGGGTGTAGGGCTCCTCCTCGATGACCTGGACCCCGAGGTCACGGAAGATCGGCATGAGGTCGTCGAGGATGAGCTCCTCGATGCTGAAGAGCTTGAAGCGGCGGATCCGCGGGTCCTCACCGCCGCCGTGCCCGCGGCGGGGGTCGTAGAGGGCACAGGCGAAGGGGGTGCCCTCGCCCAGCAGCACGAGGTTCTTCAGGTCCGCCACGGCCTGGGCCGCGTCGAAGTCGTCCTGGTAGTCGACGGGGAAGCCACCGGCCCACGGCTGCAGCAGCTGCTGGGCGACCTCGGCGCCGACGAGCTTGCCGGCGGTGCGCACGAGGCGCTCCTCCCACGTGAGGACGGCCTCGGCGATCGCCGCGTCGAGGGCGGTGGCGGCCTCGCCCTCGGGCAGCTCGACCCCGCGCGTGCCGCGCAGCACGTAGTAGAGCCGGGCCATCGGCTCGTCGGAGACGTGCGCGGTGAAGGACACCTCGTCGGCCCCCGTCGACTCGCGCAGGTGGTCCTCGATGCGGTGTCGCACGGCCGTCGTGTAGCGGTCACGGGGCAGGTAGACGATCGCGGTGACGAACTGCCCTCGGACATCACGGCGCAGGAAGGCCGCCGTGCGCATGCTGTACGCCATCTGCTGGATGCGTGTGACGACGGCGCGCAGGTGCTCGACGGGGGCCTGGAAGAGCTCGTCCCGCGGGAAGGACTCGAGCAGGCGGGTGGCGAAGGCGCCTGAGTGGCTGTCGCGGGCCCACCCGGACTCCGCGAGGATCCGGTCGACCTTGTCCCGGATGAGCGGGATGGTGAGCACCGAGCTCGTGTAGGCCGTCGACGAGAACAGCCCGGCGATGCGGCGCTCGACGACCTGCCCCGCCTCGTCGGTGAACCTCACGGCGACGAGGTCGGGGTGGGTGACACGGTGCACGGGCAGGACTGCGTGCGACTTGCCGATCGAGAGGCAGCTGACGTCGGCGGTCTCGTGACCGAGTGTGCCGCCGAGCGGGGTGATGGCCTCGGCCGTCGAGTCGGAGCGCAGCATGCCCAGGCCGCTGCCGGGGATCGCGGTCACTGAGCCGTCGTCGGAGGCGAGGTCGAGCACGTGGTCCCGCGAGCCGATGAAGGTGAAGTGGTCGTCGACCAGCCAGCGGAGGAACTCCGCGGACGCGGTCTGCTCCTGGACGTCGCCGGTGCCGCGGCCCTGCTCGAGCAGGGCCGCGGCGTCGAGCACCTGATCGCGCATGGCGGACCAGTCGTCGACCGCCGCAGCGACCGCGTCGACGACCTCGGCCACCCGCTCACGCAGCAGCGACAGGTCGCAGGGCTCGGCCAGCTCGACGCGGATCCAGGACTCGTGGAGCACGCCAGCCTCGTCGTGCCCGGTGCGGGGGTCCTCGTCGAGGACCTCGAGGAGCGCGCCGTCGGCGTCCCGCCGGACGACGAAGAGGGGGTGGACGAGCAGGGAGACCCGGATCCCCTCGGACGCGAGCTCGCCGAGCACCGAGTCGACGAGGAAGGGCCGGTCCGCCGTGACGACGTGCAGGGCCCCGTCGACGACCTCGACGATCGTCTCCTGCGGGGCCCTCGTCGCGGCGACCTCGCGGTGGGTCGTCGCCATCGCGACGAGGTCGTGGGCACTGCGCTCGCGCAGCGCCACCTCGTCGGCGTGTCGCAGGTACCGCTCGACGAAGGCCGGGTCGACGCCGGCCGCGGTGGCGGCGGCAGCAAGCTCTCCGGCGATGCCGGGGGCGTTGTCGGTGACGGAGTGGGCAGGCAGCTGGGCCATGGGTGGGGCGTCCTCGATCTGCGTCGCAACTGGTCATCGGGACCTCGCTGTCCCGATGGTCGGAGCCTAGCGCTCATGATCTACGTCACGTGACCGGCCCGATGCTCGAAGGGGCGACGTCTGTGGACGACGCCCGCGACCGACGAGAGGGCGCGGCTAGGCTGTCCGGACCATGCCCCCTTCGCACCCTCGACCGGAGGACCTCACGGCTCTCGGCACCGCCCTGTCGGCCGCGGCCGAGTCCGCGGCCACCGGGGGCGAGGCCCTGCTCGACACGATGGTCTCGGTCGGCGACCACGCCACCCAGACGGCGGTCGACGCGTTGGTCGACGCCGCGATCGACACGCTGCGGGAGCTGTCCGCGTCCTGCCGCGAGATCTCCCTCGCCGTCTCCGGCCACGCGAGCCCGTCCGCGGTCTCTCGGTCCCCCGTGACGACCCCGCGGGGCACAGCATGAACCACCCGCTCCTCGGCGACCCGGCCTCCGTCAGCGCGCTCGGTGCAACCCTGCGCCGCACCGCCCTGGAGCTGACCGCCCACGCCGACCGGGTGCGCGCCACCCTCGACGACGCCTCTCCCGGGTGGACGGGGCCGCGCGCGGTCGCGACCCGGCAGCGTGTCGACCGGGTGGCGGCGTCCGCCGCGGCCAGCGCCGCGACCCTCGACGAGTGCGCGCGCTCGCTCCAGCAGTCGGCGGCCGAGCTGGCCGCGACGACGGCCGGCCTGCGCGCCCTCGAGGAGGAGGCCGCGGCCGCGGGCCTGCAGGTCCGCGACGGCACTGTGCACCGTGCCTGGGGCATCACGGGCGTCGCCGATGCCGGCGGCGAGGCCGCGGGCGCCGATCGGAGGGAGGAGCTGCAGGGTCGGGTGCACCAGCTCGTCTCGGGGTTGGGCAGCGACCGGGCTCGGCTCGCCGCGGACTGCCGGCGCGCGGCGCACGAGCTGGCCCTGGCGGCCGCTGCGCTGCGCACGTGACCACCCGCTCCGCGCGCTAGCGTGTGCCCATGAAGATCACCCGCAGCGCGACCCTGCCCGCCGGAGTCGACGAGGCCTTTGCCGTCATCCGCACCGAGGACTACCAGCTCGCCAAGGTGCGCGCGCAGGTCCCCGACGCGACGGCCACCGTCGCCGATGCTCCGGGCGGCGGGGCCAACGTGCACTGCGAGCGCAGGCTGCCGACCGCGGGCATGCCCGGGCCGGTCGTCTCCATGGTCGGCGACACCCTCACGGTGTCCGAGCAGCAGCACTGGCGCCCCGCTGCCGATGACGGGTCGCGCACGGCGGACCTCGAGATCTCCGTGGCAGGCGTGCCGGTCAGCCTCGTCGGCACGATCACCCTCGCCCCGGAGGCCGGCGCCTCCCGGCTGTCCGTGGCCGCTGACCTCACCTGCTCGATCCCGCTCCTCGGCCGCAAGATCGAGGCGGCCAGCAAGCCGGCGATCGAGCAGTCGATCGACGACGAGATCGCCGAGCTGACCACGCGCCTGTCCTGACGCCCCGGCCCCTGCCGACCAGGGGGCGTCCACGCGTCAGACGAGCGCGGACAGCTCCGTGACGTCGTACCAGAGCAGGTCGTCGTAGCCGGACCCGACCTCGCCGGCGCTCTCCTCGACATGGAAGGAGACGACGTCGGTGACCGGCACGTGCAGCAGCCCGGCGAGCGCGGCGTCCGTGCCACTCCCCCTCGCCTGGTCGACGTCCGCCGAGGCGATGACGCGTCGTCCGGCGCCGAGCGCACGGGCTGCGTCGAGCGCCTGGCACATGGCCTCGAACTCGAGGTCCTCCTCGTCCGCGGCGGGGTCGAGCGCGCGCACCTCGTCGGTGACGGCGTAGCCGGTGCGCTCCGGCAGCATCCCGTCCGCGGCGACCTGTGTCAGGTCGGACTCGAGCAGCGGCAGGTAGACCCGCACGTCAGGCCCTCCGGGTGCGCCGGGCCGAGCGCAGCTCGGCGAGGGAGTCCTCGATGGCCTGCGCGAGCAGGTCGAGGTCGGCCATGGAGTCGCGGTCGCCGGTGAGCCCGTAGTAGACCCGCCCGTCGTAGGAGGTCAGGCCGATCGACAGGCCCTGACCGCGCCCGAGCGGCATGACGGGGTAGGTCTCGACGAGCTGGCTGCCCTCGACCTGCAGCTGCTGCTGGGGGCCGGGCACGTTGGTGATGACGAGGTTGGACAGGCGTCGTGACATCACGCTGCTGAGCCGGGCGCCCAGGGTGTGGAGGGTCGGTGGGGCGAAGCCGGCGATCGACGCGAGGGAGGTCGCGCCCATGCCCTCTGCCGATGCCGACTCGATCTGCTGACGCATGGCGAAGGCGATCTGGTGCAGTCGCATCGACGGGGTGTTTTCCCCGATCGGCAGGTCGATGAAGCAGGCGGTCATCGCGGCGTCCGTCAGCGGGTCACCGGAGCCGTCGACGATGCTCACCGGCACCATGACCCGCAGCGTCGACGCGCTCGTCACCGGGAGGCCACGGGTCTGCATCCACGTGCGCAGCGCCCCGGTGACCGTCGCGAGGATGACGTCGTTGATCGTCACGTCGTCGACGTACTTGCCGCGGGTCAGCCGCGACCGGATCTGGCGGTAGTCGTCGAGGTCGGTGTCGACCATGACGTAGCGGCGGGCGGCGCCGACGTGGGCGTTGAGGGGAGAGTCGGGTGCTGGCCGGGTACCGACCTTCGCCAGGGTCGAGACGACCCGAACGGCCGTCTCGGAGGCGCGCCGGCCGGTCGCCGAGATGTCCCGCAGCCCGGCGCCGACGGTGGTGACGACGCGCGCCGGGTTGAGCAAGGAGCCGAGCATGGCGTCGGTGAGCAGCCGGAGGCTGGAGGGCTCCGGCCGCGGGGCGACCGTGCTGTCGTCGGCGGGCACCGCGGCGGGGTCCATGAGCAGGTGGGCCAGATCGACGGCGTGGATGCCGTCGACCATGGCCTGGTGTGCCTTGGTGACGACGGCGAAGCGCCCACCCTCCAGGCCCTCGACGAAGTACGCCTCCCACAGGGGGCGGTCCCGGTCGAGCGGACGAGCCATGATGCGGGCGACGAAGTCCTCGAGGTCCGACCGCGCCCCGGGCGTGGGCAGCGCCGACCGGCGCACGTGGTAGGCAAGGTCGAACTGCGCGTCGTCGACCCACACCGGGTTGTCCAGCCGCCCGGGCACCTCGCGGATGCGCTGCCGGTAGCGCCCGTGGCGCGCGACGCGGTCGCCCACCACCGAGACGAAGCGGTCGTAGTCGAAGCCCTCTGCCGGCGGGTCGAAGACCATGACCGAGCCGACGTGCATGGGCAGGGTCGGCTCCTCGACGTAGAGGAAGGCCGCGTCCAGGTTGCCGAGTCTGTTCACCACGAGGTCATCGTGGCACGACCCGGCGAAGGGAGCACCCCTGCCGGCGCTGTGATGACGACCGTCACGATGAGCGACGTCGCAGCAGACGCCGACCGCCTGCACGTCGCTCCTGCGGCACGGGTGCGCCGGCGATCCGGCTGGCCAGGTTGGCGATCGCCGACCGCAGCGGGCTGTCCGGTGCACACTCCGCCAGGGTCTGCCCGGCCAGGACCGCCTTGTCGGTCGCGGCAGGATCGTCGGGCAGGAAGGTGATGGACTCGAGGCCGGCGAACCGGGCGAGCGACTCGGCGACCCGGCGTTCCGGGTCGGGCCCGACCGACGACGCGCGCAGCCGGTTGACCACCGGCCGGGGCGTCGGCGAGGGGACCTGCCCCACGGTCTGCGCGGCGCGCACCATGCGCTGCAGGCCGATGGGGTCCGCCGCCCCGACGAGGAGGAGGTCATCCGCCTCGGCCAGACCGGTCAGCGTCGCCGCGTTGCGACGGGGGGCCAGCGTGTCGTAGCTGAGCTCCTCGTCGTCCTCGATGGCGAAGCCGAGGTCGAGCACGACGAAGGGGGCGAGCGAGCGCGCCAGCTCGATGATCTGCTGCACGGCGGCGGGTCGCACCTCGGTCCAGCGGCTGGGGGTGGGCAGGCCGGTGAGGACGCGGAAGCGGGGTGCGACCTCGAGGGCCAGCCGCGCCAGGGCGTGCAGGTCGAGCGTGCCGAGCTCTGAGGCCCGCGCTGCCGCGGCCAGCCCCGGCGCCTCGTCCAGGACGCTCAGCAGCTGCGCCGTCGCGGCACCGTAGGTGTCGAGGTCGAGCAGGACTGCGGCTCCTCCCGCCATCGCGATCTCGCTCGCGAGGTTGGCGGCCAGGGTCGTGCGCCCCGGCGCCCCGGTGGGACCCCAGACGGCGACGACCCGACCGCGCGTCGGTGCGACCGGCGGTGGCGGCGTGGCCTCGGTGACGGGCTCGATCGGTGCGGTCGGCGGGTCCTCGTCGCCCCAGAGCACCTCCGTGCCGAAGGGGACCGCCCCCGTCGACGCAGCCGTGAGCACGTCGAGCAGGTCGGTCGCCGGCGTGCCGACGTGCACGTGGCGACCGATGCCGAGCTGGCGCAGCCGACGCTCCTGCGCCTCGTCCCCGTCGGCACTCGCGCCGACGACGAGCACCCCGTGCGCCGCGAGGTGGGTGAGCGCATCCCGGTCGAGGCCACGCAGGTCGGCGGAGACCAGTGCCACGTCGCCCAGCCCGGCCGCTGCCGCTGCGAGCAGGTCGGCGAGGTCGACGCAGCGGCGCCCGACGGTGATGCCCGGCAGCCGGTCGACGACCTCGACCATGCGCCCCTCCCAGCCGTGGTCGAGCGCGGTGAGCACGACAGCGGCCATCAGTCCTGCTTCTCCGGGCTGCCCGCCTCGACGACGAGCTTGATCGGGCGCTTCGAGTCGTCGAGGGAGAGGATCTGCGGCACCTGGTCCTTGGGGATGACGAGGATGGCCGCCGCGGTCGACCCAGAGCTGATGACCCCACCCGAGCTCTTCGGGAGGGAGTGCACGGGCACTCCCTCGGCGACGACCTCGTAGGGGGTGTCCTCGTCGGTGCGACGGCCGTCCTCATCACGCTCCGGTGCGGCCGGCGCGAGCACGGTCACCGTCGAGCCCTTCGTCAGGTTGCTGAGCGAGACGGGGTCGACCCGCACCGGCACGCGCTGCACGTCGAGGTCGGCGGCGTTGACGACCGCCGCGCGCGGCAGCAGCTCGCCGGGGCCGAGAGCACGGTCGACGACCGCGCCCACCGGGATCTGCTGGCTCGTGGGGATGTAGCCGGACGAGGCGTCACCCAGCTGGACGTCGACCCGCTGGAGGTCCCCCTCCTCGATCGGCTCCCCCGGAGTGAGCGTCGTGCTGGCGGCCCAGACGCCGATGCGATCGTCCGCCGCCCGGAAGGCCAGGGCCCCGATGACGACGGACAGCAGGACGAGCAGGACGCCGATGATCAGGCGCGCGTCCTTCCACGACGGCTTGGTCAGCCGCCGGGCGGACGGGGTGGGCAGAGTGGTCACGGCGCTCCTGACGTGTCGACGGCGCTCTCGCAGACGATCATGCACGGAGGTAGCCCCCTTCGCCCGTCGACCGTCCACAGGCTCCGTCCCGCCGGTCGGTGAGGAGACGGCCCGGTGGCAGACTGGTCCCATGGCCCGCAGATTCGTCCCGCTCACCGAGGTCGCCGAGGTCCTCGGCGTCTCGGCTGCGCAGACCTATGCGCTCGTCCGCAGCGGTGAGCTGCCCGCGATCAAGGTGGGCGGCCGTGGTCAGTGGCGCGTCGAGGTGGCCGAGCTCGACGCCTACATCGAGCGGATGTACGCGCAGACGCGCGAGTTCGTCCAGCGCGGGGGCACCGAGGGCTGAGCGCCGCTCACGCCGAGGCGACGAGCGCGACGGCGGCGAAGGGGACGACCCGCTCGCCGGTGACGTTGTGCGGGCGCCGCGGCGCATCGAGCGGGTGCTCGGCGATGCCGAAGGCATCGGCCCCCACCCTGTCGATCGTCCCGTGCACGAGGCCGCCGTCGACGTCCGTGACCGCCACGGCCCGACGGTCGCGGCTGATCCCCCGCAGCGCTGACCCCAACCCGAAGCGGCGGGCCCGGGTGTCGTCCCGCGGCCGGCCCAGGCCCGAGACCCCGAGCACCGCCGGGGTCGGCACGACGAGCTGACGGCCCGTCTCCTCGACGACGAGCAGCCACCCGTCACCGCAGTCCTCGAGGACCCCACGAGCCGTCACACCACCGCGCACCCGCACGACGACCCGGGACCCGACGGCACCGGCGAGCTGCTCCCCCAGCGTGATCTTCGACCGCTCCGTGCGGGTCCGCTCGGCCACCTCGGCGTCGAGCTCGAGGCGGGTCTGGGCAGCGAGCTGTGCCTCGAGGTCGTCGAAGAGCCGGTCCCAGCGCATGGACCCAATCTAGGCCGCCCGCCGACGAGATGACCGCCACCGGTTGCCACCACGCGAATTGCATGCTTTGCTGTCAAACACCAGCAAACGACATCAAACGACATGGATCGACGATGAATGACATCGACGCGATGAAGCGCATCCCGGCCGTGGTCCTGACGACCACCGGTCTGCTCGGCGGGCTCGCCCTGGCGTCGGCCACCGCGGCGGGCGCCCACCGCCTGCTCCGTGAGGCCGCGGCCCCGGGCGGACCTCCCGACGCCGCCGTCGCCGGGCTGGCCGCCCTCGCCGTCGTGCTCATCGCCACGTGGGCGACCCTCGCGCTCGCGCTCGCCCTCGTCGCCCACCTCCCCGGCGCCGTCGGTGCCGCCGCCCGTCGGGCCCACGAGCGGGTGACGCCCGCCGTCGTGCGCCGCTGGGCCGCCGTCGCCCTCGGCGCATCGCTCACCGCCTCCGTGCTCCCCGGGACCGCCGTCGCGGCCAGCCTCCGCGGACCCGGATGGTCGGCCGCCTCGACCGGCACGCCCACGCCGGGATCGACCGGCGGTGCGACGAGCAGTCCGACGAGCGGCTCGTCCGGCGCGCCCGAGCCCGGATGGAGCTCGCTCCCTTCGCCCGCCGCCCCCTCACCCACGGCGACCGCGACCACGGCCCCGTCACCCACGGCGACTGCCACCACGGCGCCGCACGGGCCCGGCTGGACGCCACGACGGCCGCCGGCCCGTCAGCGCATCGCCCCGGACCTGCTCGTCGGACGCGACCGCACGGCAGCGAGCGCCGAGGTCGTGGTCCGGCGGGGCGACAGCCTGTGGTCCATCGTGCGCGCCCAACTCGGCCCCGGAGCGACCGACGCCGAGATCGCCGACGCCTGGCCCCGGTGGCACGCCGCCAACGCGCGACGCGTCGGGCCAGACCCCCACCTGCTGCTGCCCGGGACGCGACTCGTCCCGCCCACCGACCGACACGAGCCGGGTACCAGCCCGACGACGAAGGGGACGCCATGACCACCACCACACTGCGGGTGCTGCCGGCCCCGCGTCACACGCCCGTCGGGATCCCGCTCCCGACCCACGACCAGGGCCGCGACGAGCAACTCGCCCAGCCGACCCCCTACGTGCAGGACGCCCTCGCCGTCGACTTCGCCGCGGCCAGCGACGAGCAGATCTTCGGCCCGCAGCCGACCCGGACCTGCGACCTGCCCGACGCCCGCCAGTGGGCCGCGCACATCGCCCAAGGCGTCGTCGAGGTCATGCACGGCGTGCGCCCGCCGAGTCAGGTCATGCGATGGACCAGCCCGGAGGTGTACGCCGTCGTGGCTCGCCGCGGCTCCCGCGCCGCACGCCGACGTGACCAGCGCAGCTCGGCACACCGCACGCGAGTGGTCTCGGTCCACCTGTGCGAGCCCGCCACCGACGTCGTCGAGGCATCGGTCGTGCTCGTCGACGGGGCGCGCGTTCGAGCCCTCGCGCTCCGCCTGGCCGGCCGCGACGGCAGGTGGGTCGTCGAGGCTCTCCAGGTCGGGTGACCGGCCGGGTCAGCGGCCCTTCTTGGCCCTCTTCGCCTGCTTGGCGGCGGCCCGACGCTCGGAGCGGGACCCCTGACCACGGGCGGAGCCCCCTTCGTCGCGCTCCTCGACACCGCCGTCCTCGGACGGCGCGGAGTAGTGCAGCCGACGCTGGCGGGACCCGTCCTCCAGGCCCTTGGCGGTCACCTGCGGCCGCTCCTGCCCCTCGCCGCCGAGCAGGGCGTCCACGCTCTTGGGCTGGGTCGAGGACTCGGGCACCGTCGGCACCTGGACCTCGGAGTTGAAGAGGTAGCCGACCGACTCCTCCTTGATCGCCTCGTTCATCGCCTCGAAGAGCTGGAAGCCCTCGCGCTGGTACTCGACGAGCGGGTCGCGCTGGGCCATCGCCCGCAAGCCGATGCCCTCCTTGAGGTAGTCCATCTCGTACAGGTGCTCGCGCCACTTGCGGTCGAGCACCGACAGGACGACGCGGCGCTCGAACTCGCGGGCCACGGGCTCGCCGAGCTCGGCCTCGCGACGGTCGTAGGCCTCGTGGACGTCGGTGATGATCTCCTCGCGCAGGCTCTCGGCGTTGAGCCGGGCCAGACCGCCCGCCGCCTCGATGACCTGCTCGGGGCCGAGGGTGGTGGGGTAGATCGCCTTGAGGGCCGTGAAGAGCCGCTCGAGGTCCCAGTCCTCCGAAAAACCGCTCGCGGTCTCGCTGTCGACGTACCCACCGACGACGTCCGTCATGAAGTGCCGGACCTGCTCCTCGAGGTCTTCCCCCTCAAGGACCCGACGACGCTCGTCGTAGACGACCGTGCGCTGCCGGTTGAGGACGTCGTCGTACTTGAGCACGTTCTTGCGGGTCTCGTAGTTCTGCCCCTCGAGCTGGCTCTGGGCCCCCTCGATGGAGCGGGTGAGCATCTTGCCGGCGATGGGCGTCTCGTCGTCGATCTTCGCCGTCTGCATGACGCGGTCGACGAAGCCGGCGTTGAAGAGGCGCATCAGGCTGTCCTCGAGGGACAGGTAGAAGCGGGACTCACCCGGGTCGCCCTGACGGCCGGAGCGGCCGCGCAGCTGGTTGTCGATCCGTCGCGACTCGTGGCGCTCGGTACCCAGCACGTACAGACCACCGAGCTCGGTGACCTCCTCGTGCTCCGCCTCGACGGCCTTCTCGGCCTCGGCGAGTGCCTCGTCCCAGGCGGCCTCGTACTCCTCCGGTGTCTCCTCCGGGTCCAGCCCTCGCGCCTTGAGCTCGGCGACGGCACGGAACTCCGGGTTGCCACCGAGCATGATGTCGGTGCCTCGACCCGCCATGTTGGTGGCGACGGTGACGGCGCCCTTGCGCCCGGCGTCGGCGACGATGGCAGCCTCGCGCTCGTGGTGCTTGGCGTTGAGCACCGCGTGCTTGATCTTGCGCTTCTTCAGCTCCTGCGACAGGTACTCGCTCTTCTCCACGCTCGTCGTGCCGACGAGTACCGGCTGGCCCTGGGCGTGGCGCTCGGCGATGTCGTCGACGACGGCGTTGAACTTCGCCTGCTCGGTCCGGTAGACGAGGTCCGGCTGGTCCTTGCGGATCATCGGCTTGTTGGTCCGGATCGGCACGACGCCGAGCTGGTAGATCGAGTTGAGCTCGCCGGCCTCGGTCTGCGCGGTACCCGTCATGCCCGAGAGGGTGTCGTACATGCGGAAGTAGTTCTGGAGGGTGATCGTCGCGAGCGTCTGGTTCTCGTTCTTGATCTCCACCCCCTCCTTGGCCTCGATGGCCTGGTGCATGCCCTCGTTGTAGCGACGCCCGGCGAGCATGCGTCCGGTGTGCTCGTCGACGATGAGGACCTCGCCGTTCATCACGACGTAGTCCTTGTCGCGGGTGAAGAGCTCCTTGGCCTTGATCGCGTTGTTGAGGTACCCGATGAGCGGGGTGTTGACGCTCTCGTAGAGGTTGTCGATGCCGAGCATGTCCTCGATCTTCTCGATGCCCGGCTCGAGGATGCCGACGGTGCGCTTCTTCTCGTCGACCTCGTAGTCGCCCTCGGCCTCGATGCCACGCATGAGGTCGGCACCGTGGCCGCGCTCGAGCTTGCGGACCATCTTCGCGAACTCGGAGTACCACTTCGTCGGCTGGTCGGCGGGGCCCGAGATGATGAGCGGAGTGCGGGCTTCGTCGATGAGGATGGAGTCGACCTCGTCGACGATGGCGAAGTTGTGACCGCGCTGGACGAGCTCGTCGGTGTTCCACGCCATGTTGTCGCGCAGGTAGTCGAAGCCGAACTCGTTGTTGGTGCCGTAGGTGATGTCCTTGGCGTACTCGGCCCGGCGCTGCTCGGGGTTCATCGACGCGAGGATGACACCGGTCTCGAGACCGAGGGCCCGGTGGACGCGGCCCATGAGGTCGGCCTGGTACTCGGCGAGGTAGTCGTTGACCGTGACGACGTGCACACCCTTGCCCTCGATGGCGTTGAGGTACGACGGGAGCGTCGCGACGAGGGTCTTGCCCTCACCGGTCTTCATCTCGGCGACGTTGCCCTGGTGCAGGGCCGCACCACCCATGATCTGCACGTCGAAGTGCCGCTTGCCGATGGTCCGGCGGCTCGCCTCGCGGACCGCGGCGAAGGCCTCGGGGAGGATGTCGTCGAGGGTCTCGCCGTCCTTGAGGCGCTTGCGGAAGACGTCGGTCTCGGCACGCAGCTCGGCATCGGTCAGCTTTTCGAAGTCCTCCTCGATGGCGTTGACCTGGGCGGCGATGCCTTCGAGCCGCTTGACGGCGCGGCCCTCTCCGGCGCGCAGCATGCGCTCGACGATCTTCACGAACTTCACTCCTGACATGGTCCATCCGGGCACGACAGGTCGCCGCGACCGGCAGGGTCATCCCACAGGCTAATCGTTTGCCGGGCCGGTGACCGACCGGGCACTGTGACCCGGGTGAACGAGCACGCTGACAGCGAGGTTCCGCACGGCCCCTTCCCCGACATCGTCCCAGCCCTACGACCTCGCCACCGCGGAGACCTTCCTGCAGAGCCACGTCGACGAGTGGTCCCAGCCGCGGGGCTGGGCCTTCACGCACGGCGCGCCGAGCCTCGACTGGTACGCCGCACGGCGCAACCTCGCCTCCTGGCGCGTCGCCCACGCCTGCGGGTTCACCCACCACGGCAGCCTCCCCCAGCGGGTGCCGGTGCGCGACGGCACCGCCGACGCCTGGCGCGCCTCGCTCCTGCATGGGGAGCCGATGACCCCGCGGCACACGTGGGTCGTGCCGCCGCTCGTCGAGGTCGGCGGGCTGCGTCTGCGCCCCCTGCGCGACGACGACCGGGCCATCGCCGATGTCGCGTCCGACGACCCGCTCGGCGAGGTCCTCGTCTTCACCCGGGGCGGTGAGCTCGTCGAGGGCGGGACGGCGGAGCTCGGCGACTCCGTCCGACCGAGCGCGCACGGTCGCGGACAACGAGGCGAGCAACAGGATGCTCGCCGGCGCCGGGTTCACGCGGTGGGGCCGCGAGGAGGCTGCCGAGGCCCCTGACGGCTCGGTCGGCCCCGCACTGCACTGGGAGCGGCTGGCCTGACCTGCGCTCAGGCGCCGACGACCTCGCCGAGGCCCAGCCAGGTTGCCATCTGCCCGAGCTCGTCGTCCAGCTCGCCACGGTCCTGCGCTCCCCCGCGGCCCGGCTCCCAGGTGATCTGGCGGGCGAGCAGCGCCCCGGCGGTACGGTCCGCCTTGAGGTCGACCCGGCCGACGAGCTCGTCGCCGAGCAGGAAGGGCAGCACGTAGTAGCCGTGGACCCGCTGCTCCGCCGGCGTGTAGATCTCGATCCGGTAGTGGAAGTCGAAGATCCGCTCCACCCGCGGCCGGCACCACACGAGGCTGTCGAAGGGGGACAGCAGCGCCCGGGCGTGCACGGACCGAGGACTGCGGGCCCCGACGTGCAGCCACGCCGGCTGGTCCCACCCACGGACCTCGACCGGCTCGAGCTCGCCGGTCTCGACGAGCCGCCCGATCGCCGGCCGCACGTGCACGCGCTTGAGCCGGAAGTAGTCTGCGAGGTCCGCCTCGGTCGCCACGCCCGTGGCGCGCGCGGAGATGCGCACGAGCTCGACATGGGCCTGCTCGTGTGACGGACGGGTCTCGGGGTCGAGCCAGGTCGCGGCGTGTGCCGCTGGCACGACGCGCTCGAGAGCCGCATAGCGGCGCTCGAACTGCGGGGTCCGCCCGGCAGAGCTGATCTCCCCCGCCCAGAAGAGGTGCTCGAGAGCGTGCTTGACCTGCGACCAGTTCCAGCCCCAGTGCTCCTCGTCCCCCGTGCGCTCGTGCCCCAGCGCCGCCTCGATCTCGCGGGCCGTGCGCGGACGGCCGGCCCGGACCTCGGCCAGGACCGCAGCGACGACGTCCGGCTGGTCGCGTGCGACGGCCTGCATACCGCCCCATGACTCCTCCCGCGCCCGACGCATCCGCGGGTACTCCATGAGCGGCCACGTGCCGGGCGGCAGGAGACTCGCCTCGTGCGCCCAGTACTCGACGAGCCGTCGCGGCGCCCGGTCACGCATCCGGTCGAGCAGGGCGGTGTCGTAGGGCCCGACGCGCGAGAAGAAGGGCAGGTAGTGGCTGCGGGTCAGCACGTTGACGCTGTCGATCTGGACGAGGCCGACGGTGTCGACGACTCGCTGCAGGTCGCGCGTCGTCGGCTCCCGCTCCGGCCGCGGCCGCGCGAGCCCTTGGGCCGCGATGGCGATCCGCCGCGCCGCGGCCTCCGTCAGTGTGCGCACGAGCCCAGACTGCCCCACCCCACCGACAGCCCGCGCGATACGCGGCCGGCACGACCGGCGTGGTTGGGTGGCGCGGACGAAGGCTCGGACGGCCCTAAGGAAAAGTCCGGACCGCTGGTCCTCGACGTCACGTCGAGGGGCAGTCCGGACTTTTCCATGAGTCGGGCCGCCCCGACCTTCGTCCGCGCCGTCACCGTGCCCGGATCAGGTCAGGGCACGGTCGCGTGGAGCCGGGCGGGAGCTGCGCCGGGTCAGCGGACGGAGACGGGCTCCTCGACGCGGGTGCCGTTGATGGCTGCGCCGTCGACGGAGGTGCCGTTGGCACCGTCCTGGACGTCGAGGTGGATGACGCCGTAGGACCAGCCGCGGCGGCGGTAGACGACGCTCGGACGGTCGTTGTCGGAGTCGTGGAAGAGGAAGAAGTCGTGCCCGACGAGCTCCATGCGGCGCACGGCCTCGGCGAGGGTCATCGGCGCGCTCTCGTGGACCTTTTCGCGCACCTCGATCGGGCTGTCGCCGATGGTGCCGAACTGGTCGGGCTCCTCGGCCGTCTCCTCGGTGGGCAGGTCGGTCGCAAGCGGCTCGGTGAGCGTGGCGGTCGCCTCGCTGACCGACCGGCGCCGACGACCGCGCAGCACGTTGCGCTTGTCGTGGGCGCGGCGCAGGCGCTCGAGGAGCTTGTCGACGGCAAGGTCGACGGCGGCCTGCCGGTCGTCGTGGCAGGCCTCGGCACGGATCACCGGCCCCTTGGAGCGGCACGTGATCTCGACGCGCTCGCTCGCCTTGGCCTGACGTGGGTTGGCCTCGTGACTCACCATGACCTCGATGCGCTGGACGCGGGGATCGAGCTGCGTGACCTTCGACAGCTTGGTGTCGAGGTAGTCGCGCAGCCGGTCGGAGACGTTGACATGGCGTCCGGTGATGGCAATTTCCACGGAGTCCTCCTGGGGACGTCGGTACTGCGGTGGGGTTACGCCTGGCGAGGGCGTCGGGCTCAGGGCACCACCTCCACTGGGGACGGTCTCGTCGCGGGCTGCCGCCCGGGAACGCGAGAGGCCCCTGCGCCGTGCCGGCTGTGCCGGTCGAACGAGGGACCCATGACGACACGTTAGTCCGTGGGGCCGGGTAAAGGTAGGTCACGCGCTGGGAATCTGCGGGGGGTCACCGCGCACACCGCCATGCCGACGTGCGCGGCACCGGCCTCGAGCAGGGCGCGTCTCCCTTCGGCCAGGGTGGCGCCCGAGGTGAGCACGTCGTCGACGAGCACGCAGTCATGGCCACGGACCACCTGTGGGCGCCCGACGGACATCGCTGCGCGCAGGTTCGCCTGTCGCCCGGACCGGTCCAGCCCCGCCTGGTCAGCGGTCCCCCGCGCCATGCCGAGGACCGGGGTCAGACGTACGGCCGGACCCAGTGCGCGCGTGACCTCTCGCGCGAGGAGCATGGTCGGGCGGTCCCCTCGCTGCCGGACGGCTGCGGGCGACGACGGGATGGGCACGACCCGCACCGTGCGCCGGTCAGGGGCGAAGGGAACGGAGGTCACCTCACGACGGACGGCGTCGGCGAGCAGCCGTCCCAGCGGGCGGGCCAGGTCACGTCGGTCCCCGTCCTTGAAGGCCCGGACCAGGCGGGCAGCGACCCCGGCGTAGCTGACGGTGCCCGTGCACCCGGGCCAGCCCGCGGGCACCGGCTGCGGGGCGACGCGGCCGAGCTCGCCGAGGGCGAGCGCCGCCAGATCCTGCCGGCACGCGGCACAGATCACCTCGCCCGGCAGGTCACAGGCTGCGCACGTCCGGGTCAGGACGAGGTCGAGAGCCGCGTGCAGAGGCCCGAGGCGGGACGCGAGTGCCATGCTCCGAGACTGCCCTGCCTCGGGGGCGGGCCCTGGCCGAGCCGGCGAGCTGTGTGTTGGCAGCGCCCGGGTGGGGACCCTGTGGGTCACTTGCCGGCGACGACGGCCCCGGTGAGCGGCTTGAGCTCCTGCCACCGACCGCCCGAGCGCTGGAAGACGCGCTGCTTGTCGCTGATGAGCACCACGTCCTTGTCGTCGCCCGTCGTCGTGATGCCGACGGCGCCGGGGCGCTCGGTCATCGCCTCGACCTGACCACCGACGTGCACGAGGTAGGGCTGCAGCACCGCCTGCTTGTCGCGACGACCGATGACGGCGAGAGTCGTCGGGCCGACCCACACCGCCTCGATCATCTCGACGAGCTCGGCCCCGATGCGGAAGGTCTGGGGCGAGGTCTTGATGGGCAGCCCGTTGGCCCGCCGGACGACGCCTGCGATCTCGAGGGTGCTGCCCGAGCCCCGCCGCACCTCCGAGATCACGGCGACGCGGCTCCCTTCGGGCGAGACGACCGCAGCCTGGACGAGCCGCTGGCCCAGCCACGGGGTCGGGACGTGCTGCGGCGCAGCGGCGTCCTCGTCGTCGGCGTCGACCGTCGCATTGATCGCCCAGAGCCGGTGCCCGCTCTCGCGCCCCAGACCGGAGCCGCCGATCCACAGGACCCCGCCGTAGTCGTAGCAGGGATCGCTCATGTCCGCGGCGAAGGTCGCCACGGAGATCTGGCTCCCGTCGTCGCGATAGCGCACGAGGTCCTGCCCGTCACCGGAGACAGCCGCCACCTCCTTGCCGTCCAGACGCAACCCCAGCCGCACCGACGTCTTCGGGATCGGGGCGAAGGGAGATGACGCCGCCTTGAGGTGCTGCGTCGACACCGAGGCGAGCCGGTCGCCCACGGTGACGAGCTTGGTCCCACGGCGGGCCAGCACGACCGGGGTGCTCGAGCGGGTGCGGTCGACGAAGCCCAGCTGCTCGGGTGTCGTCAGCGGGTCGCTGATGCCGAGGTCGAGCTCGTTGCCCGAGAGGGTGATGACGACCTCGGTGACCGCGGGCAGCGACATGAGCGTCGCGACGAGCTGCGCGGCGAGCTGCTTGCGGGTCGTCGCGTCGTCGGCCACGGACTCGCTGTCCAGGTCGACGCGGGCGACCCCGTCACGGACGGGCACGGCGTCGACGACGAGCCGGGCGCCGTTGTCGGTCGAGACGGCGTCCTCGAGGTAGTCCGGCACCCGTCCCAGCTGGGCTCGGACGAGGCGGGTCGCGAGCTGGTCCTGGGGGAACCACCGCTGGTCGACGACGAGGGTGTTCCACCCGATCGCCGGGTAGTGGACCGGGTAGTCCCGGAAGATGAAGCCGACCTCCTGCTCCTGCAGGACCCGACCGAAGCCCTCCTCGAGCTGGTCGATGCGCCACTCGCCACCGACCTGCGTCATCTTGAAGTCGAAGATCTCCCAGAGGTTGGGCGGTGCGACGGTGTAGCGGCCCTCGGTGTCGATCGTCGCCCGCACGTGAACCTTGACCCGGTAGGTGTCCGCGGCCCCCTTGACGGGGCGGACCTTCGGCTCGTTGCCGTCGTAGATCACCGTCTGGCTGTCGGGGATCCACGCGCGGGCGAGGGTGTCGGTGAGGTACGAGCGGGTGATGTCGAGCCGCTCGCCGCTCGTCGCCCCGGCGTGGAGGAAGCCGACGATGATCTGCTCGGGACTCGCTCCCTCGTCCGGCTTGTTGGGGATGCGGTTGAGCGGCACCGGAGGCTCGCCGTCGACCTTGAGCCCCGGACGCACCGTGGTGTCCGCACCGAGTCCGCAGCCGGAGAGCGCGCCCGCGGCGGCGACACCGAGCACGGCGCGCCGGGAGACCCCCCGCGACGCGGTCACGCCGTGCCTCCGGGCAGGTCCCCCTCGCGGGGAGTGAGCGGCAGCGGCGAGGTGGTGAGCGGTCCGCCGGCCGTCCGGGGCACGGTGAGCCGGAAGCGCGAGCCGGACCCCGGCTCGCCCCAGGCCTGGAGCCACCCGTGGTGCAGGCGAGCGTCCTCGAGGGCGATGGCCAGACCCAGCCCGGACCCGCCCGTGGTCCGGGTGCGCGCCGGGTCGGCACGCCAGAAGCGGTTGAAGACGAGCGAGGCCTCCCCCGCCTTGAGCCCCACGCCGTGGTCCTCGACGAGCACGGCGGCCGCCTCGTCGTCGCCACCCACCCAGATGTCGACCGGGCGCCCCTCGCCGTGCTCGATCGCGTTGACCACGAGGTTGCGCAGGACGCGCTCGATGCGCCGGGCGTCAACCTCGGCCACCGCCGTCTGACCGGCCTCACGGTGGACCGTGACGTCGCTGCCCCTGGCGTCGGCGATGGAGGCCGTCGAGTCCACGACCCGGTCGATGATCGCGAAGAGGTCGACCGGGTCCTGCTCGAGGACCGCGGCACCGGCGTCGTACCGACTGATCTCGAGCAGGTCGGCGAGCAGCTCCTCGAAGCGGTCGAGCTCGTCGTGCAGCAGCTCGGCGGACCGGCCGGTCACCGCGTCCATCTCGTCGCGCGAGGAGTGGAGGAGGTCGGCAGCCATGCGGATCGTCGTCAGCGGGGTGCGCAGCTCGTGCGAGACGTCGGAGACAAATCTCTGCTGCACGCGGGAGAGCCCCTCCAGCTGGCGGATCTGTGTCTGGAGGTTGTCGGCCATCTCGTTGAAGGACTGGCCGAGCAGGGCCAGGTCGTCGTGCCCGCGCGCGGACATCCGCTCGTTGAGGTGGCCCGATGAGAGGCGTTCTGCCGCGGCCGCCGCTCGGCGCACCGGGGTGACGATCATGCTCGTCACGATGTAGGCGATCGCCGAGACCAGGGCGATGAGGAAGAGGGCGCCGAGGATGAAGGAGCGCGAGATCGTCCCGAGGGTCGCCTCCTCCTGGTCCATCGGGTAGATGAAGTAGATGTCGTAGCTCTCCGCGCTCGGCACCTCGATCTGCGAGCCGACGACGACGGCGGGGACGGTCTCGGAGTCGGACCTGCCCGGGAAGGATGTGCCCACCGCGTCGGTCGTCGGCCGGTCCAGCTCGATGACCGTCGTCTGCTGGCGGCTCGGGTCGGCCGAGACCGCCTGCCGGAGCGAGCTCGGGATGGACTCGAGGTTGACGTGGTCGGACTCCTCCGAGGGGATCCGCACGTCCGATGAGTTGTCGATGCTTCGGGTGAAGATGACGTACCGGCTCTCGTCGCCCGCCGGCGCCTTGAGCGTGCGGTTGACGAGGTTGCTGGCGAAGACCGGCAACTCCGGTGTCCCCGTGTACCCGTTGAAACCGGCCTGCGCGTCGTCGGTGAGCTTGCGGGACTCGGCCTGCGCCAGGTTGATCCGGTTGTCGACGAGGCCGTCGGCGATCGAGCGGTACATCGTCAGGCTGATGATCGAGACGACGACGAGACCGAGGATCAGGGTGCTCGTGACGACACGGAAGCGCAGCGACCGCCGCCACAGGCCGACGACCGCCTTGGCCTGCCGGACGAGGAAGCCGTCACCGGAGTCCGTGGACTCCGGGGCCGACGCGGAGTGCGTGGATGCCGGGTCCTCGGTCTCCGTGGCAGGGGCCGAGGACATCGTCAGGACGGCCCGGCCTTGTACCCGACCCCGCGGACGGTGACGACGATCTGCGGGTTCTCCGGGTCGTGCTCGATCTTGCTGCGCAGGCGCTGCACGTGCACGTTGACCAGACGGGTGTCACCCGCGTGCCGGTAGCCCCACACCTGCTCGAGCAGCACCTCGCGGCTGAAGACCTGCCAGGGCTTGCGGGCCAGCGCCACGAGGAGGTCGAACTCGAGCGGCGTGAGGCTCAACGACTGCTCGCCCCGCTTGACCGAGTGGCCGGCGACGTCGATCGTCAGGTCACCGATGGTCAACCGCTCGGGCTCGGGCTCGTCCCCACGGCGCAGGCGGGCGCGCAGCCGGGCGATGAGCTCCTGGGGCTTGAAGGGCTTGACGATGTAGTCGTCGGCGCCCGACTCCAGCCCGACGACGACGTCGACGGTGTCGGTGCGGGCGGTCAGCATGACGATGGGGACACCGGACTCCTGCCGCAGTCGGCGGCAGATCTCGATGCCGTCCATGCCCGGGAGCATGACGTCGAGCAGGACGAGGTCGGGGCGGGCCTCGTGGAAGGCGTCGATCGCGCGGGCGCCGTCGGCGACGTGTGCGACGTCGAGGCCCTCCTTGCGCAGGACGATCCCGAGCATCTCGGCCAGCGCCTGGTCGTCGTCGACGACGAGGACACGTCCCTTCACGGTGTTCCCTTTCCCACGGGTGCGGCAGCTGCCCGCCCATCATCACACAGGCGGACGTGCCCGCCGGCGCGCCACGGCGTAGGCTGGCGGCGAGGCCCACGACCGGGCCCGCGGACGAGGGAGCCGTACCCGTACCACGACACGACGGACTCGTGAGGAGTCCCATGTCCTGGTTCGTTCTCATCGTCTCGGGGATGCTCGAGGCCGTCTGGGCGGCCGCGCTGGCCGCCTCCCACGGATTCACCCGCCCACGCCCCACCCTCCTCCTCGTCGGCATCGTCGGCGCGGTCATCGGGCTGAAGCTCCTCCCTTCGCCCGACGACCCTGACGACACCGGCGCGGCCTAGGCTCGGGTGGTGACCACCCTGCCCATCCCGATCAGCCTGCTCGACCGCTCGCGCACCCGCGCCGGGGAGCCAGCCGCACGTGCGCTGCGCGACACCGTGGAGCGGGCGCGCCGGGCGGAGGAGCTCGGCTTCGGCCGCATCTGGGTGGCCGAGCACCACGCCGTCCCCGGTATCGCCAGCGGGAGCCCGCCGCTGCTCATGGCGGCGATCGCTGCTCGGACCGCGCGGATCCGGGTCGGTTCCGGAGGGGTCATGCTCCCCAACCACCGGCCGATCGTCGTGGCCGAGCAGGCGAAGATGCTCGCTGCCCTCCACTCCGACCGCATCGACCTGGGCGTGGGCAGGTCGCTCGGCTTCACGGCACCGGTGCGCGATGCCCTCGGCGTCCACGACTACGGACCGGAGCACTTTGCGAGAGACCTCGAGGAGCTCACCGCTCTGCTCGCGGGCACCGCGGCCGTCACTGCCATGCCGAAGGGAGTGCCCGCTCCCCCGCTCCTGGTGCTGGCGACCGGCTCCGGGCTGGCCGTCGCGGCGCGGCTCGGGCTGCCCGTGGTCGTCGGTGGCCCCCTCCTGCGAGGCGACCTCGTCCCCCTCGACGACTACCGAGCGGGCTTCCGCCCGCACCGCCCCGACGACGTCCCGCGCGTGCTCGTCAGCGTCGACGTCCTCGTCGCCGACAGCCGCGAGCAGGCCCGCGAGCTGGCGATGCCGGAGGCCTGGGCGATGGTGGAGTCACGCACGACCGGCGCCTTCCCTCCCCTTCGTCCCGAGCCGGCGATGCGCCTCACCGCCCGCCAGCAGGAGCAGGTCGAGCAGCACCTCGACCAGGTGGTCCACGGCACCGCGACCGACGTCGCCGACCAGCTCACCGCGATCGTCGAGCGCACCGGCGCCGACGAAGTCCTCGCCTTCTCATCCACCCACGACCGCGCCGCCCTGGCCGACAGCGACGCCGCCCTCGCCTCCCTGCGCTGAGGTAGCAGGAAGGGGCCCGGAGACACGTGCGTCTCCGGGCCCCTTCGTCCCTGGACTCAGTAGCGGTAGTGCTCCGGCTTGTACGGCCCGGCGACGTCGACGCCGAGGTACTCGGCCTGGCCCTTGGTCAGCTCGGTCAGCTCGACACCGAGGGCGTCGAGGTGGAGGCGGGCGACCTTTTCGTCGAGGTGCTTGGGCAGCGTCGTGACGCTCGGCCGGCCCTCCTCGTCGACGTACTCGTCCGCCTTGGCGAAGAGCTCGATCTGGGCGATCGTCTGGTTGGCGAAGGAGTTGCTCATGACGAAGCTCGGGTGGCCGGTGGCATTGCCGAGGTTCATCAGGCGACCCTCCGACAGCACGATGATCGAGTGCCCGTCGGCGAAGGTCCACTCGTGGACCTGCGGCTTGATCTCGGTCTTGGTGATGCCCTCGATCCGCGCGAGGCCGGCCATGTCGATCTCGTTGTCGAAGTGGCCGATGTTGGAGACGATCGCCTTGTTCTTCATCGACGACATGTGCTCGGCGGTGATGACGTCGTAGCAGCCGGTCGTCGTGACGAAGATGTCGCCGTAGGTGGCGGCCTTGTCCATCGTCGTGACCTCGAAGCCCTCCATCGCGGCCTGCAGGGCGCAGATGGGGTCGACCTCGGTGACGACGACGCGGGCGCCCTGGCCGGCGAGCGCGCTGGCGACGCCCTTGCCGACGTCGCCGTAGCCCGCGACGACGGCGACCTTGCCGCCGACGAGCACGTCGGTGGCGCGGTTGAGGCCGTCGAGGACGGAGTGGCGGGTGCCGTACTTGTTGTCGAACTTGCTCTTGGTCACCGCGTCGTTGACGTTGATCGCCGGGAAGAGCAGCTCGCCGGCCTCGGCGAGCTGGTAGAGGCGGTGGACACCGGTCGTGGTCTCCTCGGTGACGCCCTTGATCTGCTCGGCGACCTTCGTCCACTTGTGCGGGTCGGTGGCGAGGGTGCGGCGCACGAGCGCCTTGAAGACGGTGAACTCCTCGGAGTCGTCCTCGGTCGTGGGCGGCACCTGGCCGGCCGCCTCCCACTCCTTGCCCTTGTGGACGAGCATCGTGGCGTCGCCACCGTCGTCGAGGATCATGTTGGGACCGCCATCGGCCCAGGTGAGGATCTGCTCGGTGCAGTCCCAGTACTCCTCGAGGCTCTCGCCCTTCCACGCGAAGACGGGGACGCCCTGCGGGTTGTCGGGCGTGCCGCTGCCGACCACGATCGCCGCGGCGGCCTCGTCCTGCGTCGAATAGATGTTGCAGCTGGCCCAGCGGACCTCCGCGCCGAGCGCGGTGAGGGTCTCGATGAGCACGGCCGTCTGGACGGTCATGTGCAGCGAGCCGGCGATGCGCGCGCCCTTGAGCGGCTGGCTCTCGCCGTACTCCTCGCGCAGGCTCATCAGGCCGGGCATCTCGTGCTCGGCGAGGCGGATCTGGTGACGGCCGGCCTCGGCGAGGCCCAGGTCGGCGACCTTGTAGTCGAAGGACACGTGAAAACTCCTGTGACAGGTGTGGGATCGGACCCGGCGCGACCCTTCTGGGTCTGTCGCGGGGTATCACCCACGCCGGCACCGCCAGTGTAGGCGTCGGGACCGTCCGACCCCACTTCGGCGAAGGGGGCTGCCTCAGTGGGCCGCTGCGCCCTCCCCTTCGTCCTTGCCGAAGGGCAGCACGTGCATGACCGCGACGACGACGGCACCGACGAGCAGGCCGAGGATCGCCGAGGCGACGGTGTTGGTCAGCCAGCCGAGCACGCCGCCGAGGGCGCCGGTCGCCCCGTGGACGAGCTCCTCGAGGTGGTGGACGAACTCGTAGGGCTGCGGGAGCCAGCCGGTCTCCTCCAGGCCCACGAGGATGATGTGGCCACCGACCCAGAGCATCGCGGCGACACCGACGACGGACAGCACGCTGAGCAGCTTCGGCATGCCGGAGACGAGGCCCTGGCCGATCGTCTGCGAGAGGCCGGACTCGCGCTTGGCGAGGGCCAGACCGATGTCGTCCATCTTGACGATGAGCGCGACGGTCCCGTAGACGACGAGCGTGATGACGACGGCGACGACGATCATCACGGCGAGCAGGTACCAGAAGGAGTCGTTGAGCCCCTCGTCGAGGACCGCCTTGAGCGAGATGACCATGATCTCGGCGGAGAGGATGAAGTCTGTGGTCACCGCGCCCTTGACGATCGAGTCCTCGTCACCGATCTGCCCCTCCTCCTCAGCGTGGTGGCCGTGGCCGGAGACCTTCTCCCAGATCTTCTCGGCGCCCTCGAAGCACAGGTAGGTGCCGCCGAGCATGAGCAGCGGCGAGAGCAACCACGGGATGAAGGCGTTGAGCAACAGGATCGCGGGCACGATGAAGACGAGCTTGTTGCGCAGCGACCCGATGGTGATCCGCTTGATGATCGGCAGCTCGCGCTTGGGGTCGAGCCCCTCGACGTAGCGCGGGGTGACCGCTGTGTCGTCCACGACGACGCCGGCGGCCTTGACGCTGGCGCGCCCGGAGGCTGCGGCCACGTCGTCGATGGACGCCGCGGCGGCGCGGGCCAGCACCGAGATGTCGTCGAGCAGGGCGAAGAGACCGCCGCTCATCGCCGGGATCCGGTCATCGTGTGAGTCGTCTGCACGGGGACAGCGTATGGGAGCCCGGCGGTCGGTGCGCTCAGGCGAGCGGCGGCGACTCCACGTGGTCCTCGGGCGGGTTGAAGTCGAGCCCGAGCAGCGCATTTTCGACGACCTCGGTGAGCGCCGGGTGGATCCAGTACTGGCCGCGGACCATGTCGGCGACCGGTTGGTCGAAGGCCATCATCTGGATGAGCGGCTGGACGAGGGTCGAGGCCTCGGGGCCCAGGAGGTGCCCACCGACGAGCCGCCCGGTGCGACGGTCGGCGATGACCTTACAGATGCTGCTCGTGTCCTCCATGGCCCAGCCGTAGGCGGTGTCTCCGTACCGCTGCACCTTGACGCTGATGTCGAGCCCCTGAGCGCGGGCCTCCTCCTCGGTGAGCCCGACGGAGGCGATCTGCGGGTGGGTGAAGACCGCGGCCGGCACGGCGGTGTGGGTGAAGGACTGCAGGTCCTCGGGGTGGGCGAGGTTGTGGGCGACGACGCGGGCCTCGTGGTTGGCGACGTGCTTGAGCTGGAAGGGGGAGCTGGCGTCCCCGAGGGACCACACCCCGTCGGCGGTGGTGCGGCCGTGCTCGTCGACGACGATGCGGTGGTCGTCGCGCACCTCGACACCGGCGAGGTCCAGGCCCATGTGCTGCGTGCTCGGGCGGCGGCCGGTCGCGGCGAGCACGACGTCGGTGACGACGCTCGAGCCGTCGGAGAGTGTGACGGTGATGCCGTCGTCACCCCGTCGCAGGTCCGTGACCGTCGTCCTGAGCCGCACGTCCCACTGACCCGCGGCTGCCGCGGTAAAGGCCTCGGAGATGTCGCCGTCGAGATGACGCAGCAGGCGGTCTCCACGGGCGGAGACGACGACCTCGGTCCCGAAGGCGGAGAAGACGTGGGCCATCTCCATCGCGATGTAGCCACCTCCGACGACGAGCATCCGCGCCGGCAGCTCCGGCAGGCGCATGACGGTGTCAGAGGTGTGGATCTGGACGTCCTCACGCGCCGCTGCGTTGCCGAGCTCCTGTGGGCACGTCGCGTGCGCCCCGGTCGCGATGACGACCTGTCCGGCCCGCACCTGCTCGGTCGTGCCGTCGCGCATCTCGACCTCGAGCTCGCGCGGCCCGGTGAAGCGGGCCCGTCCACGCAGCAGGTGCACCCCCTCGCCGTCGCGCCGGTAGGCCTCGCCGGCGGCGGAGATCGGGTCGATCCGACCGAAGACGCGGTCGCGCACGTCGGTGAAACGCACCCGCTCGAGGGTCGCGTCGACACCCAGGCGGCCCCCTTCGCGCACCGCGGTGGCGATCTCGGCGACGTGGACGTACATCTTCGTCGGGATGCACCCGACGTTGAGGCAGGTTCCGCCGAAGACGGCTCCCCCTTCGATCATCGCGAAGGTGCGATCCGACAGCTCATCGGTGAGCAGGCTGTTGCCCGATCCGCTGCCGATGACAGCGATGTCGACGTCGATCACTCTGGGGCCTTCCGTGGGAGGGGCAGCTCGGAGATGCCCGGCGCCGACGCCGGGTCGAGCCCGTGGCCGATCGCCAGGTAGGTGGCGGCGTAGTCGGTGAGTGCCACGAGCTCAGCGAGCCGGGCGAGGTCGTGACCCGGGCCCGCCCAGTGCTCGAGCACCCGCACCCCGGCCGACTGCGCGTGGTCGGCGATGGACTGGGCGGTGTTGTGCCGCTCGACCTCCTCCGGCCGCCCGTCCGCGGTCGGTCGCGGGTCGCGCAGCAGGAGCAGGCCGAGCTCCGGCCCGGCGGGACCGTCGATGTAGGGGTCGGCGAAGACGTCGCGGCCGCCGTCAGGAGCGCTCGCGGCGCCGGTGAAGGGGCCGGAGAGGCAGGCGAGGACCTGGGCTGCCGCATCGGGCAGCCGCCCCCAGGTCGACGGGGTGCGTGCCGTGCGGGCGAGCATCGTGCTCGCACGGCGCGCGGCGACCCCGGTGACCGGGCCGTCACCGAGGACGACGGGCACCCGGCTCGAGAGGTCGAGCGCGAGGGTCTTGGCGGGGTTGACGAAGTACTCGGCGTCGGGCCGACAGGCCTCGGCCTGCGCGTCCAGCCGGTCAGCCACGTCGCCGAGGACGTCGCCGGGCACGTCGACGACGCCGCAGGCGGCCACGGCCAGGACGGCGCGAGCGACCATCCCCCACAGGGCCGCCCGCGAGTGCCCGCTACCCGGCTCGATCGGCAGGTGCACGCCGCGTGCCGCGTGCGCCGCCTCGGCGAGTGGGCTGTCCGGCGCCCCGATCGTCAGCACCTGGGCCCCACGCCGGGCAGCCTCACGGGCCTGCCGCACGGGACCGTCGGCGCGACCGGAGAGGGAGACGGCGACGACGAGGTCCAGCGTGCCGACCCAGCCGGGCAGCGGCCCGGACCCGTCGGCGGTCAGCAGCACCGGCCCGGTGCGGGCGGCGAGCAGGTCGAGCACCGTCCCCACGCCCTCGGCCCCACCGACCGCGGCGACGTGCACCGCTCGTGGCCGCTCTCCCCCGGCCACGAGCCCGAGGTCGGTCTCCGCGGCGATGGCGACCGCTCGACGGACCTGCGCCCCGGCTCCGGCCAGGCTGCGCAGCACGTCGCTGCGGTCGACGGCGCGGCGGCGTCCCTCGTCGTCGAGCAGGGTCTCGTCGAAGGGAGACATCGTCGCCTCAGGCCCGCGGACGGGCCTCGTCGACGAGCAGGACGGGGATGCCGTCCTCGACCCGGTAGGCCAGACCGCAGTCGCCGCCGGTGCACACGAGCTCGGGGCCGGCGGCGCCGGTCTCGTCGCGCAGCTCGCTGCGGCACGCGGGGCAGCGCAAGATCTCCCGCAGCCAGGGCTCGATGACGGGGTCGCTCATGTCAGGCCTCTCGGATGGTCGTCAGGACGTCGTCGCGCACGCGGGCCATCGTCGCCTCGTCCGCGGCCTCGACGTTGAGCCGCAGGAGCGGCTCGGTGTTGCTGGGGCGCAGGTTGAACCACCACATCGGGCCGTCTGCTCCCGCGTGGGTGACGGTCAGCCCGTCGAGCTCGTCGACGACCGTCGCGTCGGTGACGAAGCGCTCCCGGACGACCTCGGTCACCGCGGCCGCGTCCGCGACCGTCGAGTTGATCTCGCCGGAGGCGACGTAGCGCTCGTAGGGCGCCATGACCTCGCTGAGCGGGGCGTCGGTCTCGCCGAGCGCGGCGAGCACGTGCATGGCCGCGAGCATCCCGGTGTCGGCGAACCAGAAGTCGCGGAAGTAGTAGTGCGCGGAGTGCTCGCCGCCGAAGACGGCGTCGTGCTCGCTCATGACCGCCTTGACGTAGGAGTGGCCGACGCGGGTGCGCACGGGCCGGGCACCCCCTTCGGCGATGATCTGGGGCACCGCGGCAGAGGTGATGGCGTTGTGCACGATCGCGACCTCGCCGGCGTCGCGCCCGGCGGCGACCTCGCGGTCGATCTCGCGGCGGGCGATCATCGCGGTGATCGCGCTCGGGCTGACCGGCTCGCCCCGCTCGTCGACGACGAAGCAGCGGTCGGCGTCACCGTCGAAGGCGATGCCGATGTCGGCGCCGTGGCTGCGCACCCGCTCCTGCAGGTCGACGAGATTCTTGGGGTCGAGGGGGTTGGCCTCGTGGTTGGGGAAGGTGCCGTCGAGCTCGAAGTACATCGGGTCGATCGTCAGGGGCAGCTCGGGCAGGCCCGAGCCGGTGCCGAGGACGGCGGGGACGGTGAGGCCGCCCATGCCGTTGCCGGCGTCGACGGTGACCCGGAGCGACCGGGAGCCGGAGAGGTCGACGAGCTCGCGCAGGAAGCCCGCGTAGTCGGCGAGGACGTCGCGCTCGGTGACCGTGCCCGGGCGCACCCCGTCGAAGGCGGAGACGCCGGCGTCGAGGTGCTGCTGGGCGAGGTCGCGGATGTCGGCGAGGCCGCTGTCCTGCCCGACCGGTCTGGCCCCGGCGCGGCAGAACTTGATGCCGTTGTACCTGGCCGGGTTGTGGCTGGCGGTGAACATCGCGCCGGGCAGACCGAGGGCACCACTGGCGTAGTACAGACCGTCGGTGCTCGCGAGCCCGATGAGGACGGCGTCCACGCCCCGGGCGGTGATGCCGCGGGCGAGGGCGTCGACGAGCTCCGGCGAGCTCGGGCGCATGTCGTGGCCGATGACCACGGCGGTGGCCCCCTCGGCGAGGGCGACGACCTCGGCGAAGGCCGCCCCGAGCGCGTGGGCGACGTCGATGTTCAGCTGGTCCGGGACGACGCCGCGCACGTCGTAGGCCTTGACGAAGTCGGAGAGCGTGGTGGTCACCCCGTCAGCCTAGTTCGCCCACGACGTCTCGTGGGCAGGGGTCGTCAGTCGCGGTCGCGCAGGACGCGCAGGTGGCCGCGGCGGCCGGTCTCGGTGACCGTCGTCGGCTCGGGGCGGGCCCTCGTCGGCAGGCTGGCGGTCCGCTCGGAGTCGGTCGCCGGCTCGGGGCGGCGGCGGACCGCCTCGGCGACGGCGACGAGGTCGTCGTAGGTGGCCGGGGCGGGCTGGTCGGTCGCCAGGCGCACGACGTCCCACCCGCGGGGAGCAGTGAGCCGCTGGGCGTGCTCGTCGCAGAGGTCGTAGGCGTGCGGCTCGGCGTAGGTGGCGAGCGGACCAAGGACGACCGTCGAGTCGGAGTAGACGTACGTGAGCGTCCCGGCGGCCGGTCGTGCGCAGGCGGCACGGGAGCACTGGCGGGAGAGAGTCACCCGTGCAGGCTAGGCCACGAGGGACCGGATGCACGAAGGCACGCCGACCGCCTCCCCCTACGATCGTGCTCGTGAGTCGTCATCGGGATCGTCGTGGACGGGGCCTGCGCGGTCCGCTGGCCGTGCCGGGGGTCCCCGCCATGACGACCCGAGCCGAGGCCTTCGACGACCTCGTGGTCGACACGGCGCAGCGCTTCCGCGGGGTGCTGGGCCGCCGGTGGGAGGCGGTCGAGTTCGCCGTCGAGGACATCCCACCGTCGGACCCGGCCGGCTGGGAGGACGGGGTCCCGCTGGCCCGCATGTGGCCGGCCGAGGGCGCCCTGCCCGCGCGGATCGTCGTCTACCGGCGCCCGGTGGAGACCGCCGCCCGAGGTGTCGAGCCCGTCGACCTCGTGCACGAGGTCATGGTCGAGCAGGTGGCGCTGCTGCTCGGGGTCGACCCCGACGAGGTCGACCCGGACCGCCGCTAGGGCGCCGCGGTCACCGACGGCCGGGACGAAGGGCGGTCAGCGCACCTGGGTGACGGGCACGTCGCGGACGGAGACCCGCGTGGGCAGCAGCGGGATCGAGGTCGTCTCGGCGCGCGGGTCGGACGACGGCGGGGCGAGCACCACGGCGCCGTGCAGCCTCCCCCGGGTCGGTCGCAGCCAGACGGCCTCGGCCCCGTCGACCTGCACCGTGGTCCCGCTGCGGGCCTCGAGGTCGATGCTCTCCGTGGTCACCTCGCCCTCGCGCTGTACGAAGAGCTCGGCGGACGCCGCGTCCTCCGGGGCGACGACCTGCACGAGTCGGCGCAGGCCCCTGTCGGCGTCGACGGGCAGCACCGCCCCGGCGAGGGTGCCTGCCGGTGGTGTCGCGACCGACCACGCATGGTCCTCGCGGTCGCGGTCGTCCTGCACGGTCGTCGCGGCCGCTGCGACGACGGGTTCGTCGGACTCGATCTCCCACCCGGCGAGCGCGGCGTCGGCGGGCAGCTCGACCTCGACCATCTCGTCGGCGGGCACGGTGACGACCTCGATGCTCGTCGCGGGCCCTTCGCCGAGCCGTCGCACCTGGACGACGGCGTCGCGCTCGCCCGGGGCGGCCAGGACGAGCGTGCGCGCGCTGCCCCCAGCCCAGCCGGGGACGACGAGGCGGCGGGCCGGCGCCGCCGTCGGGGGCACGATCTCGACACCCGCGGGGTCGAGACCGTCGCGGTGGTGGTCGACGAGGGTGGGCACGACGAGCCCGCCCGTCACCGTGACGTGCACCGCCTGCGGGTGCTGGGTGCCACCGATGCCGTCGAGCAGGACGACGCTGCGCCCGTGCGCGGGGACGACCACCGAGCGCTCGGCGTCGTCACCGGAGGTGCCGACGAGGTCGAGCTGGACGCTCACGGAGTTGCCGCCGGGGTTGGCGAGGACGAGGCGCTCCTGGCGTCCCGCCTCACCACCGCCCGCGACGAGCCAGGCGTCGGCGGTCGCGGTCGGGCAGGGGGTCGCGGCGAGACCTCGCACCTGCTTGCCACCGGCCTCGAGACTCTGGCCGGCGAGCAGCCCCGGGGCCCGCTCCTGCGTGGCCTGCACCCGCACGGCGTGCTCGTCGAGCTCGTCGAGGGTGCGGGTCGTCGGGCCGCTGCGCGGGGTGCCCTCCTCGGGTGTCGCCGGCTCGCCGGTGAGGGCCTCGACGGTGATGTCACCCGGCTCGTCCGTCGGCTCCACGAGCCCGTCGAGCACTTCTGCGGGAGCGGCGTGCGCGGTCACCGACCCGGCCACGTCGACCGTCGACGTCTCGTCGTCGCCGGCGAAGGGGTCCCCCGTGCAGTACGAGGTGGACTGGGTGGCGGCGACCCGGGCTGCCGTCGGCGGGGCCGCGGTGCCCGTCGACACCTCGCCCACGCGGCCGGCACCGACGACGAGGCCGGCGGCAGCCAGCCCGACGGCGGCGACCCGGACCACCGGGGGGACCCATCCGTTGGTCGAGGGACGTGGACTCACTCGTCCTCCTCGGGGTCGACGCGCCGCTCCGTGGGGAGTGCGAGGTAGAGGGCGAGCACGAGGGCCAGGGCCTGGCCCGCCTTCCACACCGGGTGACCGGCACCGACGTCGATGCTCACGTCCTCGGTGTCGTCCGGGAGCTCGTAGGTCGGGATGGCGCTGTGCGTGGCGGCCTCGAGCCGGCGCCCGTCGGCCCGCACCACCGCGCGGTCGCTCCAGTCGAGGGACTCGGCGACGACCAACGTGTCGCCGCCGACCGCGTCGACGTCGCCGTCGGTGTCGGCATGGGCACCCGTGGCGACGGTCGTGCTGGTGTCGCCGGCCTCGAGTCGCGCCCTCGAGGGCACCGCGCCACCGGTGACGTCGGAGCGCACCGCCCAGGTGATCGTGCCCGCGCTCGAACCGAGCCTGGCCAGCCCGGGCGAGGCGTCGACGAGGCGCCGCTGGGCGTCGGTGGGTGAGACGATGACCACGTGCGAGACGCCGTGCTCGGCGAAGACCTCGCTGGGGGTGCGGCCCCCTTCGCCCGCACCGAGCACCTGGGCCACCGCGGCAGCCACCTGCTCCTCGCCCGGGACGGGCGGCGACGACTCGGTCAGGTCGCGCACGAGCGGACCGGGCTCGGAGCCGACGAGGCGGTAGGAGACGCCGCTGTCGGTGGTCTCGACGACGAGGGTCCGGGAGGCGGTCGGCCCCTCGGCAGCAGCGACCGCCACGAGGGGGCGGGGCTCGCGCCAGGTCGCCAGCTGGTCCCCGTAGGAGTGCTGGCCGACGACGACGCCGCTGCCGATCGCGACCACCGGCAGCACGAGCGCCGGGAGCACGAGCCAGCGCCGGTGCCCGGCGCCGCGCCACGCACGAGGCAGCGTGTCGGCCGCGACGAGCACCGCGACGAGCGCCCCGGCGACGAGCAGCAGCTGACCGGCACCCACCCAGGGGGTGAGCGCTGCCCCGGCGCCGGGCTCGCCCTGTGCTCGGTGACCGATGACGAGGTGGGGCGCCCCCAGCGTCCAGGCGAGGCCGGCGAGGGCGCAGACCGCGGCGGCCCACGAGGCCGGGCGGCGCCCGGGCACCAGCAGGGCGATCGCGCCGAGGGCAAGCAGGGCCGCGGTCCACCAGGTCGTCGTGGCACCGCCGGCGAGCTGGCCGAGCGCGAGGCGGTCGACGGCGGTCGGGTCCTGGGTGGCGGTCATGCCCCAGCCGGCCAGCAGCCGGCGCGGTGCAGCCTGCAGCGTGAGCAGCCAGGGGCCCGCGAGCAGGAGCGGGACGGCGACGAGGGCCACGCCGGCCCAGCGCCTGCGGGCGTCACCGACCAGGAGCAGACCGAGACCGGCCGCGACGACGACCACCCCGGCGAGCGGCACGAGGCTCGCGAGCAGTGCGGCCCACAGCGCGGTCCGCACCGTGGCGCTCGGGGCCGCGGTGCGCCGCGTCGCCCGGACGACGCCGGCACCGACGCGGGGCAGCAGCACGAGCAGGGCGATGGCCCCGATCCGTCCCTCACCCACGGCGGCGGCGGCCGGGGCCGTCGTCACCCAGGCGAGGGCGGCAGCGGCGCGCAGCCAGCGACGATCGGTGAAGGTGCCGGCCGCACCGTAGGCGGTGAGGGCTGCCAGGGGCAGGGCGGTGACGACGAGGAGGGTGAGCACCATGCCGGCGGGCGAGTGGCCCGAACCGAGCCCGGGCACCCAGCCGACGAGACCGCTGAGCGCCGCGAGGACGACGACGGCCGGGCTCTGCTCCGCGGCACCGCCCCAGCCGGGTCCGTGCCACGTCATCCACCACGAGTCCCAGAGCTGGCCCGCCGTCGCGCGGCCGCCGAGCAGCTCACCCCCGACGAGGCCGGAGTCGACACGGTGGCGCAGCTGCGCCGTGACGTGACGGGCCGACCAGGCCGACAGCGCGCACGTCGCGACGAGGAGCCACAGGAGGGGATGCGTCAGCCACCCACCGCCCCGCTCGACCTCGAGCGAGCGCGCCTCGACCGCGGCGCCCGGCCCGGTCGACCCCCGGGCCTCGTCGACGAGACGACGGCGCGCCTCGCGCGGGGTGACGAAGAGGGCATCGAGGTCGCCACGGGCGACCTCGCGCGGGGCCCTGCCCCGCAGGCGAGAGCGCAGGGTGCGCACGTCGAGGACCGCCGGGAGGCTGGCCAGCTCGTCGGCGCCCATGCCGGGGCGCTTGAGGACGACGAGCGCCAGACCACCCACGAGACTGCTCAGGGCGATCCACAGCGCGACGAAGGGGGCGGCGGCGAAGTGGGCCCGGGCCAGGGCCGCGCGGCGGGCCTGGCGCCGGTGGTCAGGGGTGGGGCGAAGCTCGGCGGCGGTCGGTCGCACGGCGACGGCCGCACGAGGCGCGAGCACCACGCGACGGCCGGCCCGCTGCGAGCGCCAGCCGAGGTCGAGGTCGCCCCCGAGATCCCCGAGCGCCGGGTCGTGCCCGTCGAGGGCCTCGTAGGTGTCGCGGTCGATGAGCAGACCGTCGAGGGGCGCGGCGACCGCGTCGACGTCACCGTCGTGCTGCCCCTGGTCGGTCGTGCCTGCCACGGGCGTCGGGACGATCCGACCCGTGCGGGTCACCTGGAGCCCGAGGCGGACGATGCGCGAGGGGTCGCGCTCGTCGACGAGCTTCGGCCCCACCATGCCGACGCCCCGACCGCTCGCCGCGACGAGCAGTCGCAGGGCCTCGGGGTGGGGTCGGGTCCGGGAGGTGAGGACCCACACGAGGTCGCGTCCGGAGCCGTCGCGCGGCAGCCGATCGACCATGGCCGGCAGGATCCTGCGGATGCCACGGCGCGGGCCGAGGGTGCTCGTCAAGACCTCGATCCCGGCGTCGGCCACGGGAGCGAGGAGGTCGCTCGTGTCGCCGAGACCGTCGAGGGCCCCGTCGACGAGGAGGAGTCGATCGGGGAGACGGTCCTGGGCGAGGAGGGAGCTGAGGACCTGTCCTGCGTCGTCACGGCTGCGCGCCACGACGACGGCGGTGACGGTGACCGGAGGCGTCGTCGTCCGCCGGGAGGGGGTGGCGGAGGTCGACGGGAGGCTGCGCTGCGTCACGACCTCGCCGACAGTCAGACTGCGCGCTTCTTGAGCTTGCGGCGCTCGCGCTCGGACAGACCGCCCCAGATGCCGAAACGTTCGTCGTGCTCGAGCGCGTACTCGAGGCACTCCTGGCGGACCTCGCACCCGACGCAGACCTTCTTGGCCTCGCGGGTGGACCCGCCCTTTTCGGGGAAGAAGGCCTCAGGATCCGTCTGGGCGCAGAGCGATCGCTCCTGCCAGGACATCTCCGATGCCTCGTCGGTGGTCTCACCACCCATGATCAGCTGAAGTTCGTGCATGGTCCCTCCTCGACCTCGACACACTCGACCCGGACTTCGTGCCGCGTGGCCGTGACCACGTGACATGTCTGTAATTACATGCGTGTCATGCGTGCGTCGTCAAGCCGGGGAGGCTATGGAGCGTTGAACGGTCGGGCGGGCACTCCCCTTCGTCACGGGGCTGAGACGATGTCCCCCATGCGCATCACCGTCATCACCGGGGGACGTCCCGGCGCCCGATTTGTCCGCGACCTCGTCGACCACGCCTCCGCCTCCCCCACCCCCGCCGAGATCAGCGTCATCGCCAACACTGGCGACGACATCTCGCTGTGGGGTCTGCGCATGTCACCCGACGTCGACGCCGTGCTCGCCGCGCTCGCCGACGAGCCCGACGACGGCTCCGACAGCGTGGCCCGCGAGCTCACCGCACTCGACGTCGGCCCGCAGTGGTTCCCCGTCACCGACCGCCAGGTCGCGACCCACCTCGCCCGCACGGCCTGGCTCGGCATGGGTGCCACCCCGTCCGAGGTCACCGCCCGACTCGCCGAGCGCCTGGGCCTCGCCGACCGCGGGGTGCGCCTGCTCCCCATGAGCGACGTCCCGGTCGAGACGCACGCCGTGCTCGACGGCGAGGAGCAGCAGCAGGCGGTGCACGTCCAGCAGTGGCGCCACGAGCTCGGCTGCCCGCCCGCGACCCGCTTCATCGTCGCCGGCATGGACCGCGCCGCCGCGGCCCCCGGCGTGCTCGAGGCGATCCGTGAGGCCGACCTCGTCCTCCTCGCGCCCGGCGACCCGGTGCTCTCCATCGGCATCGTCCTCGGCGTGCCCGGCATCCGTGACGCGCTGCGCGGCACCTCCGCCCAGGTCGTCGGCATCACCCCCGAGCTCGACGACCTCGGCCCCTCCCTCGCCGCCGTCGGTGTCGAGCCCACGGCCGATGCCGTCGCCGCGCTCTACCGCGACCTCCGCGCCACCTGGCTCCCCTCCGACGCCTCCCCCGCCGACGCCCTCGCTCGCGTCTGACGCACGTGATGCCCCGCGGATCGTCGACCGTCGCAGACGACGACCGGTGCGCTCAGAAGCGCGTCGGCAGGTGCGTGGGCAGCGAGCGACGGGGGCCGCGTCGAGGGCGGTGCCCGGCGGTGGCGGTGATGACGACCTGGGCGCGGTAGCGGTGGCCGGCATACGGCTCGAGCAGCTCCGCCATGCGGGAGTCGTCGCCGACGACCCCGTCGAGTGCGAGGGTGACGTCCTTGGCGACGTGGTAGTCGCCGAAGCTCGGTGAGTCGGGGTCGCCGAGGGCGCGCTGGGCGACCTCGGCGGCGGTCCAGACCCCGATGCCGGGCAGGGAGCGCATCCGCGAGTGCGCCTGCTCCAGCGACAGGTCGGCGCACTCGTCGAGGCGGCCGGCCACCCGCATCGCCCGGACGACGACGCGGGAGCGAGCGCCGTCGACGCCGGCGCGCAGCCAGGCCCACGAGGGGATGCGGGCCCAGTCGGCAGGGCTCGGTGGGCAGACCAGGCCGAGCTGCTCCCCCGGGCCCGGGGCCGGACTGCCGAAGCGCCGGACGAGCTGGCGCTGGCTGCTGAAGGCCTCGCGGCCGGTGACCTTCTGCTCGAGCACCGAGCAGACGAGCATCTGGGCGACGAGCCCGTTGGCCGGCACCCGCCAGGTCCGCATCCGCGGCCACCCCCGAGCCACGAGGTCGTGGCGGGGGGTGAAGTCGCTCGGGTCGTCCCGCCCGCCGACGAGGTCCGGCAGGCGCTCGAGCATCCAGTCGGCGCCGTCGCCCCAGGCGGAGGCGAGGACGTCGCTCCCTTCGCTCGTCAGGTGGAGGGTCACGGGACCGTCGGGCGTGGTCCAGGCGAACCACCAGTCGTCGCTGACGCGATGGCTCGTCGGGTCGCCGGAGCCACGGACGAAGCGGGGCAGCACCAGGGCGAGGTCGACGGGCTCGGGCGGCCGGTGGCGTCGCGTCGTCGGGCCGGTGGACGTGCTCACGCAGCCGATTGTGCCGGTCAGGGGTGACATAGCGTGACGGCATGCGACCGACGGAGCACGTGCTCGACATGTTTGCCGTGCCCGGGGACCTCGAGCCGGCACCGGGAGGGCGCGGCCGCAGCGTGCGCGCGGGCGACCTCGTCCTCTCCCCCGGGCGAGATCCTCGCGTCCAGGATCTGCTCAGCCCGATGCTCGCCCGGCTCGCGGTCGACCTCGACACCCGCCCGGGGCGCGACCACCGGGACCTGCGGATCGCGATGCCGGTGCCCGCTCGCGACGGCAGCTGGGTCGTCGACGGCTGGGCCGCCACGCGCTTCGAGCCCGCGGCGCGTGAGCTCACCGACCCCGCCGCGACCCGGGCGGTGGGCGCCGTGCTGCACGCGGAGCTCTCGCGGGCCATCACCTGCTGGCCCCCGGCTCAGGAGCCCCCGGTGGGGCGGTGGTCCGTGGCCGAGCGAGTGGCCTTCGGCGAGGACCCGCTCCCCGACGGGATCGACCCCGAGGTGCAGGGCCTGCTCGATCACCTCGCCGCGGCCCGTGACGACACCGACCTCGGCCCCGCACAGCTCGTCCACGGCGAACTCGCCGGCAACATCCTGCTCGACCCGCATGGCGCTCCGGTCGTCATCGACCTCGCCCCGTACTGGCGGCCGGCCCTGTGGGCGGAGGCGACAGCGGTGCTCGACGGCGTCGTGCGCGGTCACGCTGACCCCTTCGCCGTGGACGAGTGGGTCAGCGGCCCGCGCGGGCAGGCGATGGTGCGGGCCGCGATCTTCCGCGTCCTCGGCGACCGGCCGGCTGACCTGCCCGTCTACGCGGCAGCGCTCGACCCGCTGCTCGCGCGGGATCTGCGCTGAGCCGTCAGCGCTTGCGGAAGGTCAGCAGGATGAAGGTGTAGTCGAGGTCGACCCTCGACCAGTGGACCGGGCGCTCGCTGTGCGCCAGCGTCGCGTCGTCGATCGTGCCGACGAGCTCGAGACCGTGGCGGTCGGCCATGGCCACGAGGTCGCGGATCTCGTCCGGCGAGAAGATGTGGACCTGCGAGCCGTAGATCACCTTGCCCGTCGTGTCCGGCGGGTCCTGGTCGTAGTCCGTCGAGACGACGAGCACGCCACCGGGGCGCAGCAGGCGCGCCGACTCGGCGACGAAGCCCTCGAGGGGTACGCCGTGCTCGATGACCGACATGCAGGTGATGGCGTCGAGGTGCCCGGTCGGCAGACCGGTGTCGGTGACGTCGCCATAGCGGAAGACGACGCCGTCACGCGTCACCTGCGACCCGAACTCGAGGTTGATGCCGATGAGCGACCCGGCCGCGGCACCGAAGCCGTAGAGCCGCAGCCACGGCAGCACCGGCGAGTAGCGCGCGCTGCCGGCGTCCATGACCCGCGCGCTGCGGGACCCGTCGTCGACGAGGTCGAGCACCGCGGCGACCGCGCCGAGGGCGTCCCAGTTCTTGGGGAGGTCGCGGTGGAGCGGCAGACGCAGGCGCTTGGCCTCGTCGGTCGCCCGTCGCCACGTCGCGGCATCGGTGAGCACGCCGGTCGGCGCCACGCTCGCCGGAGCGGGACGGGCGCCCTGCGTCCGCGCCTCGAGCCGCCGCTGGAGGGCCACCCGGCCCCACAGGAGGTGCTCGGCGCCGCGCTTGGCGACGGCGAGCAGGCGGCCGCCGGGAGGTGCGGCGATCTGGCCGCCGGGGGTGGAGTCAGACATGAGGCATCACCTTACGGGGACGGGTCGCGGTCAGTGGTGGGTGTGCCACCGTCCGGGAGGAGGTCGTGGGACTTCGCCCACAGCCAGCCGAGAGCAGCCCAGACGACATCGGCGAGCACGGTGAGGAAGCGGGCGACGACGACGACGGCGGTGGCCGCCGAGACGGACATCTGGGTGGTGAGGAGCAGGACCATGACGCCGTCGCGGACCCCGACGCCTGCGGGCACGACGATGCTGAACATCCCGATGCCGGCAGCCAGCAGGTAGCCCGAGACCGCGACGAGCAGCAGGCGTGAGGCATCGGCGTCGTCCGGGGCGACGTTGCGCGCCATGACCCACACGGCCAACCCGCCGACCAGCCAGGAGAGGGTGAACCACAGGCTCGACAACCCGACGGCTGCGTGGCTGAGGTCGTGCTCGAGCGGCTCGCGACGCAGCAGGCGCAGCAGCGTGCGGATGCCGTGGTTGAGCAGCGGGGGCCACAGCAGGATGCCGAGGACCGCGACGATGAGCAGGAGCGCCCACCACGGGATGACGGCGTCACCCCGGGTGAGCAGCACCGGAAGCGCCGGGAGCCCGGCGATCATGCCCGTGAGCGCGGACAGGGCGATGCACAGCAGGCCGACCACCGCGCTCCGACGTCGCGGGACGCCCAGTTTGGCGGCCATCTCGGTCTGCACGACGACCGACCACACCGAGCCGGGCAGGTACTTGCCGAGCTGGCCGACGAAGAAGACCCCGCTGGCCTGGGCGATGTGCAGCCGCGACCCGAGGTCGGCGAGCAGGACCCGCCAGCCGAGCACCGTGAAGAAGGGTGAGAGCAGCGACAGCACGACGGCCCCGAGGATCGTCACCGGCCCGAGTCGGCCGAGGTCGCCCTGCACCTCTTCCCAGTTGCTCCACAGCGCGATCCCGACGGCGACGAGGACGACGACGAGGAAGCCGATGCGCAGCACGTCGAGGAGCCGCTTGCGTCCGCTCCGCACCGGGGTGGTCGGCGCCGTCATCGGCGCCGGAAGGTCAGTCGCACGAGGGCGTGCGCAGCGTCCGGGTCGTGGCTGACCCGGGAGGCATGACGGACCCGCGAGGTGATGTCGCCGTCGACGTCCCCGACGAGGTCGAAGCCCGCGTCGGCCGCCCGCGCGACGACGGCCTGCAGGTCGGCGGGCCCCCCGACGACGTCCTGACCCACGCCGCCGACCGGCAGGGTGAGGCAGAGCAGGCCGCCCGAGCGCAGCGCCCACCCGGCCTGCGTCAGGGTCTCGTCGACGTCTGCGGCGCTGGCGTCGTCCGGGTGCAGCCGGGTGACGAGGTCGAGGGTCGCGGTGTCGACGGTGAGCAGGGACATCGAGGAGCGGGCACCGGTCAGCTCGACCTCGACCGGTGCGTAGCCCACGGACCGGGCCCACCGACCGAAGGGGGACCCGCTGCCCGAGGCGTCGACGACGAGGGCCTCGCGCCGGTCGCCGTCGCGCAGCCCCAGGAGCACCTCGAGGGCACCCAGAGCCGCCCACTCGGCGATCTCGTCGCCCTCGCGGGGCAGGCCCAGCTCGCGGGCGAGCTCGCGCGCGCGGGTCGCGTCGTCGTCGTGGACGAGCGCGTCGGTCGGGCGCACCCAGGTCGGGAAGTCACCGGGGCCGAGGTCGATCCGCGGGCGGCGGCTGGCCCGAGCGGCCCGCGCGAAGCCCACGAGGTCCTCTGCCCGGTCGGCGACCCGGCCAAGGCGCGAGCGACGGCGCGGCACGGTGCGCGCGGTCGGGTCGGCGCCGATCCCGGCGGCGCTGAGCGCCTCGAGGGAGCCGACGTACCGGGCCCACGGCGCGTGCAGGTCGGGCGCGGTGACGCCGCGACGGATCCGGTCGACCTCGTCGGGGTCGGTGAGCCGCTCGAGCACCTCGACGATCGCGTCCTCGTCCTCGGGGGGCACGAGGTAGCCGTCGACGCCGTCGTGCACCTGGTCGCCGAAGGTGCCCACGTCGGAGGCGAGCACGGCGAGGCCGTGCTGGTGCGCGAGGAGCACGTTCTGGCTCGCCGTCGCGCTGCGATAGGTCAGGGAGAGCACGTCGTGCTGGGCGAGGAGCGGTGCGATGCGGTCGGCGGGCACGTAGCCGCTGTGGATCTCGACGCGGTCGCGCAGGTCGCGGTGCTCGGCGAGGCGGCGGATCTCGTCGCCCGCGTCGCCCCAGATCTCGCCGGCGACCGTGAGCGTGACCCCGGGCACGCGGAGCATGGCCCGCATGAGCACGTCGATCCCCTTGTAGCCGCGCACGAGGCCGAGCGCGAGCAGCCGCGCAGGTCCACGGTGCTCGCGGCGCTCCACGGGGTCGCCGCCGGGCAGGTGCGGGGGCAGGTCGGTGACGACGACGTGCTCGGCGTCGAGCTCACGGGCCAGCCGCGACTGCTCGGCGGAGTGGACGACGACGGCGTCGACCCGGCGAAAGAAGGTGCGCATGAGCGCGGCGTCACCGGGGTGCGGCTCGTGGGGCAGGACGTTGTGCGCGATGACGACGCTGCGCGGCCCGCGCCCGGTCATCGCGGTGCGCCCCACACCGGCGGCCCGCAGCAGGGTGAGGTGGAGCGGCACGACGGGCGGGATGACGTGGACGACGATGATGAGGTCGACGTCGCACAGCCTGCGCCCGGCCCGCACGAGGGAGTCGGGCCGAGCCCAGGACAGGGCACGCACCGTGCGCGGGAAGGGCTCGACGTCCGGGTCCCCTGCGCTGGGCACCGACTGCTCGCCGGGGTAGAAGAAGCTTGGGTAGAGGTGGCTCCACGACACGAGGGTGACGTCGTGGCCGGCGTCCTCGAGCTCGTGGGCGAGGGTGGTCGTGTGCGACGCGACGCCCCCCTTGTAGGGGTGGGTGGGGCCGACGACGGCGATCTTCAACGAGGCGTCACCGGGACGGCCGTCGGGATCGGGGGCGTGGTGCGCGCTCATCGCGGGCAGCCTATGCGACCGGCCCGACTCATCGCGGGACGTGACCGGTCCACACGACGAGGCGAAGGGGGTCGAGCTCCTCGGGTCGCTCGGTGAGCACGTGCGGGTCCTCCATGATCACCGTGTCGAGGACCGTCCGGACATCGGTCGCGCCGAGGTCGCGCAGCGTCGCGGGCTCCCGGTGGGCCACCAGGACGAGCTGGCCACCGCGGGCGCGGACCCGCTCGTCGAGGCGCCGGGCCGCGGCGAGCACCTGCTCCGGGTCGTCACGCAGTCGTCCCGTCGTCGCGACGGAGGGTACGCCGCACATGCCGCGCGTCACCTGCGTCCAGTGGTTGACGGCCCAGTCATCGACGGCGAGGACGACGTCGCCGGGCTCGAAGGCGTCGCAGTAGGCCTCCGCCGCCGCGAGCCCCCCGGCCTCGACGCGCTCGTCGTGGTGCGGCCACGTGGCCAGGCCGGTCGGGACGGCGGTCGCCGCGAGCAGGGCGACGAGGGCGCCGCCCGCGGCGACCCGACCCCATCGCTGCCGCGCCTGCCGGGCACCCCACCAGGCGGCGGCGACGGCGAGCACGAGGGCGAGCGGCAGCGCGACGAGCAGCCGCCGGTCCGCCCAGGGGTGGTCGGGCGTGATGCCGGGTCGCACGAGGGTGAGCAGGGTCGAGCCCGTCGTGACGACGAGTGCGGCACCCCAGACCGGCAGGTCACCACCGCGCGTCCACCAGGTGCCCAGCCGGCGGAAGAGCACCGCGAGGGCGAGCAGGGCGAGGACGAGCGCCGCGGGGCCGACCCACCAGGCGAGCCAGTCCACCGAGTGCTCGGCGTAGGTCCGCCCGCCGTCGATCGGCAGGCCGAGCTCGGCCTGCATCCGGGCGACGTACATGGCCCCCGGGTCCATCGGGTCCTGCCGGGTGGTCATGACGAGCGGGCGAAGGGGGAGGAGCACCCCGACGACGAGCACGGCCCCGGCGAGCAGGTCGGGCAGCCGGCGGGCGACACCGCTCGGCAGGCTCATCCCGGCCCGGGCCCGCCGCAGCAGCCACCACGAGGCGCCGGACATGAGGACGACGAGACCGACGAGCGGCACGAGCGAGCCGCCGATCTCGCCGAGGTAGCGCCAGCTCATCGCGCCGGCGACCGCGAAGCCGGCGAGGGTCGTCACGCTCGCGCCGACGAGCAGGGGCTTGGCCCAGCCGCGCCCACGCGCCAGGAGGAGCGCCGCCACGGGGACGAGCAGCATCGTCTCGCGGAGCGCGTCGATGCGCACGATCGAGGTGCCACCGACGAGGCCGCCGGCCAGGAGCGCGGCGAGGCGCAGTGCCCGGGCGCGGTCCCCTTCGCCCTCCTCCCCCGCCCCAGCAAGGAGGGTCAGCGCGAGGAAACCGGCGCCGAGGGTCAGGCCGGCGAGCGGCTCGGAGTAGGTCGAGCGGGCCGTGTGCAGCCACGGGAAGCAGGCGCCGACGAGCACCGCCGCCGGTGCCGCCGCGGCCGGCGCGACCACGCGCGAGACGAGCAGACCGATGGCGAGCAGCGCGAGGCCACCGGCGACGGCCGGCGCCCACAGCACGGGGGTCGCCCCCCCGGCCCACCAGGGCAGCGAGTACACGAGCGCCGGCCCGGGCATGAACTGCGGCTGGACCTGCGGCTCCTCCGGCGAGCCGATCTCGTAGAAGGCTGGCGCCTCGAGGGTCAGCCCGTCCTCCGCGAGGGTCTCGGGACCACCGATGGTCTCGGCGTCCACGGCGACCGGACGAGAGCCCGTCTCGGCCAGGTAGATCGTCGCCTGGAGGTAGCTCGCCGAGTCCCGCCGGGGCATGACCTGCTCGGAGTGGGTGGCACCGGTCCACAGGGTGACCGCGACGACCCCGAGCACGAGGGCGGCGGCAGCAACGGGTCCCATGGCCCGCCCTGAGGGTCGGGGCAGCCACCTCGAGACGGCGACCGCCCCCGCTGCGCTCACGACAGCGACGACCACACCGACGAGGGGCGTCCACGCGCCGACGGCGGCAGCGAGGGACCCGACGAAACCGAGGACCACGACCCAGGCAGCAGCCGCGACGACGAGCCGCTCCAGGGCCGGGGCGACGTCGGGGCGGGTGCTCGTCGGGGTCTCCACGGCGGCCACGGTATCCGGCGGGCGGTCACCCCCTTCGTAGGCTGGGCCCATGCCGACCCCCGCACACGTCCTGGCCGAGATCAACCGCACCGACTCCGCCGCCCCGCGGATCACCTGCTACGACGACGTGCCCGGCCCCACCGCCGGCGAACGCATCGAGCTGTCGGGCCGAGTCATCGGCACCTGGGTGAGCAAGGCGGCCAATGCGCTGCAGGAGGAGTGGGACCTCGAGCCGGGGTCGACGGTGCGGCTGGCGATGCGGCCGCACTGGCGACTCGTCTACTGGGCCTGGGCGGTGTGGTCGGTCGGCGCGTGCGTCGACCTCGACGGGACCGGTCCCGTCGACCTCGTCGTCACCGACGACCTCGAGCAGCTGGCGTCGGACGGCCCGGGCGTCCTCGTGACGCGGGCCTCGCTGGCCCGCCGCTCACCCGCTCCCGTGCCCGAGGGCGTCATGGACGAGGCGGCCGACCTGGCGTCCTACGGCGATGACTTCACCCCCTGGGCCGAGCCCGAGGACGACGACCCTGCCCTGCGCACGGCGGGCGGGGTGGGCAGCTACGGCCAGCTCGTGGCGGGCTGCGGCGCCGCGGCCCGGGTCCAGCTCGTCGACCCGACCGCCGAGGCCCTGCTGCGCACGACCCTCGACGTGTGGTCACGTGGCGGCTCGCTCGTCGTCCACCTCGGCCCCACCGACGCGGCGACTCTCGAGCGCCGGGCACGGGCGGAGGGCGTCACCGCCTGACCGATGCGCGGTCACGGTGATGCCCTCCGGGTGCACGCTCAGCGGCGGGCCCGGGCCTCTCGGTCGATCGCCTGCCAGGTGACTCCCCCGACGTAGCCGGTGCTCGTCAGGCCGTGGCGACGCTGCAGCGCCTTGACGGCGTCACGGGTCTCGTCGGAGAAGACCCCGTCGACCTCCAGACCCAGCGTGCGCTGGACGACCCGCACGGCCTCGCCGGTCGAGCCCGGCTTGAGGACCACCGTGCGGTGCATGGCCGACGGGTGGTCCTTGCTCTCGAGGCGAGCCCAGACCTTGTCGTCGGTGATCCCGGTGACCGGCAGCCCCTCCTTCGCCTGGAAGGACCGCACCGCCTTGACCGTGCCGCTGCCGTAGACGCCGTCGACGGCGACGCCGCCGAGGGCACGCTGCAGGGTCTTGACGTGGGCGCCACGGGCACCGCTCGCCAGGACCGTCGAGCGGACGCTGTCGTAGGGCGTGCTCGTCGAGACGGTGGCCCCGCGCGAGGGGTCGGCCGCCGGCTTGGCCGCCGCAGCCCGCACCCCGGTCTTGGTGTAGCTCTTGCCGGCGAGGGCGCGCCAGACGTTCGGCGAGACGATGCCGTTCTGGTCCAGCTGCTTGGACTTCTGGTACGCCTTGACCGCCCGCTCCGTGCCCGATCCGAAGACGCCGTCGGCGTCGATCTTCAGCTTCTTCTGCAGGGCCGTGACGGCTGCACCGCGGTCGCCCTTCCGGATCTTCGTGTCGAGGAAGGGGGTGAGGTCGCCCGAGGGTGCAGCCGGCTTGGTCGGCTTGGCCGGGTCGGTCTTGGTGTACTTCAGGCCGGCCAGGGCGCGCCAGACGTTCGGCGAGACGATGCCGTTCTGGTCCAGCTCCTTGGACTTCTGGTAGGCCTTGACGGCCTTCTCGGTACCGGAGCCGAAGACGCCGTCGGCGTCGATCCTCAGCTTCTTCTGCAGCGCCGTCACGGCAGCACCACGGTCGCCCTTGCGGATCTTCGTGGTCAGGTACTTCGCCAGGTCACCGCCCAGGGTCGCCGGCGTGGTCGGCTTGGCCGGGTCGGTCTTCGTGTACTTCAGGCCGGCCAGAGCACGCCAGACGTTCGGCGAGACGATGCCGTTCTGATCCAGCTCCTTCGACTTCTGGTA